>DYSK01000010.1:0-19241 GCA_020718315.1 Draconibacterium orientale
GAATCGCTGAACAAAATTCAGCAAGCAAACCAAGACGGGATTCCCATCTATGCCGAAACTTGCCCACAATATTTCACCTTCAACGATTCGGTGTATGCAAAGGAAAAAAGCCAAAGCAATGGCTTTGTAATGAGTCCACCCATCCGTTCCGAAGTAAATAGAAAAGGGATTCTAAACGGAATCGTCCAAAAACAAGTGCTCACTATTGGCACGGATCATTGTCCTTTTTCGACTCAACAAAAAAACGCAGCCGCCAATTTTAGCGAAATACCCAATGGAGCTGGCGGAATTCAACATCGGCTTGCGATGGTTCATGCTGCATTTGTTCATACAAACCAAGTAAGTATGATCGAATTCAGCAAATTAGTTTCTGCACAAGCGGCTCAATTTTTCCGACTGGAAAACAAAGGAGAAATTAGAATCGATTTTGATGCCGATTTAGTGATCCTGAGACCGGTTTCAGAATCCATTGGCCAACAAAAGCTTTATTCAAAAAGCGATATCGACATCTACGCCAATGAGCTGATTTATGCCAAACCGGCTATCGTTATCAAAGGTGGTTATATTGTTTTTCAAAACGATCACCTGTCCGAAAAACCTCCCCGCGGAAAATACATTCACCGAAAATAAATCTGATGGATATTCAAAAAAACAGTTCGCTTAAAAACTACAATACTTTCGGTGTTGAGGCAAGATGCAACTCATTTGTAAATTTAACCTCAACAGAAGAGACGCAAGCATTTGTTCAAACAACCTTGGACAAAAGCAAACCTTATTTGGCCATTGGCAAAGGAAGCAATCTGCTGTTCACGAAAGATTTTGAAGGAACCATCATTCGGATGCAAAACAAAGGCATCGACGTGATTGATCAAAACAACAAATACGTATGGATTAAGGTTGCCGCCGGCGAAATATGGGACGATTTTGTAAAGTGGAGTGTGGAGAACAAATATGCCGGAGCAGAGAATTTGTCGCTCATACCGGGAACAGTTGGCGCTGCACCCATTCAAAATATAGGAGCTTATGGAGTGGAGTTGGCCTCAATTTTCAATGCCCTTGAAGCCATCGAAATTGATAGTGGGAAATTGCATCGGTTCTACTTAAAAGAACTTCAATTCGGCTACCGCGACAGCATTTTCAAACAGAAGTTGAAAGACAAATACATCATTACCGCTGTCATTTTAAAACTGAACAAATTTCCTTTCTTCAAAATTGAATACGGAAATATAGCAGCAGAATTGGAAAAAATGACTTTCGAAAATCTCAACATTGGAGTGATTAGGCAAGCCGTCATTCAGATTCGAACCAGCAAATTGCCCAATCCAAAAGAAATGGGAAACGCCGGAAGTTTTTTCAAGAATCCAATTGTAAGCAAAGAGAAATACGAAAATCTGAAACAATTATATCCAAATTTAGTGGCTTATCCGTTGGAAAATGAACTTTTTAAGCTGGCTGCCGGCTGGTTGATAGAAAATGCCGGATTGAAAGGCTATTCAAAAGAAAAAGTAGGGATTCACAAATACCAGGCTCTTATTATTGTCAATCTTGGAGAAGCAAGCGGAAAGGAAATCCTTGAGTTTTCTCAAGATATTCAGCAAAAAATAATGGGGAAATATGGACTACTCATAGAACGAGAGGTATATCTTATCTAGACGCGATGAGCAATTGCAGCGCCTTTCGATCGATTTTGCCATTCTCTGTTCGAGGCAGAGCCGCTACAAAACGAATCTCCTTGGGCTGTTCAAATTTTTCAAGATTTTCCTCCAAGTCATTTTTCAATTCCGCAGATTGAAACGTGTTCATGGCTTTCTGCTCCATAACCAGAATAAGTTTTTCGCCCAAAATGGCATCTGGCAATGAGCTATAAGCAAATTCGAATTTCAGAAAAGGAGCCGTTTTTTGTTCTAACAGCTCAGGCGAAAGTTTAATCCCACCCGAGTTGATTACAAAATCAATTCTCCCCAAAAAGCGAAATTCCTTGTTATTGATCCATTCCACCCGATCGTTCGTTTGGATAGTTTGTGAGTTCAAAGTAGGCGCATTTATTCGCAGACAATCCCGCTGATCTACATCTATAGAAATTCCATCCAGAGCGATGAATTGTTCCGATTTTTGTGAGCCGTTTATGGCTCTCAAAGCAATATGGCTAATGGTTTCGGTCATGCCATAAGTCATCCAAATTTCGGTTGTAACTTCCGCAATTTGTTTCACAATTGCTTCATTTAATGCAGCTCCGCCAACGATAAGTGTTCGGAATCGCTTCAATGCTTCTCGTTGATTCGACTTAAAAACAGCTTCCAATTGCATGGGCACTACGGCAACAAAGTCAAAATTTGAGTTGTTATTGAATAAAACCTCTGTTTTTGGTTCGAGATAATGCAAATCGAAACCGCCCACAAAAGCGCGAACGATCATCATTTTTCCGGCAATAAAATCGCTCGACAAACAAAGCAATGCATTTTTTGATTCGTCCAAACAAAAAAAGGAATTGGTCGCTTTTGCGCTGGCAAGCATCCGGTTTTTTTCCAGCCTGATTCTTTTTGGTTTTCCCGTTGAACCCGACGTATTAACTTCCACAAAATCCACCTCTGCAAGCCAATCTGTAATAAACTGAAAGATTGCTTTTTCCCAATAGGCAACCGATAGATCCGAAATTTTCTGTTGGGCAAGAGTTTTTAAATCGACTTGATTGTAGAAAAGCCCATTCAATCTCAGATTTGTAAACATAGTCCAAAGATTTTTCATCACTTAAAATTTAGATTAGCAAGATCCCATTCGCTTTGCGGTTTGTAAAACAGCCGAGCCTTTTCAATCAGCAAAGGACTTTTCACATTGTTCGAATACAACTGCCCAGTTCCCAATCCTTGATACATTTTGCTTTGCAGCGAATAAGTCCATTGTGCAATCGCATTTAAACCAATATTACTTTCCAAGGCCGATGTTATCCACCATGGAATATCTTGCTTTTCGGCAAGCTCTATCCATTCCTGACTTGCGCTAAAACCACCAAGCAGAGCTGGTTTAAGAATCAAGTACTGAGGCCGAATTTCGTTTAATAAATGTTCCTTTTCTCCAGAACCCTTCACGCAAATCAGTTCTTCATCCAAAGCAATCGGAATGGGCGATTGTGAACACAATTGTTTCATTTCACGCTGTTGACCTTGCCGAATAGGTTGCTCAATGGAGTGAATCTGAAATACAGCAAGTTTTTTAAGTTTTTCGAGCGCCTCGGCAGGTTCGAAAGCGCCATTGGCATCCACACGCAATTCCAAAATATCCGACGAGAATTCTTCACGTACCGTCCGAATCAATTCCAATTCGTCCGAAAAATCGATGGCACCAATTTTTAACTTCAAGCACCTAAATCCTTGTTCTAATTTTTCCCGAATCTGATTTTTCATAAAACGCTTCTCACCCATCCAAATCAATCCGTTGATGAGTATGCCTTCAGTTCCTTTTGTAAAATCCGTCGAAAACAACAATCGGTTTCCTCCTTGTTGTTTGTCAATTAGCGCCATTTCCAGTCCAAACCGAATGCTTGGCCACTCTTTGAGTGCATCCAAATGTTGAACATAAAAATTTACATTTTTGCAAACTTTATTCAAAACCAATTCATAATCCGGCTTATCGTCCGAACTCAATCCGGCAAATAAATTACACTCGCCCAATCCAACAATTTCCGGTGTGGAATCGTCACAAATTTTCAGAAAATAGGTGCTCTTGGTATGCAAAACACCTCTCGAAGTTCCTGCCGCTTGTTTAAATGTTAAATTGTATTTTATCCATTTTAGAATATACATGGGCTTGCGTATTGGCAATCAAAAATAAAACATTCGAGCACAATTTATTCGAAATAATTAATTTGCTTGCAAAATAAGCCTCCATCACCTCATTTCGAGGCTTTTTTAGAATCATGCCGAATAGAAGAATCGAAGGGAGATGTCCTAAATTATTCGTACTTTTGCCCCTACAAATTATTAATTAATAACTACGATATGGAAAATATAGCTTGGGGCGAATTGCCCTTTGGATATTTCAAAACCGATTACAACGTTCGCGCTTATTACAAAAACGGTCAATGGAGTGAATTGGAAACATCCACTTCTGAAACTTTAAATGTTCACATGGCCGCCACAGGATTGCACTATGGACAAGAAGCTTTTGAAGGCATGAAAGCTTTTAGGGGAATTGATGGGAAAATTCGTTTATTTCGCTGGCAAGAAAATGCCAAAAGAATGCGTAGCTCAGCGCAAGGCGTTATGATGGCCGAAGTTCCGGATGAACTTTTTTTTCAAGCTATTTCGAGCGTTATCAAGCTAAATGAAAAATTTATCCCACCGCATGGAACGGGTGCAAGTTTGTATATTCGTCCTTTGCTGTTCGGCTCGGGGCCTCAAGTTGGAGTAAAACCCGCTTTGGAATATATGTTTGTGGTTTTCGTAAGTCCGGTTGGCCCCTATTTCAAAGAAGGTTTCAAGCCCGTAAATGTGCAACTGGTAAGGGACTTTGATAGAGCCGCTCCTTTGGGTACGGGTCATATCAAAGTAGGCGGAAATTATGCCGCTTCGCTGCGAGCTGCCGATCGCGCACACAAAGAAGGTTTTTCGGCGGTGCTTTTCCTTGATGCGAAAGAAAAAAAATACATCGACGAAGCCGGCCCTGCCAATTTCTTCGGAATAAAAGGAAACACCTACATCACGCCCGACAGCGGAACAATCCTGCCTTCGATTACGAATATGAGCCTGCGGCAAATTGCACTCAACCTTGGATTGAATGTGGAACTGCGCCCTGTTGCTGTGGAAGAACTACACACTTTTGACGAAGTAGGTGCCTGTGGAACGGCTGCCGTTATTTCGCCTATCGGAAAAATCTTCGACCGATCTGAAAATGTAAGCTGGGAATATTCCAACGATGGAAAGCCCGGTATTATTTCAGAAAAATTGTACAAAACCCTGATGGGAATCCAGCTTGGCGAGTTGGAAGACAAGCATGCTTGGAATACCATTATCGAATAAATAAACTACAAAAAGCCGCTTGTGAAAACCAAACGGCTTTTTTTATTTTCAATTTGATTATTTAGAATTGTTCCATATTACTATTTTTTTGTATCTTTGCGCTAAATAATTTCGAATATTAACATTCAGTAACATACTGATAAACAAGATAAAAAAATACAATGGCGAAATTTGAACTTGTCATGCCCAAATTGGGCGAAAGCATCATTGAAGCGACTATTACCAAATGGTTAAAAAATGTAGGCGATAAAATTGAAGAAGATGATGCAATTTTGGAAATTGCTACCGACAAAGTAGATTCAGAAATCCCATCTCCCGTGGATGGCGTTTTAACTGAAATATTTTTTGCCGAAGGCGAAGTGGTTCCTGTTGGTGCCATCATCGGAATCATCAATATGGACGGCGACGAGCAGGAAAAACCAAGCATAGCGGAAATAGCGAACATTCCAAAAATAGAGGTAACAGGCGAACATATAGAAGCAACGGTGAACGAAATCACAGCGATTGTAAATGCGGATTCTTCCCATCATAGCAATTCCGGCCGGTTCTATTCGCCACATGTAAGAAGTATAGCCAAAGAAGAAAATATTTCGATTGATGAATTGGAAAAAATCCCCGGTAGCGGAAAAGACAGCCGATTGAACAAACAAGACCTTTTAAATTATTTAGAAAATAGGAAAGCGCCAAAAGCCACAACGACCGAAAAAACACCATCGACACCCATAGCAAAAACACCCACTCCCGAGGTGATTGCTTCGACGGGCGACCGGATTGAAGAAATGGGACGTATGCGCAAATTGATTGCTGATCACATGGTGATGTCGAAACACGTTTCTCCACACGTAACTTCGTTTATCGAAGCCGATGTAACGAAAATTGTAAATTGGAGAAACCGAGTAAAAGATGGATTTCAAAAACGCGAAGGGGAAAAAATCACCTTTACGCCCATTTTCATTGATGCAGCTGCCAAAGCGTTGCGCGATTATCCGGCTATCAATGTTTCCGTTGATGGAACAAAAATTATTTTCAGAAAGAATATAAATATTGGAATGGCTGCGGCTTTACCGGATGGAAACTTGATTGTTCCCGTTATCAAGAATGCAGATCAGAAGAACTTGATAGGATTAACGAAGACCGTGAACGATTTGGCTACTCGCGCACGAGCCAATAAGCTAGTCCCCGACGAAATAAGCGGTGGAACTTTTACTGTTACCAATTTTGGCAGCTTCGACAGCTTGACTGGAACGCCCGTTATCAACCAACCGCAAGTGGCCATTCTGGGCTTAGGAGCAATCGTAAAACGTCCGGTAGTAATTGAAACACCCGAAGGAGATACCATTGGAATCCGCAGCATTGTCATTCTTTCGTTGGCCTACGACCACAGAGTTGTTGATGGAGCTTTAGCAGGAATGTATTTGAAGCGATTGCGCGAATACCTCGAACATTTTGATATAAACCAAAGTATCTAATTCTACTTGGTGTTCGATCAGCTACAGAAAAGTATTTTTAGCGATTAGTAGAACACAAAACTCTTCAAAAAATAAAAAGCTGGAAAGGAAAACGAATCCGGCTTTTTCTATGTTACAAAAACAGTAAATTCCTTACATTTGCCAAGCAAAAAATACAAAATGGAGTTAAACCTAAAACGTCCCCTTGCTTTCTTCGATCTCGAAACAACCGGAATAAGAGTGGCCACCGATCGCATTGTAGAAATAAGTATCGTAAAAATTCATCCCAACGGAAAAAAAGAAATCAAAACGCGGAGAATAAATCCTGAAATCCCGATTCCACCAGAAACTTCGGCTATTCATGGCATTTTTGATGAAGATGTGAAAGATGAGCCCACTTTCAAGCAATTGGCCAAAGGATTGCACGAATTCTTGCAGAATTGCGATCTGGCCGGTTATAACTCAAATCGATTCGATATTCCACTTTTGATAGAAGAGTTTTTACGTGCCGATGTTGACTTCGACATCGAAAATAGATTATTGATTGATGTTCAGAATATTTTTCACAAAATGGAGCAAAGAACGCTTTCTGCAGCCTACAAATTTTATTGTGGTGCAGAATTAATAAATGCCCACAGTGCCGAAGCGGATACCATAGCAACTTACGAAATTCTAAAAGCACAACTCGACCGTTATGCCGAAGCAGATTTTAAAGACAAAAACGGAAATATTAGCCAACCCGTTAAAAACGATATGCAAGCATTGTCCGCTTTTTCGGAAGCAAATAAATCGGCCGATCTGATTGGGTTTATTCTTTACAACGAACACGGCCAAGAAATCATCAATTTTGGAAAACACAAAGGCAAACTCGTGAGCGAGGTATTGAAAAAAGAACCTTCTTATTATGATTGGATGATGAATGGCGACTTTCCACTATCAACAAAAAAAGTGATGACCAAATTGAAATTAAAAAATAGCAATTTAGGCAATATGAAATTATTTTAGGGAAATGGTAAATGTTGAATGGTAAATGTTGAATGGTAAATGTTGAATGTTGAATGGTAAATGTTGAATGTTGAATGGTAAATGTTGAATGTTGATAGGGAATTTTGAAGGTTGAATGGGGAATTTTGAATTTTGAATTGTACTGCTCAACTTCTTTTAAATAAAGATAAAAATAGATGAAAATAATTTGTATCGGTCGGAATTATCTTGACCACGCCAAAGAGCTGAACAATCCGGTTCCCAAACAACCTGTCTTTTTTATGAAACCCGAAACGGCTTTGTTGCAAAAAAACAATCCTTTTTTTTATCCCGACTTTTCGGATGATATCCACCACGAAGTGGAAGTGGTGGTAAAAATCAGTAAAGTAGGTAAACATATTCAGAAAGAATTTGCATCAAATTATTACGAAGAAATTGGTTTAGGCATCGATTTTACGGCGCGCGATTTGCAAGCTTCGGCAAAAGCAAAAGGGTTGCCTTGGGAAATTGCCAAAGCCTTTGATCATGCCGCTCCATTGGGAAAATTTCTTCCAAAAACGCATTTTACCGATATTCAAAATTTTGATTTCAGTTTAAAAATTAACGACGAAATTCGCCAAACCGGCAATACCAAAGAAATGATTTTCAGTATCGACGAAATTATTGCCTACATTTCTCAATTCGTGAGTTTGAAAATTGGCGATTTGATTTATACCGGAACGCCGGCCGGAGTGGGACCAATTTCCATTGGCGACCGCTTACAAGGGTTTATCGAAAATCAAGAAATGTTCGATTTTAAGGTGAAGTAATACGCTTTATTGTTTTGTAATTGATCAATTTAGTTTTATCAATTCGGGTGTTTTTTTTTGCGGCTCTACTTGCTCGAGACGAATAGCAAAAAACACCAAGCACCAAGCAGCGATTCGACTGAGGTTTTCAATCAGCAAAATTATTTTGGCTTATTGCCGGGCAAATTGCGGTGAGAATGGTCGCAAAAAGGAAGGTTTTTACTATTTCTACAATCGCACCATTTGACTTCCTGCTGAAATTCAAAAACAACCAAAATAGGTTTAATATCTGTACTTTCGTAGTGAGAACCATCGCAAAATGGATTGTTTTCGGTTCTTCCACAGGCGCAATAATTGTATTTACCGGCTTGCATCATCATTCGCAAGGAACGAAGTCCACGTATTTTTGGTTCTGAGCTTTTTACCATTTTTTAAAGGGATTTCTTAACAACATGGAATTTTGATATTTTAAATCATTCGTCACTTCATCGCCAAGCCAATCGGGTTTTTCGAATTCTTCCCCTTCAAAACCCAGTTCCAGCTCGGCCAGAATCAAGCCTTCATTTTCGCCGTAAAATTCGTCCACTTCAAAGGTATGATTTTCAAACTCAATCAAAAAACGTGTTTTATGAATCAAATTTGCTTCGCACAATTGAAGCATTTGTTCTGCTTCAGGTATCGGAATTTCCACTTCCCATTCAAATCTTGAAAGTCCACTGGCATTTCCAACTCCTTTAACCGTGAGAAAAGCTTCTTTGCCTTTTATTCTCACACGAACAATTCTATCGGGAACAGAAGAAAGATAGCCCTGTTTGATAAACAATTGCTCTTTTGCAAAAGATTTAAATTCGCCTTTTACTAAAAACTTACGTTCAATTTCAATCGCCATTTTCTAAATAGTATTACCAAAAACCCGAATAATCTAAAATATTTCTAAAAGTACACAGAAACATCCATTTAAAATCAATCGAAGAAAAAATTGTAAGCTTTCTTTAGAGAGTTTTGAATGCTGAATTGATTAACTTCGTATTAAATGTTAAATTTACAATCAAAACTTAAATCGCATATTTTTATACTAAATGGATTTTCAAGCTTTTATGGGCATAGAAATTATCATTGATACCGGCGCCGGTTCATGTTCTGGAGTAAGCCGTGCCATACAATTTGCAGAAGATATTTTGGATAAAGAAAAGGAGTTGACTTGCTTAGGCGATCTGATTCACAACGAAGCAGAAATAGTTCGCCTCAAAGACAAAGGATTGAACAGCATTGGACATTGCCAAATTGTAGAGCAAAGCGAAAAAAAATTACTCTTCTGTGCTCATGGAGAGCCTCCTTCGACCTACCGAATTGCCAATGCTTTTGAAGTAAAAATTATCGATGCCACTTGTCCAATCGTAAAAAGATTGCAGAAAAGAGTAGCCAAAGAAAGTGCAAGAATGCAAAAAGTGAATGGACAATTGCTCTTATATGGGGATCTCAATCATGCAGAAATGATAGGCCTAAAAGCCTATAGTAATTATAAAACATATATTCTTCGAGACCCGGCAGATTTAGAAACCATCAATACAGCCAAACCTACTGTTTTTATTTCGCAAACCACCAAATTTCAATCCGATTACAGCCAACTTATTGCCGCTTTTAAGAAAAAAAGAAAGGCAGACCAAACTGAACAATTTCCGTTGAAAATTGTAAATTCGGTTTGCAAGAAAATGGCCAAAAGGGATATACAATTGAAATTGTTTTTAAAAAACATTGACTTACTCCTCTTTGTAAGCGACCCGAAAAGTTCAAATGGAAATGGGCTTTTTAAAATTGCCAAAAGCAAATTGCCAAATTCTTTTTTTATAACTTCACCAACAGATTTGAAGAAAATATGGTTTAAGTCTGGTCAAAAAGTAGGAATTTCCGGAGCTGCCACCACTCCTATTTGGCTTTTGCAAGAAACGGCCATTCACTTAAAAAAAATGTTGCTGGAATAATTTCAGGTTTTACACTAAATAGTTACTCGATTCTTGCTCAATATTCATATATTTGAATCAGCATAGAAAAAGGCATTATGTATCTTAAACAACTTAAATTCAGTAATTTCAAGAATTACGAAAAAGCAGAAATACAATTTTCGCCTCGAATTAATTGCTTTATTGGAAAAAACGGAGCCGGAAAAACCAATGTGCTCGATGCGATCTATTATTTGTCTTTTTGCAAGAGTTACTTCAATCCTATCGACACGCAGAACATTCGGCATCAAGCCGATTTTTTTGCCATTCATGGCGAATATATCCGACAGAAAAACGCGCTGGATAAAGTGAGTTGTGTATTAAAACGCAATGAAAATAAGCATTTTAAACTGAACGAAAAAAAATACGATCGCTTAGCCGATCACATTGGCATTCTTCCATTAGTAATGATTTCACCTTACGACCGCGATTTAATAAACAACGGAAGCGATGTACGCCGCAAATATATGGATGGCGTTATCGCGCAATTCGACCATGCCTATCTAAACAATCTGCTCGATTATAACAAAGCACTCCTTCAACGAAACGCGCTTTTAAAAAATTTTGCCGACAAACATTATTTCGACTCCATTGCACTCGAAATCTGGGATATAAAATTGATCCAGCTTGGTCATGTCTTGGTCGAAAAGCGCAAAAATTTTGTAACTGAGTTTATTCCTATCTTTCAGCATTATTTTTCTTTGATAAGCGGAGGAAACGAAAGTGTAAAATTGATTTACTTGTCGTCGCTCAACGAGGCAAATATGAGCGATTTGCTCAAAGAAAACTTGGCCAAAGACAAAGCCCAAAGATACACGAGTGTGGGCGCACACAAAGACGATTTGGAATTTTTGATCGACGATTATCCAATAAAGAAATACGGCTCTCAAGGACAGCAAAAATCGTATGTCATTGCCATCAAGTTGGCACAGTTCGAATTTATGCGAAAGCTCAAGAACTTCAAACCCATTTTATTGCTCGATGATATTTTTGATAAATTGGACAATCAACGCGTTGGTCAACTGATTCGGCTGGTTAGTGAAGAAAATTTTGGTCAGGTATTTATTACCGATACACAAAAAGAACGAATCGAAGCCCTGTTTGACGCCACACAATTGGATCATCGTTTGTTTGAAGTAGTGCAAGGCAATGTAGAAGAAATTGGCAATGAACGAGTTTAGTAGGACAAACGAAAAAAAAATAAATCAGGTTTTTCTCGAATTGTTGCGCGCTTATGGTATCTCGCGCCAATACGACGAATATCGCTTAAAGAGCGAATGGGAAAACGTTGTGGGAAAATCTATTGCAGAACAAACCTTGTCTTTGGTTATCGAAAAAGAAGTGCTTTTTGTTAAGCTAAAGTCGCCCTCTTTGCGGCAAGAACTTGCGTATACAAAAACCCGATTGATGCACGCTTTAAACAAATCTGTTGGGAAAGAATTGATTCGTGAAATCGTTTTCAATTGATGCAACTTATACGGCGCACCAAAAAATCCATTCAATACTCGCATTCTATTTCGGCTAGTTCGTCATCACAACAAGCGCGATGCGACTAGCAACAAGCGCATTGTTGCAGCATATCAAACGCCAGTTCGAGCCAGTCGAGAACACCAAAATTCTATTTTCTTGCAAAAAAAAGTGAGAAATCGGTTTTTTCTGATTCCACAAAAGCGCCCAAAATACCTACACATACAAGTTCGCACACTTCACTTAAATACTACTGATTGATAGCTAGTTATCAATAAAGTACATTCGTGCTTGAAAATTAACACATCAGAAAATGAAACGGTTCACCATTCAAACCATTTTATTCTTCTTCGTCTTTGCCGCCAGCGGCCATACGCATCGATTGGCTATCTTGGATCTGAGCGAACGGAATTTAGAAATCAACAAAGAAAACTTAGCTAGTGCCATTCACATGAGCGAAGTGGCCGGAATGCCCTATATAATTACAAAAAATACTTCAGAAGCAATCGGATTTCCATTTATTTTGGTCACTTCGCCTTTAAAGCCGGAAACGTTGACCTTGGCAGAAATAGATTTAATTACGGATTACGTAAGTTCAGGCGGCATTTTGATTGCGCCGTTTATTAGCAACGAACACTTTTTCAATTTATTCGGCATCTCCAACTCTATATCGCTTTCAACGCGCTATTGGTTGCGGTGGAACACCACCTCGAGTTATGCAGAAATGCAATGGATAAATGAAGATTTAGAAAAAGAATTACCTCTGGCCGATAGCGAATATTATCGTTCTATTTATACACGAGGCTATTCCATAACCCAAGCGAATGTTTTAGCTGCTTTTGAAGACAATAGTGCTGCCATTACGCTAAATAATTTTGGAACAGGAAAAGCGTATGCGCTTGGATTTGAGTTGAAAGATGTTGTATTGCGCAATTTAATGAACAAAGATTACAATGCCCATCGTACTTATTCCAATGGTTTTGAACCCACAACAGATATGTTTTTGTTGTTTTTAAGAGCGGTGTACACAAGCAACCAACCGGTGGCCATCTATAAACACACTTCTCCGGCAGCGTCCACATCGGCTTTGCTTATTACGCATGATGTAGATAGTGAAACTGGGATAGATTCTATGTATTACTTTTCCGATTGGGAAGCAAATCGGGGAATAAAAGCACATTATTTTGTTACTACGCGCTATTTTTCAGATGCATTGATGGGCAATTTTTACAATGAAGCGGCCATTCCAAAATTCCTGGCAGTAAAAGCAAACGGTCATTCTTTCGGAAGTCATTCCGTAGGTCATTTTCCCGATTTTGCCGACAGAACGCTTTTTCCCGAAGGCGAAACAGGCAATACTCCTCAATCTTACCAACCTAGAAACAATGGAACTTATACAATAGGCGGCAGCGTGACTGGCGAATTGGAAGTTTCGAGAAGTATTTTGAATGCCGATTTAGCAGCCAATGTTCGTTCATTCAGAGCCGGTCATTTAGCTTTCAATCTGAACCTAATCAATGTCATGGAAAGAATTCATTACGCATTCAATTCATCACAGAGTGCAAACGATGTTTTGACTAATTTCCCCTATCGCCAACGAACAGGTTCTGCATTCAGTGGAATCCCAACCAACGTTTACGAAATGCCTATGACGATTTCGGATGCTTCAAAAGCACTCAGTCTTACCGAAGAAACCATAGACGAAGCTGCAGCCAATTGGCTTCAGGTAGTTGAAAAAAACAATAACAACAATGCACCGACTGTTTTGTTAATTCATCCCAATAGATCATACAAAGTAAAAGCTTTAGAAAAGCTGATAGACGCATTGCCAAATACCGTAAAACCGATGGCTTTCGACGATTTTGGCGATTACTGGCTGCAACGGAGAGATTTGGATTTTGATTATGCAGTAAGCCAAAACAATCTGCAAATCCACTTGCTTACCAACGATTCCATTAGCGCGGATCAAAGTTTGATAATTAAAGGCGGGAAACAATTGAATGCGATCAAAATTTTCAAACTTTCAGGCGAAGAAATCTTTTTTACTTCTGTAGATTGGAAAGAAAACGATGTCTTATTGTTTGCAATTGGAAGCACCGAATACAGTGCGCCACCAGCTCCGATAAAAGCGAAAGTACGCTTGGCTATTCTCGATCTAACGGAAACGAACGGTGAAACAAACAAAGAAAATCTAAGCAGCGCACAACAAATGGCCCAAGTAGCCGGCATTCCATTTCATATTACAACCTCTTTAGAAGAAGCACTGAATGAACGGTTTATCTTACTAAGTTCCCAAATTGATTGGGAAACTTTTTCTTCTGAACAACTAAGCGCATTAAAAAGTTGGGTTTCAGATGGAGGCGTTTTGATAGCTCCTTTCGTAAAGCATACAGATTTGTTCAGTTTGTTTGGAATTGCCACAACCAAATTAGACCAATACCGCTATACGTTAAATTGGGTACAATATGCTACTCAAAAAGAATTGAAATGGATAAACGATCCAATGGAACAAAGTCTTCCACTTGCCAAAGCCGATTATTATAAATCGATTTATACGAGAGGTTATACCGTAAACACAGCTACTCCTTTGGCCTTTTTTGAAGATAATAAAGTAGCCGTTTGTCGAAACAATTATGGTTTAGGCAAAGCCTATGCTTTTGGAGTGCAATGGCAAGACATTATATTAAGAAATTTATTGGACAAAGATTACAATGCACAACGCATTAGCCTGAATGGTTTTGAACCAACCACCGATGTTTTTATGCTGGTTTTACGCGCTATATTTACCGAGAACCAAACTGTTTCGGTTTACAAACACAGCTCGCCAGGAGAATCCACTTCTGCTCTTTTGATTACACACGATGTGGACAGCAGAACAATTATCGATACGATGCATTATTTTTCGAATTGGGAATTTGTAGAAGGAATAAGTGCGCACTATTTTGTGACAACGCATTATTTCAAAGATTTAAATATGTCGGCTTACTACGAAGCGAGCAAATTCGAAAAGATTCAAGAATTGATTCAGCGAAATCATACCATCGGAAGTCATTCTGTTGGACATTTCCCCGACTTTGCCAAAACTTCCGTATTTCCAAAGGGTGTAGCAGGAAACACCGCATTTAATTATCATCCCATCTTCAATGGCTCTTTTACCGAAGCAGGTACCGTTTATGGGGAATTGGAGGTTTCGAAAAATTTGCTTACAAACGACATTGGAACAAGCATTCGCTCCTTTCGAGCCGGTGCTTTGGCTTTCAATCCGTATTTGATAAATGTAATGGCCGACTTGGATTATTCATTCAATTCTTCCGTGAGTGCCAACAATGTGTTGACAAATTTTCCCTATTTTCAAAGAAGCGATAAAGCATTTAGTGGACACCAAACCAATGTATTAGAAATTCCACTTACTGTAAGTGATGTTTCTCCGCTTATTAAGCTCGAATCCACCAATATCGATCAAGTTGTTGCAGTTTGGACTGATGTAATTGCACGCAATGCAGCCAACAATGCACCGAGCGTTTTACTGCTATCGACCAATCGTGGATGGAAATTAGAGGCACTGCAAAACCTAATTGCCGGTCTTCCTCAAGGCGTGATCTCTTATAATTTTGAAGATTATGGCGATTATTGGCTGGATAGAACAGCGCTCGATTTTGATTATTATTTGAGCAACGATACGCTTCTTATTCAGTTGAATAGAACTGGAAATCCAGCGGAGGATCTAAGTTTGATGATTGAAAACGGGAATCTCTTAACCAAATTGATTGTAAGAGATAATTTGGGTACAAATTTGACTTTCTATACTAAAAATTGGAATTCCAAAAACCTGATCATCACTTTTGGAGAAAGTCCAATTCGCGAACAGAAGTCGGCCAAAATAGATATTCCGGCCTTACTCGAAGAATCAACCATCAGCATATTTCCAAACCCTGCAAAAGACTACACCAATTTGCTTTTTGAATTGGACGAAACAGAAACTTATCAGATTCAAATGACTGACTTGAACGGACGTTTGTTGTTTCACGTTCAAGGAACTGCACTGCAAGGCTCTACGATGCAGCGGATCGATCTTCCAACGTATAGCAAAGGAATGTATTTGATACATTTTAAATCGGAAAGCATTCAGGAAACGCTGAAATTATTTATCTCAGAATAATTCGTTCATTTGTCGAACTCAAGCCCAAATTCAACCTTCATAAAGTTGTATTTGGGCTCTTTTTTTAGTGCGCAATTTCAAGCAAGCCATTAATAATTCTAAATTAGCGCAAATTAAAAAAGCTTCGAATGACGATTAAATTTCTAATAAACATTTTTATTTCACTCATTAATGTTTTTATTTTAGCACGCTATATTTACCTGCTTCGTAGCCAAAGAATCAGGCCTTCTTTGGCTATGTGGACATTTTTTTCGTTGGCTACCGGGATTAGCCTTTTTACCTATTTTGCCGAAGACGATTATAGTTTCAGCGATAATATCTTAAATTTAACCGATCTTGTTCTCGTTGTCAGTGTTTCCGCAGCCATTTTCGTTCTGGGAGACCGCAGCACGCGATTCAATCGTTTTGACTTGTTTTGTTTGATCATTGTAGGCATTATTATACTCTTTTGGGCATTTTCGAACAATCATATACTAACCAATTTTGCAGTTCAAGGCATTCTGGTGATTTCTTATTTTCCGGTTGTTAGCCGAATGCTTCATCAAAAGAAAAATACCGAAGATTTTTACATTTGGATTGCATTGTTTACGGCTCCTTTGATTTCGCTTCTGGCAAATGAAGGATTGTTGGCCTCGGTGTATGCCATACGAGCTATTTTTTGTACCGCTTTGCTACTTGGTTTGATGTTGCGAATTGAATTTCAAAAAAAAATAAAAACGCCTAATTTAGGTTTAAACTGAAGATTCAAAAAAAATGCCCCAGCTTTCGCTGAGGCATGGTGCCCAGAACAAGATTCGAACTTGCACACCCATACAGGCGCCAGCCCCTCAAGCTGGTGCGTCTACCAATTTCGCCACCTGGGCTTCATTTTTCAATATTCAGTCATGTTTTAATGAAAATCGAAACTGAATTTTGCGTTGCAAATGTATATATTTTTTCGTTCTCCAAAAGGATTTCTAAATTATTCTTACTTTTGAAAAGCAGACAGCACCGCATTTTCATTAAACAAAAAATCCATGTTCACTCAAAAAGACTTTGCCCAAATAGAAGCCAAAGGAATGGCTTTAAAACAAGTTGAAGATCAGATAAAAAATTACAAATCGGGATTTCCTTACATCAGATTGAAATCGGCAGCCACTCCAAAGTACGGTATCAAATGCTTTGGGCCGGAAGAGGTACAAGGTTTGATTGAGGATTATCAGGAATCGATTGAAGAAAAAACGATTCTGAAATTTGTTCCTGCTTCGGGAGCCGCTTCACGTATGTTTAAGCATTTATTCGAATTTAGAGAAGATTTATTAGCCGGGAAAACCACCGCTTTGCAAGCCAACAACGACTTTAATTCGATTGGCTACTTTTTTGAACATTTGCACGAATTTGCTTTCTATCCGGATTTGGCAAAAAAATTGCAATCAGCTGGATTAGCAATCGCCAACAAGCTGGAACAAAAGAATTATTTAGCAATTCTGAATGCAATGTTGGACACCAATGGCCTTGATTACGCCACACTTCCCAAAGGATTATTGAAATTCCATGCATATCCCGATGGAAACCGACTAGCCCTTGAAGAACATTTGATTGAAGGCGCCATTTATGGAAAAAACGAAAACAACAATGTGAATCTGCATTTTACTGTTTCGCCCGAACATCAAGCAAAATTTGAAAACGAGATTTCGAAAATCATCGCTAAATATTCCGAACTTTTTAAAGTAAACTACCACATCCAATTTTCTCAACAAAAGCCTTCAACCGATACCATTTCGGTAGATCTAAAAAACGAGCCTTTTCGCGAAGAAGATGGCTCTTTGCTTTTTAGGCCGGGCGGTCATGGCGCACTCATCGAAAACCTAAACGAATTGGAAGCCGATTTGATTTTTATAAAGAACATCGACAACATAGTCCCCGACAAACATCGAAAAGCAACCTATGATTATAAAAAACTGATTGGCAGCTATTTAATCGAAATTCAATTTTCTATTTTCGACTACTTGGAATCGCTCGAAATTGGTGATTTTGATGAAGATCTCCTTAAAGAGATTTTCGATTTTATGGAAAGTGAGCTTTTTATTCGTGTCCCAAAATATGTACGTTCGAAAGAACTGATGGAGCAAGTGGATTGGACTTATCAGATGTTAAATCGTCCGATACGTGTATGCGGAATGGTAAAAAATGAAGGAGAACCGGGTGGCGGGCCATTTGTAACCCTCGACGAAAACGGAATGGAATCCTTGCAAATTGTAGAATCGTCGCAGATTGATTTTTCGAATGCAGCGCAAGCCGAAATTGTAAAAAACGCCACGCATTTCAATCCAGTCGATTTGGTATGTGGAGTTTATGATTTTAAAGGAAATAAATTCGATTTGAGAGATTTTGTAGATTCAAAAACAGGTTTTATCTCCATCAAATCGAAAAATGGAAAAGAGCTGAAAGCACAAGAATTGCCCGGACTTTGGAATGGAGCTATGGCCGATTGGATAAGTCTCTTTGTGGAAGTACCGATTGAAACATTTAATCCGGTGAAGATTATTAATGATTTGTTGAGGCCGATGCATCAGTAAATTACGAAAACACGAACCCTTGGAGGATTTTAAAACCTCGCAGGGTTAAAATAAAACCTATGGCAGATACAAAAACTCCATTGGAAGCGGATTCTAGTTATCATATCTATAATCGTGCGGTTGGAAAGGAGTTGCTTTTTAAGACCGAAGAAAATTATTCTTTTTTTCTTAGGAGATTTAAAAAGTACTTGTCACCGTTTGTTGATGTGTATGCTTACTGTTTAATTCCCAATCACTTTCATTTAATCATAAGAGTTAAAAGTGAAAGAGAAGTTAGGAATGAATACCAACGAATTAAAAATGCAGGAGTTGGCGAAAAATTAGCTGACGAAAATTTCAATGTCGTACCTAAAATTATCTCCTTACAATTCTCACACTTTTTCAATAGCTATGCTCAAGCATTCAATAAAGAAAATCATAGAAAAGGAAGTCTTTTTTCGAATAGATATAAAAGGATTCAAATTTCTAATGAGGACTATTTAAAAAGACTGATCATTTATACTCATAAAAATCCTGTTAACCATCGTCTGGTGGACAAGCCAAATGAATGGCGATTTTCATCATACAATACAATTCTTTCAGAAAAAGAATCAATATTAATGAGAAGAGAAGTAATTGAACTATTTGATGATATAGAAAATTTTAATTATTGTCATTTTAGATAAACTAAGCCGAACCAGCAAATTGACCCTACGAGGGTTTTGTCCTTCCCAGAAACCCTACGAGGGTTTTTGAGCTTCTTGCAACCCTACGAGGGTTTTAAACCCTCGTAGGGTTAGAGATTTCCTTCGGTTTTAAACCCTCGTAGGGTTAGAGATTTCC
>DYSK01000010.1:19341-26891 GCA_020718315.1 Draconibacterium orientale
TCGTAGGGTTAGAGATTTCCTTCGGTTTTAAACCCTCGTAGGGTTAGAGATTTCCTTCGGTTTTAAACCCTCGTAGGGTTAGAGATTTCCCTCGGTTTGAAACCCTCGTAGGGTTAGACCTTTGAAAAAAGGTAGAACTTCAACAACAAATTCTTTGCCAATATGTTACGCCCTTCTGCTTCTGCTCTGGCATCCGAAATTGGAGTAAATTCTTCGGCCATAACTTCCATAGCATCTTCCACAATTTTTCGTGTCCAGGGTTTTCCCAACAGAAATTTCTCCGTTTGATAAGCGCGGTTTGTAATGGCAGCCATTCCACCAAAAGCCAGGATAATTCGCTGCACTTTTCCATCGCGAGTTTGTTTAAGCGCAAAACCGGCACTCACTGTCGAAATATCCAAATCACGTCGTTTTGATATTTTCTCTGACCAGATTATTTGTCCGTCCTCGAAAGGCAAGCGTATTTTCGTAATTATTTCGTCGGGCATCAGACTTGTTTTTCGGTAGCCTAACAAATAATCTTCTAGTTTTTCAGTTCGTATGCTTCCCTCTGTTTCTATCAGCAATTCGGCTTGATGAGCCATCAAAACAGGCAATGTATCGCCAATGGGAGAAGCAGAGCCAAGATTTCCGCCCAGCGTGGCCATATTTCTGATTTGTTGTGAGCCAAAAACATCCAACATTTTCTTGAACGAGGGGAATTTTTCCTGAAAAGTAAGTCGCAACTGTTCGATAGAAACGCCGGCGCCAATTTCCCAAAAATCATCTGTTTTAACAATATTCTGAATTTCCTTGATTTGCGAAAGATCCAATAAATGCGGCAAACTTTGATGCTTTTTTGTTTTAAGCAAAGCGATGTCGGAGGCACCTCCAATCAAAAGCGATTCGGGGTATTTCTTTTTATATTCCAAAGCTTGCTGCAATGTACGGGGTTGAAAATAAATTTCATCTTCGCGCTGCACAAAGAAAACAGTATTTTGTTGAGCAAAATGCTGTAATATTTGCGTGTGTTTTTCTTTCATTAGGGAAAATTTATCTTCTTTCGGCAAATCTTTAAACAAATAAGCTGCATCCAAAATAGATTGATATCCGGTACATCGACAAAGATTTCCACTTAGTGCTTGTTCCACTTCTTCACGATTTGGATTTTGGCTGTTTTTATACAAATTAAAAAGCGACATCACAAACCCGGGAGTGCAATAGCCACACTGACTCCCATTTGTTTTTACTAAGGCTTCCTGAACCGGATGAAGTACAGTCTGTCCATTTATATTTTCAGACAAATATTCGACCGTAAAAAGCTGCTTACCGTTCAAATAAGGCAAAAAAACAATGCAAGAAGTAATTGTTTTGTATTGCAAAGTATTCTGCTGGCTTAGCTCTGCAATGACCAATGTACAAGCGCCGCAATCGCCTTCGGCACAGCCTTCTTTTACGCCTTTCAAATAGGCTTTCTGCCGAACATAATTTAAAACTGTAGTAGTAGCACTGATAGATTTATCCATATCAAAATCGATGGTATGAATTTCGTTGTTCAGTAAAAATTGTATCGTCGAATTGCTTTCTGCCATTTTCTTCTTTAGTCGATTATATTTTTAATATCAATGAGTTGCGCCAGAACACTAATGGCAATTTCTTCAGGAGTTTCACAATGGATATCAATTCCAATTGGCGCAAACACCTGTTCTATTCTCGTTTTGTCTAAGATCGAATTTTCCATCCATTTTTTTCGAGCCAAGGCGGCTTTTCGTTTGCTGGCCATCATACCAATATAGGCGTGTGGCTTTTGCAAGCAATATTCTACAATTTCTTCATCGTGAATGTGTTTATGCGTAGTAGAAACCACAAAAGTAGAGGCCGTAAAACTTAGATTTTGGAGTAAAATAGCATATTCTCCACTTAAATATTTGATTCCCGGCAGTTGATTTTCGGCTGTCATTTCTGCTCTGTTGTCGAGCAAAACAACCTGAAAAGAAAATTCGCTGGCATATCGAGCCAATATTTTCCCAATGTGTCCGGCTCCAAAAATATACAGATTGGCCCTACTTTGAGAAGGTTCAAAATAAACAGTTATTTTTCCACCACATTGCATCGCTGCATCACCACTTAAATCGTAATCTACCGATTTTGAAGAAGATGAATTCATCATCAGCAATGCTTCCTGAATAACAAGATGTTCAATTTTTCCTCCACCAACACTTCCATCAATTGTTCCATTGGGATGCACAAGCATTTTTGAGCCAATCTTACGCGGAGTGGAGCCACTTGTAAAACTAATCAAACACAAGACCGCGGCTTGTCCTTTGAGCTTACATTCTTGAAATAAAGAAAAAATATCGACCATGAAATGCGTATTAGAGAAATTGAAATGAGCTAAGGAGCAAAGTTAAAGAAATATCTCTTTTGTTTGGACAGTCCATTTTGTACTAATTTTGCTTCAAAATTTTGTAAAATGAGAATACAATCGAATCGTTTGAAGGACATCTTAGCGTTTGCAAAAGCAGAATTGGCTCCTTTTTATCCAGAAAGAGAAATACAATCATTTTTCTATTTACTATGCGAGGCATATTTGGGAATGAACAAAACGGCGGTTATTCTCGATCTCGACAAACCAGTCAGCGAGTCGGAATTATTAAAGTTCAATTTTGCCATCAAAGATTTAAAGAAAGAAAAGCCCATTCAATACATTCTTGGCGAAACAGAATTTTGTGATTTAAAATTTAAAGTGAACGAATTTACCCTTATTCCCCGGCCAGAAACTGAGGAGTTGGTGTATTGGATAGTAGAAAAGAAAAAGGACAAACAACCCTTGCGTATCTTAGATATAGGAACAGGAAGTGGCTGCATTGCCATCAGCTTAGCCAAAAACCTACCATTGGCAACAGTACAAGGCATTGATATTTCGATAGAAGCACTGAAAATTGCCCAGGAAAACGGCCGATTGCTCAAAACGCGAGTAGATTTTTTTATTCTGGATATCCTAAATCCAGCACCCAGCTTTTCATCTGAGCTAGATTTGATTGTAAGCAATCCGCCTTATGTATTGGAAAGCGAAAAATGCTTTATGAGAAAAAACGTATTGGACTATGAACCCAACCGGGCTTTGTTTGTGAAGGATTCGAATCCTTTGCTTTTTTATCTAAAGATTGTCGAGTTTGCCAAAAGTCATTTAGTCGAAAACGGAAACATTTATTTCGAAATCAATGAATCAAAAAGCGAAGAGCTGAGCCAGCTACTTCAAGCAAACGGATATGAGCAGATAGAAATCAGAAAAGATATTTCAGGAAAGGCAAGAATGATGTGCGCTCAAAAAAAACATAGCCCGAATCCATCAGACTCGGGCTATGCAATTCATTAATTTTTCGGTTTGCAGACCTTCGCTTCAATAGCTAAGTCGCGGTGAGCTTTCAGCAGATTCACGCTGTGAAGCAAGAGCGATTTACTTTCGCCAAGTACATCAAGGAAAAGTTTGGCATTGCGTTTTCCTGACTTTGGTTTCGACAATCGTTTAATCTGAGCCCTTGTATATCCGTCTATATCTTTCAGAATCTGAGCCTGAAGCGACAAAACTGTTTCCATTTTTGTAAAGTTGTTCTCTTTCACTAAAGATTCGGCTTCGGCCAAGAAATTATTCAGATGTTGTTGCAATTCGTGCAAATCCTGCATTTGGATTTCGCCCAGTGGTTTGTGATTGTTATCAATATGAATCAAACTTGGCTCCACAATAAAGCTGATACAACGCGCCATTTCTCTTAAGAAGTCGAGCGATTGGGCATAATAATGTGCCGAATTGACGGATTCTTCGTCTAATTTCCGCACGACAATTTGAATGCCATCTTTCAATTCTTTTGCTCTCAGATTGAACGCTTTCACTTTCTTTCTGGCACTCTTGAGCATTTTCAGATTTTCTGTATTTATTCCTTGAATGGTATCTTCCAAAATATCTCGAACGATCGAAAATGATTGACTTATGGTCTGTTTATTTGTTTCATAAAGATCATTTATTCCTAAATGTTCTTTCATGGAAAGAACAGAAACATTTTGGATTTCATCTGCTTGCTCTTTTTTAGAGATTAGATGCGATTTGGTAATTAGATAAATTCCGATAGACACAAAGGCAAAGATAGCATAAAAGCCGCCCCATGAAATAATATAGGCAACGATAAAAGTAACTGTAAAAGCAGCAAAAGCCGTAAAAAACCAACCTAATATAACTGCCAAAACACCTGTAATTCTGAAAACGGCACTTTCACGTCCCCAAGCGCGATCGGATAAAGAAGTTCCCATAGCCACCATAAAAGTAACGTATGTCGTTGATAGTGGCAATTTATATGATGTTCCAAGCGAAATTAAAACACTGGCCACAACCAAATTTATAGAAGCACGAATCATATCAAATGCAGGCTTTTCATCTTCGGCAAGGACGGCATTTTCTCCGCGTGTAATATCAAACTGACGATCAATTTTCCGCAAAACCACATCCGGAATAACCGATTTAATTTTATTGTTCATCGATAGCGTGCCGCGCACAATTGTTTTAGAAAACTGACTGCTTCCAAAACGCTCAGCTCCATCGCTTTGTCGGCTTAAATCGACAGATGTTTTAATTACTCTGCGCGCCTTTTTCGAAACAAACAAAGTAACCACCATTACAAAACCCGCCAAGAATAAAAAGTATATTGGCGTTGAAATATTTCCCGAAAGGCCTGTCATAAGCAAAGCATTTGGATCACTGCCCGGATTGGCGAGGAAAATTTTAAACGATTCGTAGCCGGCCACCGGAACGCCAATAAAATTAACCAAATCGTTTCCTGCAAAGGCCATCGCCAATGCAAATGTTCCAACAAGAACGATAAATTTAGGTATATTGAGCTTTAAAATCCAAGAAAATAATTGTAGCAAAACAGTCCAAATTACAAAACTTGAAAACAAGATTAAGAAGGTATTTTCAAACGACCAATCAGCCAAAGTCATTCCGTTGCTGAGCACAAGGTCAGCATAAGTGGAACCTTTCAACCCTTTTACAAGAATAAAATAAGTAATGGCCGTAATGGCCAATCCTCCCCATATAGAGCCGAGGTATTTCATATTTTTCTTGAAATCGAAAGAAAAGATAAAGCGCGTAATCCATTGTATAATTGCTCCAGCAAAAAAAGATATAAAAACAGAAAACAAAATACCGAAAATAATCCCAATGGCTTTAGATGTATTGATGTAGTCGAAAATTTGGCCTCCTTCAATGTTGGATATTTTTACCAACGCAATGGCTACTGAGGCACCCAATAGTTCAAAAACCAAAGATACCGTTGTAGATGTTGGTAATCCAAACGTGTTAAATGTATCAAGAAGAATAACATCTGTAATCATTACCGCAAAAAAGATGACCATAATCTCCGAAAACGTAAACATTTGCGGATGAAAAATCCCCTTTCGGGCAATTTCCATCATCCCACTCGAAAAGGTGGCGCCGGCAAAAACACCCAATGCAGCAATGGCCATAATAATCTTAAAACTTGCTGTCTTTGAACCAATAGCTGAGTTTACAAAATTGACGGCATCATTGGCTACACCAACAACCAAATCACTAATTGCCAATGCAAATAAAACAATTACTAAAAGCAGATAAAAATTTTCCATAAACCTTAATTAAGTTTGCAAATTAACATAAATAGACATTCTAAAATTAAAATTAAAAATTAAAGTTAGATATCCTAAATATTAATTTTATGTTAAATCCAACCTTTAAACTAATCTCCTCGCAGCAAGCTGACGAGGTATCTAAATGGCGTTTGAGGCATTTATCTATTTTCAGAAGCAAACATTAGATTCAGACCGCGAATCTCAGTTTTTTTGTTTTATTGATTTTCGCGAATTTCAGAAGCAATATTTTTCCTTGTTTTTTGTTTCTACGCAAGAATAAGCTCAACCACTTTCGAAAGGAATGAAAATATGCTAACCATTACCCCTTACATTTGTGCTTTTTAAGAACGATTTCTGTAAAATTCGCTGGGCGAAAGGCCTTCGGCAGATTTAAAAACACGTAAAAATGAACTGTAGGAGTTGAATCCGCAATCAGTAGCAATTTGCTCAAAAGAAAGAATCAAATTCTTCTTTTTAGCATCAGCGAGTAGTGTTTTGGCTTCTTCAATTCGGTAGGAATTGATGAGCGTTCGGAAATTCATTTGAAATTGATTGTTGATCTCAGCCGATAAATAAGTACGATTGGTTTTAAACGTTGTGCACAGATGATAAATATTCATCTCGGCATTCAAATAAGCTTTGCTCTTGAGTAAATGATTGTGAATTTCTTCCTTACTAATGCGAACATCGTTGGGGAATAGTTCTGTTTTTTCAACCACTTGAGCATTGTAAATTTGAGGTTGCCTGAACCCAAACAAACCTACAATCCAAAAAAAACTCCCAAAGGTTGTGTACGATAAAGCGATAAGCATGTCTTGCGAAGCCAAATCGTTGTTTCGTATATAATGGATAATCGAATTAAAAATAGCAACGCCTAAAAATAAAATGCCTACTCCTTTTATCCAATTCACTTCTTTGGTTTGATCGCTCGGAAAAATATTGATAATTAAAGCTTTATAACGTGCGTAGCAACGCCCGATTAAAATCAGATAAAAAATAGAAGAAACTAAATAATACAAGCGGCCAAAGCCATATAAATAATAGCCAAACACAAATTTAGTTCCGGTTTCAGGTTGCGAATGCAAAATGCTGTACATATACTTGCTTTCCTCTTCCTGATTCATCCAAATTTTACTCACAACAAAATAAGATAGCGACAAAATCACAGGCATCACAAAGTGGATATAATATTTCCAATCATAAACCATTTTTTCGGAGGTGATAATTTTAAAATACAGATAAAATAAGGGAAAAAGTAGGGGAACAACCAGCGCTTGTATGGGAAATAAATTCGTATAAAAACCCAAATGATTGTTAAACTTAGCAAAGGTTAAAATATAGGCGATGGTAGCGCCAAGCAGCAAAAAAATAAGATGTCGTTTTTCGGGTGTCTTGTGTAAGCCTGATAATATTATTGAAACCATCCAAGTAAAAGGAGCGAAAATCGAAAATAATAAAGCAGCATTTTTAATTTCTTCCATCAGTTTTACTAGTTAAAACAGCAAAAATAGGTTTAAAAATATCAATCAAACATGACTAATGTTTTAAATAACAAGCGCTAACGCGCTTTTGTTATTTTGGATAAAGATATTGTTTTTTTGAACACCTGCAAATAATATGCTTTTCTATGTTTGAAATCAGAAGAAAAAACGATTATAAACAAAACTCTTTGTCAATTGTTTTTCCTTAAAATTAACGGATTTATAAAACAAATTAAAACAAAAAACATGGAAAAAAAATTTTACCTTTTTTTAAGTCTTTTCTTGCTTTTGGGCTTTACTGGCTTTGCCCAATTTGAGCAAGTGGCCCAATTAACCGAGTTCCCTGATGTTCAACACACCACCAGCGATGAATTGGGCTCTTCAATAGCTGTCGATGGTGCTTATGTAGTATCCGGTACAAAAAACCAT
>DYSK01000108.1 GCA_020718315.1 Draconibacterium orientale
TTTTTGTTTAGCGAAGATTTAATTCAGTAATTCGTTTGTTCAATTCCACATTGCGTGTTGTTTGAATACACTGGCGGCGCGGAATGACAACAGAAACGCCATCGTAGGCGAGTTCTTCTTCAATAATGTGCACCATTTCGTCGTGATTTTTTTTGGAAGGAACAAAAACCCGAATATGATCCGGATGAACGCCTATTCCTTCACAAATATGTTCTATCTTTCCCAGTGCGGCAGAATCTTGGCCACCGGTCATTCCTGTTGTAAAATTATCAGAAATCAAAATGGTGATCGGCGATTTTTCATTTACCGCGTCTATTAAACCGGTCATTCCTGAATGCGCAAAGGTAGAGTCGCCAATGACTGCTACAGCGGGAATCAAACCAGCATCGGCAGCTCCTTTTGCCATCGTAATACTGGCTCCCATGTCCACGCACGAATTAATGGCATTGAATGGCGGCAAAGCGCCAAGCGTATAACATCCAATATCTGAAAAAACTCTTCCGGCAGAATACTTGCTCAACGCTTGGTTTAAAGCATTGTACGCATCAATATGTCCGCAACCTGTACACATAGCGGGCGGACGTGCTTTGATAATTTCTTTTAATTCAGCATCGTCGAGTAGGTTTTCATTTTTCTTTTGTTCAAATCCAAGAGCTTGAGCAACTAAATTCGGATTTAATTCGCCATCGCGAGGCAATGTTCCGTCTAAACGACCTTTGATATTTACTTTGCCGGTATAGCCTTTCAGCAATTCTTCAATAATTGGATAGCCGTCTTCCAACACCAAAACGGAATCACATTCGGTCAACAATTTTTCTACTTTGGTGCGTGGCATAGGATATTGGCCAATTTTTAATAATGGAAAATTAAACGGTTTATCTTGAAAGTTTTCCATCAGGTAATTATAGGCCAAACCAAAGGCGATAATGCCTAAAGATTTATCGGAACCTTGAGTAAATCGGTTGAAAGGCGATGTTTCAGAATCTTCAATAAAACCCGAAAAGCTATTCAGTAATCCTTTGTATTGAACGCGAGCAAAATGGGGAAGCAAAACAAACTGATGCGGATTGGAAGGCAAAGAAATTTTGTTTTGGTCGAGCAGCGGTTTTCGTTCAACAGCAGCTCTGGAATGCGCAAGACGTGTTGTAATCCGAAGAAGGATTGGTACCCGGAATCGCTCCGACAATTGAAAGCCAACATACGCCATATCGTAGGCTTCTTGTTGGCACGAAGGTTCTAAAATGGGGATTTGGGCAAACTTTCCGTAATAGCGCGAATCTTGTTCGTTTTGTGAAGAATGCATGGAGGGGTCGTCGGCAACAGTCACCACCAAACCGCCATTGGTTCCCGTGATGGCCGCATTGATAAAAGCATCGGCAGCCACGTTCAATCCAACATGTTTCATACAAACCATGGCGCGTTTTCCGGCATACGACATGCCCAATCCGGCTTCCATGGCTGTTTTTTCGTTGGCCGACCATTTGCTGTGAATATTCCGTTCTTTGGCCAATTCATAATGCTGAACGTATTCTGTTATTTCGGTTGAAGGCGTGCCGGGATAGGCATAAACGCCCGACATACCGCCATCAATAGCACCCTGAGCGATGGCTTCAGCACCTAACAATAATATTTTTTGCATTGCAATTCAGTATTTCGTGATCTCAAAACTATTTTGAGATTTCTTGTGGGCAATTGTTTATCAAACCTGAAAATGGTTTTATCAGGTATCTCAGCCCCTTGAGATTTGTTACAAAATTAAAGAAAATAATCTGTTGGGAATCGATTTTATTGCTCTTCGGAAAATTAATTTTGGTCTTGATACGTGCTTATAATTTCGGGTAGATCAAGAATATCTGTTCGTTCTGAACAAGTATCGGGCTAAATACTTCTATTCAAAGCATTGAACATGCTAAAAGCTCAATAAGGCCCGGCTATAACTCGACTAAAAGCCAAATTTTACAGACATGAAAACCGCCGATGGACGAAGCCAATACGTGGATTCATAAATGGTGAAAGCATTGGCTTGGTAAGTTGTGTATGTTTTTGTGTTGAAAATATTAGTCCAACTCAATTCTAAATCAATCTTTTTCTCTGTAAGGGTGTACCGATAGAACAAATCTGCAAATAAATTAGAGCTTCCACGTAAGTTGTAATATTCTGATGAAAGATTTACGAGGTGTTTTTTAGCTGGAAAAGCAAAGATTTTAAATAGATGTCGCTGCATAGAAATGTCGCTTTTTTTTTCTTTTTCAAGATAGGTTTGAAAATAGCTTGCATTTAATTCATATTCGGCATTTAACCAAATGGTGAGGCGTATATTTAAGGTAGGGGCAAAATTGTAAACATGAGTCGTGGTATTAAACAAAAACGCATTTATCAAGGATGTTCCTATCCGAAGGTTATAACTTGCCTTAAAACCCAGGGTGGATTTTAAAGAGGAATAATACTTAGTGCTTTGACCATTTATGCTATGCGAATTTGCTGAATTGGGGAGGACGGTTGCTTGGATTACGCTTGTCCCATCGGCCTGAACAATACTACTATAAATCAGGTTATTTTGACTTAGCAAATAAACATAGCTTAGCGTATTAAACAAAGACGTAATGGGATTACGGTAGGACAGGTATGCTAAAAAAACGTGGCTGGACGTTTCTGAAAGAAGTGTTGCATTTTGGCTTAGGTTTCGATAATTTTTTAGAATATATGCGTAGTGAACCCCGCCAATATCGCCTAAATTGTTGGTATAACGCCAAGATGCTCTCGACTCCCAAAAACTTTTAAATTTATAATTGGCTGATAAACTAGGTGTGAATAAAAACCGGCTCATTTTCTGTCCTTTAGCTAAACCAAAATCGTTCAGGCTAACCTGCTGCCAGCTATATGGCAACTTTGCTTTGACGGTAAAATTTGATTTTTTGTATTCCATCTCAGTTTGAAAATAAGCATTTGTATGCAGACCTTCCAGTTTATTCGTAAAGTCTGATCCGGTTATACTTCCTACATTTTGTTGATTGATTGAAATAGCACTTTCCAGCATCTGTTTACGAAAAGCGATGCCAACCCGTTGGGTGAAGCTAAACCTTTTCCACACAAATCCATAGCCGGCAGATTGGTCTGTAAAAAAGCGAGTCAAATCAATCTGCTGAAGCAGATTGATGTATGGCTCATTCTGGTTCAATACGACCTCAAACTGCCCCGGACTTACTTCCAAACTATGAGGACTGTGATCGTATGAAATATAAGATTGAAATTCAATTAATTTTTTTCCAAATGCGTTTACCGAACGCAATTCGTTCGAAATAGACTTTAGGGGATTTTTTAAGGATTGTGCTATTTCTTCGGTTTCTGTATTAACCAAACCAAACTGCTTGTCCCAGCGCGATTGAATCTTCAATTCGTTAGACAAGTAGTTTTTCTTAACATTCCGACTTACGGTAAATTCGCCTATTAAATAATTATCATGACGTCGATTGTTTAGATGCTCGGTAAACGAAAGGGTGTCAATAGGGGTGAAAAGAATCCGCTGCAGCAAAGCCTCCTGTTTTTGATAATCGTTTATGTAATATAGGTTAGACCGTAGTTCAAAGTCTCGGTTTATTCGCATCAGTCCATTCAGATTGAATAAATGTATGTTGTTATCGAGGTATCGTTTTTGATCAATGCTAGGAAGATATGCCGTTTGTATATTTAACATTTCGGGGTTTTCATTCGGACGGGCTGCATTTTGAAGCAAATCGTTTAATGACAACATTTTGATTTGTTGGGAGATATCATTTCCTGTATTGTTTGTCTGATATGAAGCCAGCAGCTGAAATTTCTTGGTAAAGGCCATTGGCGTAATATTAGCATCCCAAAGAAAAGGACTTAGCCCACTACCCAATTTAGCCGTTCCGGTTGCGGTAATATCGCGCTTCATTTTTAGATTTAATGATGCTTGCTGCGAAAAAACCTTGTCTTCTAAAATCCGCAATGGTTGGTGGTTTTCGAGTACTTCAACTGCGCCAACCGCTCCATAAGGGAGATTTTTACTGATAACGCCATATCGACCATTCATCAAATCAAGTCCTTCGACATAAAATTTCTGTAAAGGCATTCCCTGATAGAGTATTTTACCATCAGGCTCTATCTCAATTCCCGGCATACGCCGCAGAACATCTTCGATAGCTCTATCTTCTTTTCTGGCAAAAGAACTTACTAAATAGCTAATTGTATCGCCATGCCGCTCAATGGGTTTTGCCATAACCGTATAGGCATCCAATTGCTTTACATCATATTCCAACTCAAATTGCAAGTTTTGTGAACTATTGGCGATACGCCGAGATTCCTTTCGGCATTGGATTGAGCTGAGTTCAAGATCAAGACTATCGGTTAAGCTTTTAACATGGGTCTGAAAATGCCCCTCAGCATCGCTTACAGCATAGGCAATCATTATATTATTTCCCGGTAAATATACCAGAATATTAACGCCCGGCAAGGCTTCACCTTCCGGATCTACAACACGCCCCTGAATATTGGCCTGCCCAACAAGAATTTGAGAAAATAGAATTGTAAAAACAAATGAAATAAAAATTCTCATAAAGTGCATTAAATAAGTCTGTGGAGTAAAACAATTAGCAGGTGTTTTGGATCCTTCTATCTAGGATTCAAATTTAGTCTATTATTTTATTTCCTTTCTAATTCAATGGGGTTGTTCTTTTTTGCCATATTTCGTGCGGCTCGTTGCTGTAACTCATCATTTAGTCCTGCGGCTTTTGCCCTATTAATTATATCTTCTCTAAACGCATCTTCAGCGCGGAAAAAATCTTGTTTAGTAGCTTTAATATAGTCTTTTTCCACATAATCAATCATCAGATTCTTATTGGGCTTTTTAATGGATATAAATTCAAAAACGTAGTGATTCCGACTATCAGAAATTTTAACAATTAATCCAGGTAAACCAGAGAATTTATATGGCCCATCGTTGAACGGAAGATCAGGGGCAAACCAAGCTGTCCAACTACGTCCGCCAAAATTTGTTGTTGCTTTTTGTACTTTGTAACCATATAATGTTGCTGAATCTCCCGTTAATTTCCAATCTAACAAATTCAATCTCTCCAGATATAAAAATCCGCCATCGGCTGCATAATCGATGCAAGTCAGTTCCCCTCTTGGATAATTTTTAAACACCTGATACCTAAATACTGAACGGGAAACTTGGCTTTTAGGGCTAGCAATAACAGCATCAAATTCTGTCCAAGATCTTAATTTTCTCACAACAGTATCCCTAATATAGAAGTTTTCACTAACAAATTTACTAACATTTCGACCCAAAAAAAGCAACATTTCTTGTTGTTCAATAAAATTTGGATTTAATGAATCGGACTGATATTTAAGCGAATAAGTAATGAGATAATCTGTTGATTCAATTTTTTTTATTGGATAATTAAACTGAGCATTGACAAGAATTGGAAAGAAAATTACTACAATTAATAACGTAAGCATTCTCATATTATAAAAGTTAAGTGTGTTCTATATTAAAAATCAATGACCTAAAATGTAAAATACATGGACGCGAATCTCGCGTCCATGTATTTAGTAATTTTTAGCATAATATTTCAGCCCACATTTCTTCTGTAACGTCATCACAGATTACAACTACACCGGCAGGTTCACCATCACAAGTAAAATTAACAGCATGACAATTTGAGTCCTGTGGCTGATCTGCAATCAATACTGCGGGTAAAGCAAAAGCAAATAAACTCACTAAAGCAAACATTGAAATAATTTTTTTCATGTGTCTATAATTTGTTTTTTAATTGCCACATGTCCCAAAGGGATGCCTTTGGCAGAACTCGCCAACTAGTCATCCTCCTTTGTGTGAGGCAATCTCTCATGGCTCGTTTCATTTTAATTAATTTTAAAGTTAGTAAAATAATTATCATAATAAAGCTAATTGATGGCACTGACACAGGCTGTCAGTGGGGGAAAAATTTATACGTATTTTACACCCCCCCCCATTTATATTTTTGCTAACAAACTCATTTTCTGCTGATTTAGACCTAAACATTTGTTTACCTTCTTGTCCGTAAAAATAGCTTCTTTTGGTCTTAGTAAAATAGATTGAGAATCGAATCACCTATTTTCTTTTTAATTCGATAGGATTATTTAATCTTGCCATATTTCTTGCAGCTCTTTGTTGTATCTCACCAGAAAAACCTGCTGATTTTGCCCTAGTAATAATATCATTGCGGAAAGCGTCTTCGGCACGAAAAAAATCTTCTTTAGTGGCTTTAATAAAATCCTTTTCCACGTAATCAATCATTAGTTTTTTATAGGGTTTTTTAATAGAAATAAATTCAAAAACGTAGTGATTTCGACTATCTGCGATTTTCACTATTAAACCTGGCAAACCAGAGAACTTATATGGCCCATCATTAAATGGAAGAGCGGGGGCAAACCAAGCCGTCCAACTTCTGCCTCCAAATTCAGTAGTGGCTTTTTGTACTTTGTAGCCATATAGGGTAGCCGTATCACCTGTTAACTGCCAATTAAATAAATCCAAACTTTCTTCGTACCAAAATGTACCATCAATAATATGTTCAGTACAAGTCAGTTTCCCGTTTGGATATTTTTTTAAAATTTGACTCCTGAACGCAGTTTTAGGAGGCGGATTACTTGTGTTAGCCATTAATCCCTGAAGTTCAGCGAAAGATTTTATTTTACGTGTTATGGTATCAAAACTATAATACCCTTGGCTCACAAACTTACTTAAATTTTGACCAAAAAAAAGCAACATATCTTCCTGACGGATATAATCAGGGTTGAGAGAATCCTGTTGAAATTTTAAGGAATA
>DYSK01000109.1:0-5339 GCA_020718315.1 Draconibacterium orientale
GATTCGATCCGAACAAAAATTCTTGATTCTCCAATTCCTGTTTATGTTTTGATTGATAACAATGCCGCTTCGGCGGGTGCTTTGATTGCGATTGCTTGTGATAGCATATATATGGTTGCAGGAGCAAATATTGGCGCTGCCACTGTGGTAAATCAAACAGGCGAAGCGATGCCCGACAAATACCAATCGTATATGCGCAGCATGATGCGCTCAACAGCAGAAGCCACCGGACGCGATCCACAAATTGCGCAAGCCATGGTAGATCCACGAATTGTTGTTCCTGGACTCATCGATTCCACGATGGTACTCACATTTACCACTTCCGAAGCAATCAAATATGGCTTTTGCGAAGCTGAAGTAAAAAATATTCCGGAACTGTTGAAAAGACTTAATTTGGACAAAGACGCTTTAAAAGAACAACATTTAAAAGCGACCGACCGCATTATCCGCTTTCTAATCCATCCAATGGTAAGTGGTATTTTAATCATGATGATAGTGGGTGGAATCTATTTCGAATTGCAAACTCCCGGAATTGGATTTCCATTGGGAGCTGCAGTTTTAGGAGCCATTCTTTATTTTGCACCACATTATTTAGAAGGATTGGCAGCACATTGGGAAATCATTGTTTTCATTGTAGGTTTGATATTATTAGCCATCGAAATTTTTGTGATTCCCGGTTTTGGCGTTAGTGGCGTTTTAGGCATACTGTTTATTCTATTATCGCTTGCTTTGGCAACAGTGAAGAATATTGGTTTTGAATTTAGTTTGCCCAACCTAACCCAATTTATTCTTTCGTTGTTGTATGTGAGCGTGGCTTCTGTTGCCGGCTTATTTCTCTCCTATTATTTGACAAAAAAATTGTTTGGAACAAATCGCTTTGGGGAACTAAGCCTGATGACAGTTCAAAAAAACGAAGCAGGATTTAGCATCAAAGACAGCCATTATTCCAAAATGATTGGAAAAGAAGGTGTTGCGCATACTGTTTTGAGACCTTCCGGAAAAATAAAAATCGAAAACAACTATTTCGATGCCGTGGCAGAAGTCGGGTTTATCGATAAAGGCGAAACAATTAAAGTGGTTGGCTACAACAATTCCCAACTAAGCGTGGTAAAATCTTCTCAAATAACAGTTTGAGTTCCAGCTTTAAGTCGTCGGAAAAGAAAATATATTTTTTCTAGGAATTGAATTCAATCTTTCTTCAGAATCTCTTTTTTGTTGTTATTTGGCACGCTCAACAATAAAAGCCGATATATCCAAACTATTAAACTATCTTTGCAGCCATTAAAAATAATACATGACATTTGAAAATTTAGGGCTTATTGAGCCTATTCTTAAAGCCCTTCAAACGGAAGGCTACACCAAACCAACCCCAATCCAAGAACAATCTATCCCGCTCTTACTTCAAGGAAAAGACCTTTTAGGCTGCGCACAAACCGGAACAGGAAAAACAGCTGCTTTTGCTATTCCAATCCTTCAGAAACTTTTTCTAAGCAAGAATGACGCAAAAGGAAAAAGAAAAATAAGAGCAATCATCCTCACACCAACAAGAGAACTGGCCGTTCAAATTGGCGACAGTTTTACAACTTACGGAAAATTTACCGGAATCAAGAACACGGTAATTTATGGCGGCGTAAAACAATTTTCTCAAACACAAGCCCTACAACAAGGTATTGATGTGTTGATTGCTACACCAGGCCGATTGTTGGATTTGATGGATCAGGGTTTTGTTTCCTTGAAAGACATTGAATATTCTGTTCTAGACGAAGCCGATCATATGTTAGATATGGGCTTTATCCACGATATACGAAAGATTATTGCAAAATTGCCAGTCAAAAGGCAATCGCTTTTTTTCTCGGCCACCATGCCCGCCGAAATTCTTGATTTATCGAGCAAGATATTAGGAAATCCGGCAAGAGTGACTATCAATCCAGAGCAAACAACCGCCGAACGAGTAGAGCAAGCTGTCTATTTTGTGGGCAGAGATGATAAAACAAAATTGCTAATCCATTTATTGCAAAACGAAAAAATTGATTCAGCACTTATTTTTTCCCGAACCAAACATGGCGCAGATAAGGTTGTAAAACTATTGGCCAAAACCAATATTCACGCAGCGGCTATTCATGGAAATAAATCGCAAAGTGCCCGACAACGCGCTTTAGACAATTTCAAAAGCGGCCAATCAAATATTTTGATTGCTACGGATATTGCAGCTCGTGGTATCGACGTGGAAGAATTGTCGCATGTTATCAATTTCGATTTGCCAAACGTTCCGGAAACTTATATTCACCGGATTGGCCGAACCGGTCGTGCAAACGCCAGCGGAACAGCAATTTCATTTTGCGATGGCGAGGAAAGAGCTTATTTGAAGGATATTCAAAAGCTGATTGAACAGAAAATAAGCGTTGTAAATGACCATCCTTTTGTGGACGACGGAACGTTTGTTCCTTCAAAAAAACAAGTTCGCCCTCCACGCAGACCGCAAACAAGCAGAAGCAAAGGTGCCAGAATTGATTCAACGAATGGTCATCAGTCCAAATCAAATAATAGTTATTCGCGAAAGCGGTATTAAAATTCGAACGGATTATAAGACTGTTTAAAAGAAACCAGATAGCACCTCCAAGAAGGTGCTATTTTATTTTGCAAACGAATTTCCCGCCAACCATCCGGTAGAATATGCTATTTGCAAATTATAGCCTCCTGTTTCGGCGTCCAAATCAATCATTTCGCCGGCAAAATAAAGCCCGGAAATCAATTTCGATTCCATGGTTTTTGGTGATATTTCATCTGTAATTACACCACCGGCGGTAATAATGGCTTCTTTAAAACTACGATAGTTCGAAACGGTAAAACGCAAATTTTTAAGTAGATTCCGAATTTGTTTGCGCTCTACGGCCGAAACCTGATGACATTCCTTTTCAGAATCGATATTCAAGAGATCAAGAAAAACAGGTATCATACTCGAAGGCAACCAATAACTAAAAATATTTCCAAGTCTTTTTTTGCCATGTTCGTTTAAATCGCGCTGCAAGCGCAAATCGAGTTTTTGATCGTCGAGAGCCGGTTTCAAATCGATAGAGATTTCTACTTTATTCTGCTTTTGAAATTCGGCCACCACTATTCTGCTCAATGTAAGAATGATAGGTCCTGAAAGACCAAAATGAGTAAAAATCATCTCACCAAAATCTTCTCCCATTTTCTTCCCATTTACCCAAACAATGGCTTTCACATTTTTCAGATTTAAGCCTTGCAGTCGTTGCGCCACATCTCCCTCAGTTTCCAAAGGAACTAATGCGGGAATCGGTTTGGCAATTTTATGTCCGTGTTCGACAACCAAATTATAGCCATCTCCGGTGGACCCGGTGGCCGGATAGGATTTCCCGCCGGTAGCCAAAATCACTTTCTTGGCGTAGAGCGGCTGACCGTTCACCAGAACGCCTTTAACGATTTTATTTTCGACAATCAATTTTTCGACACGAGCATCTGTAGCAATTTCAACACCTTTTTCTTTTATCCATTTCAGCAATGCATTCAACACGTCCTTCGATTTATCGCTAGCCGGAAAATAGCGTCCGCCGCGCTCTAAAACCGATTCAACTTCATATTTTTCGAGCAGTTCTAGGATGTCTTTTGAATAAAATTGAGAAAAAGCATTTCTTAAAAAACGTCCGTTGGGATAAACGTGCGAAATAAACTCACTGATTGCCGCATCGTTGGTGATATTGCAACGTCCTTTTCCGGTGATTAAAAGTTTGCGACCGGGAAGGCGCATTTTTTCTAAAATCAGCACATTTGCGCCCAATTCCGCCGCTCTTCCGGCAGCCAACAAACCGGCCGGGCCGGCTCCTACTACTATCACATCAAGATTACTCATCGGGCACAAAAGTATTGCTAATTGCTTAATTTTGAATAACCAAATGCTTTTGAATATTATTATTTAGAATCAAAACAAATTAAAAATTAAAACTCGCTCCAAGTTTGATTATTTTTGCATAAGAATTCAAGTGTTATTATCCTTTGAATGGAGGTAAAATTCTCATAATTAATAAGCAAGCCGAAAATAAATTGTTATGAAACATCCACGACTAAACAATCTTGACACACAGGCGGATGATTATCGTGGATGTAGCATCTGGCCTTAAACCGTAAAATTATAAACAGATGAAACATCCACGACTAAACAATCTTGACACACAGGCGGATGATTATCGTGGATGTAGCATCTGGCCTTAAACCGTAAAATTATAAACAGATGAATAATTTAAAAATAAAATTCTCGCCAAAGCTCAAACCTGAATTTATAATGGAATTGAGAGAGAAAGTGAATGAATATTTTGAACTTAACAACATCTCAAAATATGGAACTAGCAATTTGGTAATTAAGTCCGTTTTTATGTCGTTACTCTATTTTGCGCCTCTTTTATTGATGCTTATCGGAATTATTTCTTCCCCTTTTGCTATTTTTATTTCTTGGGTAATTATGGGATTTGGAATGGCCGGGGTTGGAATGGTCCTTATGCATGATGCGAATCACAGAAGCTATTCAAAAAACCAAAAAACAAATCATTGGTTAAGCAAATCGCTCTATTTTCTTGGAGGTTATCCGGCTAACTGGCGACATCAACATAATACGATGCATCATGGATTTACAAATATTGATGGACACGATGAAGATATTAATCCTGGCCCGGTTTTGAGACTCTCGCCACACAAACCATTGTTCAAAATACATAAATTTCAGCATATTTATGCTTGGGTTTTATATGGTTTGATGACGTTAACCTGGGTTACAACGAAAGATTTCATCCAACTTTTAAAGTATAAAAAAACCGGTATTGCTTTAAGCAACTCTAAGACTTACAATCAGTTAATGCTCGATTTAATTTCTTCAAAAATTCTTTACTATGTCGTTTTCTTAGTTCTTCCAATTCTTGTATTGCCAATTGCATGGTACTGGATTTTAATTTTCTTTTTTGCAATGCATTTTGTAAGCGGATTTATTCTAACGGTAATCTTTCAAACTGCTCATGTTATGACCACATCTGCTTTTCCATTGCCTGATGATAATGGAAATATTGAAAATAATTGGGCCATTCATCAATTGTTAACCACTTCAGATTATGCACCAAAAAGCAAAATTTTTTCGTGGATGATAGGTGGACTAAATTATCAGGTCGAACATCATTTGTTTCCAAATATAAGTCATGTTCATTACAAAAACTTATCAAAATTTGTAAAAGACACCGCCGAAAAATACGATTTACCTTATTATGTGAAGCGAACTTTTTTTACAGCTGTTTCAGATCATTATAAAATGCTTAGAAATCTTGGTCGAACCGAAC
>DYSK01000109.1:5439-6814 GCA_020718315.1 Draconibacterium orientale
AAATCCTAATTTAACCAAAAAATAATTATCGAATGATATCACACAAAACTCAATCTATATTTATGCAAATTATGATACTATTGAAAGCTCATTTTTATAAACTTTTATTTATCGTAGGCATTTTTAGTTTCTTTTCGCGAACAAACGCTCAAAACACGAAACCAATCTGCGAAGTTTACGTTGACAACAAAGGAGTTATGCGCTTCGAAAAAACCAAAATCGAAGTTCGTGGGTTTGGCGTGAATTATACCGTTCCTTTTGCTCACGCCTATCGATCAGCTAAACGATTAGGAATTGACCCTAAAACTGCAATCGATCAAGATGTGTATCACTTTTCGCGTTTGGGATTCGATTTGTTTCGTGTTCATGTTTGGGATACAGAAATTAGTGACAGTTTGGGCAATTTGATTGAAAACGAGCATTTGGATGCCTTCGATTATTTATTAAAGAAACTGGCCGATCACGGCATTCGAGCGGTGATTACACCGATTGCTTTTTGGGGAAATGGTTGGCCGGAACCAGACGAAAATACAGCTGGATTTTCGCATAAATACGGCAAAACAGATTGTTTGACGAATCCGAAAGCCATTCAAGCGCAACAGAATTATTTAATTCAATTCCTGAACCATGTAAATCCTTACACCGGAATTGCCTACAAAGACGACTCCAACATATTGGCATTTGAAGTGAGCAACGAGCCGCATCATAAAGAAAATGCAGAATCTGTAAGCGATTTTGTGAAATCGATGGTAAGCGCTATGCGAAAAACGGCTATAAAAAAACCCATTTTATACAATATCAGCCATTCGGTACATTTTGTGAAAGCCTATTTTGATGGAGGAATCCAAGGTGGAACTTTTCAGTGGTATCCAACAGGATTGGGTTACCAGCAAGAGCTTTCGGGCAATTTACTTCCAAATGTAAATGCCTACAAAATTCCTTTCGAAAACGAAATAATGAAATATCATGGAGCCAAAATAGTATATGAATTTGATGCTGCCGATGTAGGGAAATCGTATATTTATCCGGCTACGGCTCGCAGTTTTCGCGAAGCAGGAATTCAAATGGCCACACATTTTGCTTACGATCCTACTTTTCTGGCGGCTACCAACACAGAATACAACACCCATTATATGAATCTGGCGTATGCGCCACAAAAAGCATTGAGTTTGATGATTGCCGGCGAAGTTTTTCATCGAATACCAATGAATCAGTCTTTTGGTTCCTTTCCGCAAAATACCAACTTTGGAGATTTTAAAGTTGACTATTTGGCGGATTTGGCGGAATACAATGGCGAAGAAAAATTTATTTACACCAACACCACCAAATCCAATCCGAAAAACGAATTGATTTTGAAGCAGATAGCCGGTTTTGG
>DYSK01000110.1 GCA_020718315.1 Draconibacterium orientale
TTATCTTTGTAGTATGATTGAAGAAATTAAAGATAGTGATTTTAAAATAAAATTTGATGGACAACAACATCAAGTTGACGCCCAAGTATTAATAAGTAGTTTAATTCATACTACAACTGTTGTTCAAGAATTAAACAAACATTTCAATACCGGGAAAAAGATTGAAATAAAAGTAAAAGCATTAGAAAAAGGTAGTTTTTTAATTCATATTGAACTCTTAGAAACGGCACTTGAATCTCTTAAAAATCTTCTAACAAAAGACAATCTTTCATTTGCGTCTGGTATTATTGGAGGACTAGTAGGTTTAATAGAAATAAAAAAACATTTAAGAGGTAAAAAACCAAAAGAGGTTAAATCAGAAGGAAGTAAAACAATTATCATCAATGAAAATAATAATGTGTTAAATATTAATAGCGACATTTATAACATTTACGAAACTAACATAGTGATAAATGATGCATTATCTCAAAATTTTGATATTCTTGATAACGACCCAGCAATTACTGCATTTGAAATAACGGATAAGAAAGAAAATCCATATATACGAGTTGAAAGAACAGATTTTAAAGATTTAACATTAAAATCTGAACAAATTGATGAAAATAAAAAGCATATTATTGAATTAACTCGTCTTAATATTGTAAGATTATCGTTTGAAGAAAATCTAAAATGGGATTTTTACTATAGAGGTAATAAAATATCGGCAAGAATTACTGACCCAAAATTCTATGATTTAATTGATAAAGGAGAAGCCTTTGCAAAAGGAGACACATTAGAGGTTGAACTTCAGATAAACCAACTTTTTGAAGAAAGCGTAAATACATACATAAACAAATCTTATCAGATAAATAGAATTATTAATCATTATAAAAGAGCAGCGCAAAAGAAAATTGATTTTGATAATTCTAATGAAAACTCTGATTAAAGAAGGGCGGCTTGTTATAAAAAGGCCTCCGAGCGGTCTGCAATGCCTGTTCCGCCTTACGGAAACCCAGCAATAAGTCTGTGTTAAACTATACTCGCCGGTCTTAAGTTATCGGGCTTGCTGCGCATTTAGCGAAAGTTTTGATTGTTTTTTTTAAGAAAACAGAAAAATTTCTTTGAAGTCTTGTAGGTTTTTGTGCTTTTCAGTTTTCTGAAGACTATAAAAACAGAGCTGTTTTGTTTTCTTTTGACCGGTTTTACACAAAGAATTATCCTAAAATAGGTTTAACTTTGGAACACCGGTCATACTGTGCCACTAATTCCTGTTATACTGTGCCAATGAACCTTTGTTCTTTTTGATCCTAAGGAGCAATCTAAATTAATTCCAACAAAACAATATTTTCGACATGGTGTGTTTGCGGGAACATATCGAGCGGTTGTACTTTGCGAGTTTTGTATTTCGATTTAAGTAAATTAATATCACGTACTTGTGTAGCTGGATTGCAGCTGATGTACACGATTTTTCCGGCCTCCATTTTAAGTAATTGTTCAATTACTTTTTCGTGCATGCCCGCTCTTGGCGGATCTGTAATAATTACATCGGGTTTGCCATTTTCTTGGACAAATTCGGGAGTGAGTACTTTTACCATATCACCGACAAAAAAAAGTGTATTGTCAATCGCATTGATTTTTGAATTTAGCTTCGCATCGTCAATAGCTTCTTTCACATATTCAATTCCAATAACTTTTTTTGCTTTATGGGCGATAAAATTGGCAATGGTGCCCGTTCCTGTATATAAATCGTAAACGGTTTCGTTTCCACTAAGCTGAGCAAAATCTCTGGCAATTTTGTACATCTCAAACGCTTGTTCCGAATTAGTTTGATAGAAAGAAACAGGCCCAACTCTAAACTGAATGTCTTCCATTCGTTCCATTATGTAAGGATTTCCTTTGAAAAGCACTACACTCATTCCGTTTATTGTGTCGTTCAGATTGGTGTTGATCACATACATCAAGGAAGTGATTTGTGGAAATTGCGCGGAAAGGTGATTCAGGATTTTGTCTAAAAATTCAGCTTCGTCGAAGCCAACAACAACAATCACCATTAAATCTCCTGTCGAAGCCGTTCGGATAATCAGATTGCGCATATACCCTTCTTGGCGGCGAGCGCTATAGAAACTAATTTTGTTTTGGATAGCAAAATCGCGAATACTCAATCGGATGGCATTGGAAGGATCTTGCTGCAAATAACAATTTTCTATATTCAATATTCTATCAAACATTTTTGGAAGATGAAATCCAACTCCATCCATATTTTGTTCGGCAAATTCGAGGCTTTTATCATAATTGGTCAACCATTTCCGATTTGAAAACGTGAATTCGAGTTTGTTTCGGTAGTAGAAAATTTTTTGAGAAGGTACAATGCGAAGATGTTCGGGAAATTCGAAGTTTCCTAAATGTTGAAAATTTTCAAGTACTTGATTTTGCTTTGCTTCTAATTGCAATTGATAATCAATCATTTGCCATTTACAACCGCCGCATTGACCAAAATGTTCGCATTTTGGTTCAATTCGTAAATCGGACTTTTTATGAAATCGAATGGCATTCCCTTCGGCAAAAGAGGCTCGTGAACGCGTCAGTTGAATGTCAACTACATCGCCCGGCACAGTTAGAGGAACAAAAACCACTTTTTCGTTCACTTTGCCCATCGATTTACCTTCGGCAGCAAAGCTGATCATTTCCACCTGTTCCAAAACAGGCAATTCTTTATTTCTATCTTTTCTTCTTCTCATAAACGTATATGCTCCAATTGATAAACTTGGAAACTTTCAGCTATTATCACTAAATCAGACTTAAAATTTATACATATTCTTTTGCAAGCGTTTCGCCTCGAATGATTCTCAATCCGTTGAATGCAAGGGCACGCATTTCGTCTTCGCCGGGATAAATATGAATGGGCGCCATTTTATGAACTCGTTGCGATATTTGATTCACAAACCATTTACTGTGAGCTACGCCTCCGGTAATCAAAATGCCATCCACTTCGCCATTTAAAACGGCATACATGGCGCCAATTTCTTTGGCTACTTGATATGCCATGGCAGCAAATATTTTTTTTGCGTTTTCGTCGCCGTTTTGGGCAAGTTGCTCTACTTCATAAGCGCTGTTTGTTCCGAGATAGGCAACCAATCCTCCGGCTCCTTTATTCATTTTTAGCATTTCGGCTTCGGTGTAGTTTCCGCTGAAGCAAAGTCGGATTAAAGCACCAACGGGCAAAGTTCCGGTTCTTTCGGGCGAAAACGGGCCGTCGCCATCCAAGCCTTGGTTTACATCAACCACTCTTCCTTTTTTATGTGCTCCAACGGTAATTCCGCCACCCAAGTGAACAACAATAAAATTCATATCCTCATATTTCTGCATGAGCGATTTGGCATGTTGACGTGCCACTGCTTTTTGATTTAAAGCGTGAAATATAGAAATCCGGGGAAGTAGCGGATGACCCGAATAGCGGGCTATATCGTCCAGCTCGTCCACAACAACAGGATTGGCAATATACGCTTTTGAATTTGGAATCAATTTGGCTAAATCGGCAGCAATCAGTCCTCCTAAATTACTGGCATGCTCAGCGCCAAGCGGACTGTTGATTAGGTCTTGTTTCATTTTTTCGTTCACCAAGTAAACGCCCGATTCAATGGGTTTTACTAAGCCGCCACGGCCAACAATGGCACGAACCAAATCGAGTCTGATATCGGCCTCTTGCAAGAGTTTATAAATAATATTTTTTCTGTATTCAAATTGATCTGTAATCTTTTCGAAGGGAGCAAGATCTTCGGCCGAATGTGTAATGTTTTTAATCAAAACAGGGGTTTCGTTTTCGTACACTGCAATTTTTGTTGAAGTTGATCCTGGATTGATGGCAATAATACGTATTCCGTCGCTTAATTTCATAGATCGTTTTTTCTTTTAAATTTAAGCTTGCATAGCCGCCAAAGCAATGCTGTATAATTTTGTTTGAACGCTATCGCCTCGTGACGAAAGAACAGCCGGAACGCTCGCTCCAAGTACGATGGCTCCAATAAGCCCGGCCGCTAATTTTGTATTGGTTTTGTAAAAAACATTTCCGCTTTCTATGTTTGGAAATACCAAACAATCTGCATCGCCAGCAACTGAACCACTCAATTTTTTTATTTGTGCACTTTCCAAGTCAATGGCAACATCGAGCGCCAAAGGGCCATCAATAAATGCATTTTCGAATTGTCCACGATCGCCCATTTTAGACAAAATGGCGGCATCTAGTGTGGCTTGCATTTTGAGCGAAATTTGTTCAGAAGCAGCCAAAACGGCCACTTTTGGAATTTTTATGCCCAAGGAATGAGCTGTTTTGATCAGGTAATTGGTAATGGCTATTTTTTCACTCAAGTCGGGCAATGGAAGAATGGCCACATCGCCAAAAATGAGAAGCTTGTGATAGGCAGGACTTTCCAAAACTGTTACATGGCTCAGCATAGATTTGCCCTGAACCAGTCCGCTTTCTTTGTTCAACAAAGCCCGCATAAATTGATCTGTACTTACTAAGCCTTTCATAATAAAATCGCCTTTTCCTTCGTTAATCAGCATACAAGCTTTGTGTGCAGCTTGTTGTGGATTCAATTCCTGCACCATTTCAAATTTTGAACTGTCCAAATTTTCAGCTTTGCATATTTGTTTCATGGTGGCGATGTCGCCTACCAAAGTGGCTTCCACAATTCCTAAATCAATGGCCTTATTTACCGCTTCGATGGTATGAGCATCGTTGGCAAATGCAGCCACTAATCTTCTTTTAGGTTTGTTTTTTAATTCAGCGAATAACTGATCTAATTTTATGATGCTCATCGTGTTTTCTTTCCAAAGTTTATACAAAAGTACTTAAAAATGCTCGATTTTAATCAACAGCGGATGTCTATTTTGAATAAAAATTGATCATTTTTACAATGGCTTCAGCGCATGCTTCGCAAAAAACGTCTCCATCAAAGCTTTTCATCAAACAGTCTTTTTTGGGGCGATAAATGCCTTTGGCTGAATATCCTCCTCCTTCGAAAACGCCCATGTTTTTTTCATAGATGACCGAGTCTGGAGTGGGGATTGGAATATTTTTCGAAATCAAATGCCCCCATTTAGAGTCAAAATTTTTCAATGTTGTAATGTTTGGTTCCCAAGGTTCTATTTCAAGATTGTAGAAATCGTTGTAGGAAGTGGAGCTGTCATAATACTCGTCGCCTAAACCGGCAAAACCATGTCCTAGTTCGTGAATAAATATCTTTCCTGCTTTTTGGTTGGAGTTTACACTTACATTGTAATGATTTAGGATGGCACCGCCTCCGTATTTTTCAGTATTAACCAGAATATAGATTTGATCGTAAGGCACATTTGCAGCCACATCGCGGACGGCCTTATTCTCTGTTGTCATGCAGTAGCGTTCGCTGTCGAAGGTGTAGAAACTGGTTCCCAAGAGTGTATTTCGCCAGCTATTTTCTTTCGGAATATCTGAGCCGGATTCTTCTGAAAGAGCCAAAACGCCTGAGATATTGAAACGTTTTTTGTGTTCGGAATAAGGGGGATAATCGAATAATACCTTGGCAAATTTATCGCAGTCGCGAATAAATAAATCCATTTCTTCTTTTGTATAACCCTCAGGAAGAATTACAATATCTACTTTATTTTCCGGTTCGCCCTGAACAAGAGCTTGATAAACTGGATATTCTTTTTTTAATCCACGTTTAATAAAATAATCTCTTGGATCTATTTCAAATTCAATCTTGTTTTGAAATTCTCCTTGCCAGTTGCGCGAATATAGTTTGATGAAGATTGTATTTTTCGGCATCGGAAAGAGGATTGTTTCTTCAAAACTCTTCGAAACGTTCTGGGCTTCGTTTGTTGTTTGCCATTCGGCAAATAAACTGGAATAGCCTCTCGAATAAATCAATGTTCCTGTTGCTTTGTCGTAAACCTCAAAAAAATATTTTCCATATTTGAATGTGTCAATCAGTTTTGTTTTTGAACCGCCCCAATAGGGTTCGGCAATCCATTCGTCCAAATAATAAAATTCTTCGGTTGCGTTTCCGGCATGTGTATAATCGAGCCGCAGCGATCCGTTCGAGAAAAAAAGATCGAATTGGCCAAAGGCGAATAAAGTGTAAAGGAAAAGGAAGGTGAAAAGTCCGGCTTTTTTCATTTTTTTTTGAAGAGTATTTAGTGTTTCTAATAGACTGAATTACAAATATAAATAAATCTAAATTTGGTTTTGAATTATTCGGTATCGAGTCTTTTTTTAAGCATAAACAAGGCTGCCAGAGCAGCACGACGAATATTTCTTTCGCGGTTTTCGCCAAAATGAAATTTCTGAGCATAAACGCCATTTGCGTCGGCTAAGGCAATCCATGTAGTCCCAACGGGTTTTTCTTCCGTTCCGCCATCGGGACCGGCAATGCCGCTCGTGGCTAGCGCAAAATCGGTTCCGAATTTTTTGCATGCCGCACTGGCCATTTGTTTTACAACACTTTCGCTTACAGCTCCTTCTCTTTGAATTGTTTCGGGCGAAATGCCCAAAATAGTTTCTTTTATTTCATTGGAATAAACAATGGCCGATCCTTTATAATAAGCCGAACTTCCGGCTATGCTTGTGATCAAATGAGCAATATATCCGCCTGTACAACTTTCGGCAGTCGAAATGCTTTTGTTTTTTTCTTTCAGGCTTTTTCCAACCGCTTCTTCCAACAAAATGTCTTCATAAGCAAATATAT
>DYSK01000111.1 GCA_020718315.1 Draconibacterium orientale
TGGATACTGAATCGGAACGCTTGGTTCAGAATGCCTTGGAAAATCTGATGAAAAATAGGACTTCTTTGGTTATCGCTCATCGCTTATCAACCATCAAAAATGCCGATGAGATTGTAGTGATAGAAAAAGGGAAAATTGTCGAACGAGGAACGCATCAACAATTAATAGAAAAAAAGCAGGTTTATTCGAAACTTCATGCCATGCAAAATTATGATTGAACACGGAACCATAAATAGTTTAGGATAAAGTAGGCTTGCTCACAATTTAGTAACAGGCAAATGTAATTTCGAAATTTAGAAATTAGCCAATGAGTAACTTGCGCCTCTGTTTTTCCCAAAGCCGGCGATAATTTGTTCTTTTTTTAAATATTGAAGGTCTTTTTTTAAAGTGTTGATTGAAACCTCAGGCAACCAAAGAGCCAAATCAGCGAGTTTTACTGATTTGTTTTTTTTGATTAGAGCTTGTATTCTTTTTTGCCTAGCATTTAAATAGCTTCTTGTCGGACGGAAGTCGCTGCATTTTTTATCTGGTTTATTAAGCAAAGATTCAAGCGATTCCAGAAAAAACAGCATCCATTTGTCGAGCCTTTCAACATAGGAATATCGATCTTTCTGTGCATCTCGAATAGCTTCAATATAAGCTTTTTGTTTTTGTTCAATTCTACACTCAAAGGAAGTGTATTGAATAAAAGTGTAGTTGTGTTTCTGGAGTAAAAAGCGCATCAATAAATAGGTAAGCCGCCTATTTCCTTCCTGATAAGGATGAATGAGAAGAAACTCATAAACAAATAACCCAATCAGAATTAGCGGATGCAAGGAGGCCGTTTCTATTTGTTTATTTGTCCAATTAATCAATGTTTTCAGCTCTTGTTCTACTTGATAAGGAGAGGTGGTGTTAAAAAATAATTTCCGGCTTCCGTCGGGATAATTTGCCACAATATTGTTTGCAAGCGATTTGTACTTTCCTATTTGCTTTTCATTGTCGCTATATTTTATAAACAATTTTTGATGGAGCTTGTCAATGAACTGAATAGTAAATTGATTTTTTGAGTGATTATCGCAAATATCTGAAAGGGCACGATAATAGCCATAGATATTTTTCTGATTTGTTGTTTCAAAATCCAAGTGGTCTAAATTCCGAATTAGATTAAATGCCTCGCTATTTGAGACAAATCCTCCAGCAGCTCTGGAAATGGCGGCTGCACTATCTCCAAAGGCTCTGTCTTTTAGCTTTTGAAGACAACCTTTTTTTCCAGTTTGATTTGCAGAATTCCACATCCCATTAAATGCATCAATGGAACCTATTTTTTTTAAAACCAACTGATTTGTAAGAAAACTAAAATTTATCTTGCTTAAATAATTATCCATATGCCACCTCTTAAATACCCATTATTTATCCATTCAAAGATAAAAGAAATAATAATATAGAAGATGGGAACGCCATTTTGATTTTTTAAGAAACGGTCACAAAATGGAGCTACTTGGAACGCAATGCGCCTAAAATTAATACGGTCGTGTTTACGAAACTCAAAAACATTTAATACTGATTGCTCACATTTGGCACTTTAAAATAATTGTACATTTGCGCCACCAAAAACACAACATGATTCAATCGCATTTTGGGGAATTTGCAGCCTTACTAACTGCTATTTTCTGGACCGTTACAGCTTTAGCTTTCGAAGGCGCAACAAAACGTGTTGGCCCTTTAGCAGTAAATATTATTCGGCTTTCGTTTGGGCTTGTTTTTTTAAGCATTTTGTCTTATTTCACACGGGGACTTGCATTTCCAACCGATGCCACCATTCATAATTGGTTGTGGCTGGGCTTGTCGGGCGTGGTTGGTTTTATTCTGGGCGATTATTTTTTATTTGCTTCGTATCCCATTATTGGATCAAGAATGGCAATGCTTATGATGACGCTTGCTCCTCCAATGGCGGCCCTCTTTGGCTGGTTTTTACTTGATGAAAAACTGAGTTTATTGGGTTTGTTGGGGATGTTGTTTGTGCTGTCAGGAATTGCAATTACCATTTGGAGCAAACCGAATGGAGAAAAAAAAGCCCAGCTCAAATTTCCAATTCGGGGCCTGGTTTATGGGTTTCTTGGCGCTTTAGGACAAGGTGGAGGAATCGTATTGAGTAAATACGGAATGGGGCAATACAATGTGTTTGCTTCTACTCAAATACGCGTAATAATTGGCGTTTTGGGCTTTGCTGTTTTAATTGGTTTTCTTAAACGTTGGGGAAATGTAAAAAGCACGTTTGCCAACAAACCGGCTATTCGAGCCATTCTTATTGGATCTATTTTTGGACCATTTCTTGGCGTTTCGTTTTCGCTTTTGGCTGTTCAGAACACAAATACAGGAATTGCTTCTACTATCATGTCTATTGTTCCGGTATTAATCATTTTGCCATCTGTTGTTTTGTTTAAAGAGAAAGTAAGTCTCATCGAAATTACAGGGGCTTTTTTAAGCGTGATAGGCGTGGCATTCTTCTTTATTTAGGAAAGGCAAGAAAATAATATTCAGTATTTTTTTTATAATGGTTTTCAAATTCATGTAAAGCCATTGGTGGTTTTTTGGCAAAGAAATCACCCAAGGTAAAAAGAACATAATCCAATTCGCTGAAGAAGGCAAACAGCTCTTTTTCAGACGATTGATAATAATCGCTTGCCCCTAATCCAAATTCAAACAAAATAAAAGGACGGTGTGTTTTTAGCGTTTGTTTAGCTCCTTTCAGAACCAAGAATTCGGCTCCTTCCACATCTATTTTCACAAAACGAATGGGGATTTCCTTATGCTGGAATTCATCCAAAGTTCTTGTTTCCACTTCAATGGTTTCGATATTTGGCAATCGATGCGGATATTTTCTTTTTTCAAAACCGCTATAAGCTGGTGCGTTTTTTACCCATTGGAATGTTCTTTTTCCTCTTTCGTTTGATAATGCAAACGGAAGAATTTGAGCGGTTTTACCAAACGTCAATTGCAATTTTTCATAAAACTCAGGAATGGGCTCAAAAGCCAGATGTTTCCCAAGCTGAGCCTGCTCGATCAAAAAATGCAAAATTTCGCCCCGATGCGCTCCCACATCAATGCAGTTATCTCCCTCACGAACGTATTGCCTGATAAATTTTCGGCTTAGCCGATCGTATTTCAGGTTCTTGGTTAAATCCAAACCGAAAAACAAAAGCAGTTCTCGAAGGAATTGTTTTATCATTTAATCAAATAATTTTTTCATACAATCCATATTTATCGAGTGGTCTATTTTTTTCGCTTCCGGCTGATACAAGAACGCTATTTTTTCGGCATAAACCTCGTTAATTTTTCCGCGTACAATTTTCATTGTACTATTCACCATATGATTTGCTTCCGTAAACCCTTCTGCGATAAGTGCAAAATTGGAAGGAAGCCAGCGCTCCGGAAATAGACCGGCATATTTGCCGCCGGCTTTATATTTATTTATTTCTTCTTGAAGAATTTTTAAAGCTTCAATTTTCCCTTTTTCAGTGGCAGGTTTGAATCCTCTTTTCTTAACTTCTCTTTTTAAAGATTCTTTGTTGGGATAAATCAAAGCAGTTGTATAAGGATCTTGATTGTTGTGCAACATACACTGTTCCACGAAAGGCGAATGTTCCATTAAAGCTTCTTCAATGCTTTCGGGGCTGTATTTCTCGCCATCGTGGCCAATCAATAAACTTTTGAACCGTCCCAAAACGTAGAGAAACCCGTCGGCGTCCATATAACCTAAATCCCCTGTAAACAACCAACCATCGCGCAAAGCTTCTTGAGTCGCCTTTTCGTTTCGCCAATAACCAATCATCACATTTTCCCCTTTCACAACAATCTCGCCTTTTTCGCCCTGCGAAAGCGCCTTGCCTTTTTCATCGCAAATCTTGAGCTCAAGATCTTTCACCAAAAACCCGGAAGTTCCCATTTTATGACGATGTTCGGCATTTGAAGAAATGATTGGACTTGCTTCAGAAAGGCCATAACCTTGATACATAGGCATACCAATGGCGTAGAAAAATTTTTGTATATCGAGGTCGAGCAAGGCTCCACCGCCCACAAAAAATTTCATGTTTCCACCAAAGCCTTCGCGAATTTTTTTGAACAAGATTTTATCAAAGAGCCAGATAAGCGGTTTCTTCATTTTTTGAAAGCCTTTACCTTTATCAACACCTAAGCCGTTGTAAGAATAAGCCATTTTTAATGCCAGCGCGAAGAGCTTATTTATAACCGGTCCTTTGGCTTTAATTCCCACTTCAATATTTTTCTTGAAATTGTTTGCCAAAGCTGGCACGCTCATCATAATTTGAGGTTTTATTTCCTTGATGTTAATGGGAATGTTTTTTAAAGTTTCTACGCCCGTTTTACCGGCTTGCACGGTCGCTATGCTTGCCCCAAACTTCATAAAACTGTATATTCCCGCTGTATGTGCAAAAGAATGATCCAAAGGAAGTATGATAAGTGTTTTATAATAAGGCGGAATATTCATCAAACTTGCGGCCTGATCAACATTGGCATAATAGTTTAAATGGGAAAGAATAATTCCTTTTGGATCGGCAGTAGTTCCGGAGGTATAACAAATATTTGCATATGTATTTTCTTCTATTGCCTGAATGGATTTTTCGAAATCAGCGCGATTTGTTTGTAATAACTTTTCACCTAGTGCACTAATTTTATTTATGAATATTTCGTTATCAGAATAACGTTCCTTTTCATCCAAAAGAATTATTTTTTCTATTCCGGTTAGATTGGTTTTGATTGCCTCAATTTTTGACGCCAAATTACCGGATACGATGATCATTTTACATTCGGAGTGATTAATGCGAAATTCCAACTCAAAAGGTTCTAGTTTTATTGACAACGGAACATTTATAAGACCCTGATAAAGCATGGCCAATTCGCTTATTACCCATGCATTTCTTCCTTCAGAAACCAAAGCGATGCGGTCGCCTTTTTTTAAGCCTATTGCGGCCAAACCGGCCGAAAGTTTATAAACTTCTTCTCGTGTTTCGTGGTAACTTAAGCTTTCATATTGGTTGGTTTTTTTTTGCCATAAAAAAGGAAGATGGGCATATTTCTGCACGCTTTCTTCAAAAAGACCGGGTATCGTTCTCATATTTATTTGTCTTTTAAGTTTGGGTCTAAATTAGTTTTTTTGTTTGAATATTTTGAAGAGGAATAAACTATTCAAAAACTACGCGGCCAAAATACTCATGCGAAAAACAAAACGGACGAAAATGATTTTTTCAAGAAACGTGGTGCTCGTTTTTAATGATTCCAAGTAAAAGATCAAAAAACTATCTTAGCCCTTTTATCTTTGGTAAACCAGCCAAAAAAGCTTTGAAATAATACGGCTCAAAATAGGCCAAATCAACAAAATCTTTATTATTCAACTTTTCTTCTGCAAGCTCAATCATCCCTTTTGCTGATGACAAAATATCAGGAAAGAAATAAGCGTTTTGGTTGTTTATGTATAGGGTTTTGAATTTCGCACACCCGTCACCGCTATATACAACAGCATGTTCATGGAGCAGTGCATTATAAGTGTTTTGGTCAATCACTTCAGACTCCACTTTACGGATTTCTTCGAGATTGAAATTAAAGTGGGCAGTATAAGCTTCCATTCTTCGAGCATCAATCATTGGACAATACAAAATATTTTCCTTTTCGCGCAGTTTGCCTGAAACCAAATTTTGAGTATGTTTCGCCAACGAATACAACGTTGGAACAGAAATAAGCGGAATATCCAAACTATAACACAATCCTTTTGCCGTGGATACGCCAATGCGCAGTCCGGTATAAGAACCGGGGCCTTCGCTCACTGCTACTGCATTCAAATCTTTGAGACTTAAATTGCTTTCTGTCAAAACTCCCATTATATAACCATTCAAAACCTCCGCATGTGAATTCTTGCTGTCGATTTCACGCAGACTCAATAAACGTCCGTTATGAGCCAATGCCACGCTGCAAACGCTTGTAGTTGTTTCGATTGATAGAATGCACCCCATTTTATAATTTTCGGCAAAAATAAAGGAAATAAATCAAAATTGCCGTAAGTTCAATTTCTTAAACCCTTTTATTTTATCTTCGCTTAATAAATATATATTTAACAGGGCAAACACACACTTTTATATTTAACACTTTTAGTAGATATGCTTCATTCCAGCCTGCTTTAAGCCTTTTACCAGCAATACCTTGCTTTTCAGTTTTCTCGTTTTTCAACAAATTTAAAGCTGTTTTTAGAAGTATAGAGTAATTCTGAGCAGCATTATTATTTCTTTTTCCTAGAGTAGTCTTCTGAAAAAGCAACGTCTAATATCCAATGTAATTTATTTTCAACTCCCCAGTGAGAATGGATATTTTTCTGATAATTTACTGCCGTATCCCTTAAACTTGAAATGTAATATCGAGTTGCCTTTTCCGCAGGTTTGTCACTATTTTTAAATTCTCTTAGACTCTCTATTTTAATCACTTGGTTTAGTTTGTTCTATTTATTGTTACTATTTTCGATAAATTGGAACGTAGAATCTCTTCTAATAATTGCTCTTGATTTTCTTTTACTGCTAAAATATAATCCAGCGGTGGCTTTTCTTTCTTCTTTTGTGGGGGGAAGAAAAAAACAAAATAAATTCCATCAAATTTGCACTGTCCTGTCAAAAAGCTAAATCCTTTCTTTCGTTATTA
>DYSK01000011.1:0-15335 GCA_020718315.1 Draconibacterium orientale
ACGAAAAGTGGATGGAGATAGTATTTACAATGGCGCAGTGGACAATGGAACTTCTTTGGCTTGGATGCTCGAAATTGCTGAAGCTTTTGTTGCATTGGAACAAAAGCCCAAACGTTCTATTTTGTTTTTTGCACCAACAGGCGAAGAATCCGGTTTGATTGGCGCAACGCACTATGTCCAAAATTCGCTTTTCGATTTAAAGAAAACGGTTGCCAACATCAACAACGACATGATGCTCCCATACGGAAGAATGAAAGATGTGATGATAACCGGTTTTGGTCAATCTGAATTAGACAATTATGTTTCGGAAATTGCCCCAAAATACGACCGTTATGTTTTGCCCGATCCAAATCCGCATACCGGCATGTATTTCCGTGCCGATCATTTTGCTTTTGCCAAAGCGGGCGTTCCGGCACTTTTTGCACGAGGAAATTGCGATAGCCGCGAACATGGAAAAGAATGGGCATTGAAGAAAGAAGCCGATTGGTTGGCAAACAATTATCACAAAGTAACCGACGAATACGAAACATGGTGGGATTTGAGCGGCGTAACAGAAGATGCAAAATTGTTTTTTGAAATTGGATATAAACTAAGCAGGGAAAGTACTTTCCCTGAATGGAATGATAATTCGGAATTTAAGCAATTAAGATAAAATATAATGTTTTAAAATTTAATTGAAAAATCTGCGTTTATAAACATCTAAGCCTTTTTTATAAAGATGAATAGCATACAAAAGCAGTTTTTTACACTTCTATTCATTTTCTTCTTTTCTGTTTTCGGAAAAGCACAATCTTTTTTTGAGCAAAGTTTGCTTCCAACTCCAACAGGACCGTTCGCTGTTGGAACAAAAAGCATCAGCCTCACAGATACAAACAGAAAAGAAAAATACCTTCACAATCGCACGTATAGAAGAGTCCATATTGATATTTGGTATCCGGCCGAAAAGCAGGTAAATCAAGCAACTGTACAATATCTTGATGGATTTTCAACCGAATTGATACACTCTATTTTTCAGTCCAAAGGAATTCGCAAAAGCCTGCTCGATTCTATCAAACAAACGCCCACCTTTTCCTATCTCAACGCAGAAATTTCAAACGAACAAAACGAATATCCGGTTTTAATATTTTCGCCCGGGTTTTATTTTGGAATGGCGCCCTTGTATTCGGCTTTTATGGAAAACCTAGCGAGTAACGGCTACATTGTCTGTAGCATTTCACATCCCTATGAACAACCCTTTATTCAATTTACAGATGGCGAAACCGCTTTTTTGAAGAAAAAAAAATCACAGCTTACTTATGGCCAATTGTGGCTGGCCTACAAGCTTCAATTTCGGAAACCTTCAACACCCGAAATAACCGAAAAAATTACGCGCAACTATCTACGCAAACTCAAACGCTTCGACAGAATGACAGATCTGTGGATGGAAGACACCCGCTTTGTATTGGATTATTTTTTTCTGGAAAAGCAAAACGAAAATTCAGATGCATTGATAAGCAAAATGAATCTCAATCAAATTGGCGCTTTTGGACAATCTTTTGGCGGAGCGGTGGCCGGACAACAATGTTTGCGCGATTCGCGAATTCTGGCCGGAATCAATCTCGATGGCTTTCAATTTGGCGATTTAATTGACGAACCCCTTCAAAAACCCTTTATGCTAATCCAAAGCGGCTACAATGATTTGTGGAATCTGGGAAATTCGGCCATTTTCGAACAGCATTCAAACGATTTTTATTTCCTCGATTTACCCAATGCCCGCCATTTAGTTTTTAGCGATGCTGGGCTTCTTCCTTCCGTTCCGCTCAAAAACAAACTGGATATGATTGGCACTGTAGATGGACGAAAAACCTTAGACTTTCTGAATCTATTTATCCTTGAATTCTATAATGTATATCTAAAAGATATGAAACCTAAATTACTGAAAGAATCTTCCAATTCTTCGGATGCCAAATTGGAAGTCTTTGTTCAAAAAAATTAAAAAAACACGCTCCTTTTCCTGTTTCGGCTCGGTATTTGTAAATGCAATAAATTCAATTAATTACAGTTTGAAATCTGAAAGAAATGCGGTTTTATTTAAAAAATTTTCTTGAAAGTTTACATTTACGTATTTTAATACCACATTTACGAAATTCACCTTTTAATAATTGTTTTTCAAACCTACTTTTGTACCTAAAATGATAAATCCTTCATATCATGAAATTTAAATTAAATGCATCATTGTTTTTTATTTTAATAGCCTTCCTCCTTTTTGGAGCGACCGCTTGTAACAAAACAGAAATTGATTCTTCCTTTGATACAACCATAGACGATGCCATTACGATAAACAACAATTTTGATGAACTGAATACGCGCTTAGAAATATACCGCGAACCCGTTTTGTTTACTGGAAATACAAAAGTTTTGGTTCCCGATGATTGCGGTAATTACACTTGGTATTTTGTAGCCGAAATTGCTGCTCCATTGTTCAATGGCGAGCCCTTGAGCGCAACCGATGTTCGTGTATTAGGCGATAGAGCGTATGTTACTTATCAGCGACAAGGCGATGTACACGCTGGCGGAATAGAAATTATAGATATTTCAGATCCCGGTCTCCCCGTTATTCGTAGTTATATGGAATTCGACGGAGTCGATATCAACTCGCTCGCTATCGACGATTTGGGTACCGAAGCCGAAAGAAGAATTTGGTTAGCAGGTTCCAGTTTTAAAAAAGGCGCCATTTTGCGACAAGTGATTGCCAATGATGGCTATTTGAATGGCGGGGTGGTTGACATTAGTTTGTCCAAAATACTACCGGTCGGTTCAATTTCTGCATCGGCAAACAGCATTGCGCTTTCGAGCGATTATATTTATATGAGCGCCGGAAACAGCGTTGGTGGAACATTTCAACTCAATCGGAATTCGCTCACTTTTGTTTCGCACCAAGAATATTCCGATGCAAAAGCAGTTGCACTCAATGGAAAGCTGGCAGGAAATTACCAACTCACTTTGATTGGTGGCGACAATGCAAAACTGAATGTTTACCGTATTGGAACAGATCGTACATTGGTGCGTAGTATTCCATTAGGATCGATCGTGCATCAGAATGTAGCCGAACCTTATCTAGGAAAAGCAACGGTAACAATCAGCGAAGGCAGTAATATTGCCTATATAGCAATGAATAGTGGTGGAATGAAGGCTGTAAACATTGAAACAGGACAGGTAATTTTTACTTCTCCGGCCAATATGTTGACAACAGGAAATACTCACGGAGTTGTCACTGACGGCGGAACAATCTATATGGCCAACAGCGACGATGGGTTATTTATTGGCTGTATTCCAACTGCTCCGGGCGAAATTTTTCAAGCTCAACATTGGGATTTAGACGAAGTTAGCGCTTCGGCAAACATGGTTCAAACAGATGGCGATTGGGTTTTTGTTGCCAAAGGTGGTGGAGGATTAAAAATATTGAAAAAAGTGGACAACAGCGTTTATCCTTCGGTAGATGGATACGACAACAACGGACGCCCAAATCCCACGCCAAATACAGAAGTGCTTTGCGAAGATTTGATTCCTAATTTCAAAGCCGTTTTGTCGGAAAAGAAAGATGCAATGAGAAATTTGCCCAATCTTTTTGAAAACAAAAACAGCGAACTTATATTAACCGAAAAAGCAAATGTGACTTTGACTTTTGTAATGGAAAGTTCCGATTATAAAAATTCTTTGGGCTATTTTACCTACAACGTACAGAATCCCCCCAAGAAAATTGACGACATTCGATCCAATATGAAACTTATTTTTGCGAATTCCTCAGCAGAAGGTTCGGGCGGAACTCTTAAAGAAGGAGACCAGGTAAATCTAGGAACTTTTGAAGCAGGAACAGTCATTGGATATTTCCTCGTTTCGGATGGATGGAACGGCTACGAAACAACCGAAGGCTTATATTCTTTTTTTACAAATTCAAAATTAAATCGCGAAAATTCGCAACAATCGCTTATGCTCTACAGCGAAAGTTGTGGCACGCTGATTAGTGCATTTGAAGATATGCACTCGCGGTCGGGCGATAGAGATTTCAATGATTTGGTGATCAAAACGACGGTTTCTCCCATGACAGCCATGAACGTTACGTTTGTAAACAAAATTAAATAAACCTCATTTTTAAGATTTTGAAGGTCGGTGGGAGCTCGTTCTCCTGCTGACCTTTTTTATTTTAAGCCGAGTTCGCCGAAACAACGCTTTTTGTAGCAAGTTTCACTATTTTTGACGTCGATAAGCGAGCAGGCAAAAACCTATTTTTAAAATGAGCAAACGACTTTTTCTTGCCATTCCGTTAAAAGCGGGACTACTACTAAGCAAACAGAAGGCTTTTCTGGAATCCAATTTAAAGGAAGAAAAGGTGAATTGGGTGAAGCCGGAAAATATGCATCTCACTTTATTCTTTATTGGCAAAACGGCTTCGATACGGATTCCGGAAATTATAGAAGCGATAAAAAGCACCACAGAAAATGCATCTGCCTTTTCACTTATTCTGGAACGAATTGGTATTTTTGGAAGCGATTACCATGCACGGGTTATTTGGGTTGGTGTAAGAGAAAACCCCGCGCTACTATATCTTCAAAAATTGCTTGTACTTGCATTTGAAAAAATTGATTTTTTGAGCGATCGCCAAAATTTTGTTCCGCATTCTACCTTAGGACGAATAAAACAAATCAAACACAAAGATCATTTTAAACGTGTTTTAGAACGGACTGAGAAGGGTTTTATTCAAGAAACGGTGGTAAATACGCTCGTTCTGTACGAAAGTATTTTAACAAAAGAGGGCCCAATTTATATAGAAATTGAGCGTTTTAAGCTGCCCTGATTCCGTTCTATTTATTGTTGTAAAGATTCATTGTAGCTGCTAAGCCAATGGCGCCAAAGCTTTTTACCATTTCCACAGCTTGTGCAATACGATCGGTTAATATTTCTCGCTCGCTCGCTTTCCATTTACTTAAAACAAAATCGGCTTGTCGTCCGCGTGGATAGTCATTTCCTATTCCAAAGCGAAGTCGGGCAAATTCTAACGTTCCAATATTTTCGATAATACTTTCTAATCCATTATGTCCGCCGGCGCTTCCTCGTTGACGCATGCGTAAAGTGCCAGGTTCCAGTGCTATGTCGTCTGTAACAATCAAAACATTTTCAATCGGAATTTTTTCGGCCTCCATCCAATATTTCACTGCCTTTCCGCTTAAATTCATATAAGTACTCGGTTTGACCAAAATAAAGAATTTTCCTTTGTGTTTAATCCGAGCTACCGCCGCTAAACGCTCTACAACAAAGCGCACTTCTTTTTCTGAAGCCAAAGAATCCACCACATCGAAGCCAATATTATGCCGGGTATGATCATAATCTGCACCCATATTACCCAATCCTACTATTAAATATTTCATTTTTAAATTATTCCATTTTTTATCACCAATCTAAAAAGAATTCATTCTTTGCCTCAGAGCCTCAAACAAAACGATTGCCGTTGCTGTCGAAACATTTAATGAATCGGCAAAACCTTTCATCGGAATAATAATATTCTGGTCAGAAGCCTCAATCCATTTCTGGCTTATTCCTGTTGCTTCAGTGCCCATCACAATGGCTGAAGGTTTATTAAAATCGGCTTCGTGATAAGCAATGGAAGCGTCCAAATAAGTCGAAAGGATTTGAATATTTTTTGCTTTCAACCAAGAGATTGTTTCTTCATTTGCTGCGATGGCCGTTGGAATTGTAAAAACACAACCCAATGAACTTCGAATCGTATTCGGATTATAAATATCTCCCGTCGGATTGGTCAGTATAATGGCATCGACACCGGCCGCATCGGCTGTTCGGTATATTGCGCCTATATTTCCGGGCTTTTCGATGGCTTCCAAAATTAAAATGAGGGCATTTTTTCTAAGTTTTAAACTTTGAAGCTTGTGGGCATTTTTTTTTCCAATGACGATTATTCCAGTAGAATTTTCGCGATAAGCCAATTTTTCAAAAATTATTTTTGTAATGGAGAACCATTTTGCTCTTGGAGTTTGGATTCGAAATTTGTTCAGTAGGACATCCGAAGCAATGTCTTGACAATAAAAAACCTCTTCGACTTCAAAATTACTGGAAAGCATCTTTTCAATTTCCTTTTCTCCTTCCACCACAAATTGTTGAAACGCATTTCGTGCCGAATGCTTTTGCAGCTCCATTATGTGTTTTATTTTTGGATTTTGCTTACTGCTGATTCTGTCTTCCTGGATGTTCATCGCATCTGTTTATTTGTATTTTTCGTCTGCCTGCATCGGATTAAAAAAGCTTTCATTTGGTTTGTATTCAAATGTAAGGATTTTCCCATTTTGAGGATGTTGCAATTGCATGTGGTAGGCTGCCAAGCGAATTTGACGATTGTATTTGCTCGCCGCGCCGTATTTATAGTCACCAACGATTGGGCAGCCTATTCCTTCGAGATGCACACGAATTTGATTTTTCCGACCCGTATGCAAAGTGATTTCCAAAAGATGGTATTTCTTTATGGTCTTTACAAAACGATATTCGGTTTTAGCAAAGCGACTGTTTTCAACCTCCTGCTCAAAGGCCACTACTTTTTGTTTGACCGAATCTTTCAGCCAATTTTCAATTATCCCGGAATTTTCTTTTGGTTTTTTTTCGGTCATAGCCCAATATTTTTTTGTGAAGCTTGCCCAGTTTTCTTTTATTTGATTTTGGATTTGTTCGCTTTTTGCAAAAACAATCAAGCCTTCCACTTCTTTGTCCAAGCGATGTATCGACCACAAACGAATTGTTTTTTGATTGCGATCCATCAAATAATTTTCCAGCGTTTTGTGAAAAGACGAAATAAGTGGCTGATTTCTATCTTTGCTACTGATGATTCCGGCAGGTTTCAGGGCAATTAATAGGGCGTCATCTTCGAAAAGAATGGATGGACGATCTTTGAGTTTGGTTGGTTTTTTGTCTTTTGGAAGATCCGTCGTTTTGCTCAATACTATTGTCTGCCCAACAGCAATCAATTCATTGGCTTTGGGTTTACAAATTCGTCCATCGATGGAAATGGTGTTTTGAGCCAAAATACTTTTTGCATTTTGCCGCGAAATCCCTTTATACATTAGCATAATGATTTCAATCAAAGGAAGTGCTTGGCTTGTTAGATATTTCACTGCAAAGGCTGTTTAATTAGTAATACGAACATAGGTTCCCAAAGGTAGGTGCAAGCCCGATTTGGATTGAATAAAAGACTCGCCAAACCATTTTTCTTTAAACTTAAAATGCGATTCCACCAAATTGTTGGCAATTATGGGTGAATAGCCAAGCGAATAGAGATTGAGGACTAAAAAAGAATCCTGTGGTTTTAGAAGTGCAGCACAGAGTTCAAGAAGTGGATTGATTCCTTCGTCGAGAATCCAGCGTTCGCCGCCGGGACCACGTCCGTAGGCTGGAGGATCGAGAATAATTCCGTCGTAAGAAGCTCCTCTTTTTACTTCGCGGCGAAAGAATTTCAACGCATCGTCCACAATCCACCGAATATCGTCCAGCTTACTCAAACTCATATTTTCTTTTCCCCATCCAATCATTTGTTTCACGGCATCCACATGCGTTACTTGTGCTCCGGCTGCTCTGGCTACAATACTTGCGGCACCTGTATAGGCAAAAGCATTGAGAACTTTCGGATTGGGCGTTTTGCTCGCTTTGATGGTATGGTAGATAAAATTCCAATTTTCGATTTGTTCGGGGAAAACACCCACGTGACCAAAAGAAGTCAAAGCCAGTTTTAGTGTGAATTTCCCTTTTGGCAATGGAATATCAATTGTCCAATTTTCGGGCATCGCATTCAGTATTTCCCAGCGACCGTTGCCACTGTCGCCAGACCGGTAAGACGTTTTTTGTGTAGAGCGTGCAAATTGTGCATGAGCCATTTTTAGCCATTCTTCTTCACTCATTCTTCTGTTCCAAATGGCTTGCGATTCGGGACGAATCAGAACATAGGAACCAAATCGTTCCAATTTTTCGAAGTTGCCGCTGTCGATCAGTTCGTATTCCGGAAATTTATAAGTACTGTTGTGCATTTTCTGAAATTTCATATCAAAATAGAGTGCAAAGGTAAGCTATTCTGAGAAAATTGCTATTAACTATCGCCGAAGGCCAATTTGTTCATAAACAAGGGATACGGCAATGCATTTGTGCTTTCAAAAAGAGAATACGCGTTTGAAAATTTGTCGTTAATTTGAGTTTGAACTCTCAAAAAAACTTTTCTGAAAAACAACTAAAAGCAGAACGCCAAGTGAAATAGCCGAATCAGCCAAATTGAAAACCGGACGGAAGAAAAGAAAATCGGAACCGCCCACCAATGGCATCCATGTAGGCCAATAGCCTTCAATAATTGGGAAATAAAGCATATCTACCACCTGACCATGTAAAAAACTGCTGTAACCGCCTTCGGCAGGGAGAAAAACGGCTTTTTGATAAAAAGTACTGTCGCTAAAAAGCATCCCATAAAAGGCGCTGTCGATTACATTTCCAATGGCGCCGGCCAAAATAAGGGATAGGCTGATTACTAATCCGCTTTTTTCGTTTCGATTGATGCTTCTGACCAAATACCAGGCAATGCCGATAATTGCAAAAATCCGAAACAAGCTTAAAAAGAGTTTTCCGTATGAAAATCCAAGTTCAAACCCAAAGGCCATCCCATTGTTTTCAGTAAAATGCAGATAAAACCAGTTTCCAAAAATGGCCATTTCTTCACCCATAAAAAAATTTGTTTTAATCCAAATTTTTAAAATTTGATCAAGAAAAAGAACCAAAAAAATGACGAGTAACGATTTTTTCAAAGGGCGTTTTTTTATAAGTACAAAAAATGGCCATTTCTTATCCTCGAACAAAATCGCAAATAGAAATGACCAATTATTTTTTCAATTCAATTAATTGGTTACCTGACGGTTAAGCTTAGCTTCGATACTCAAGGTAGCATGAGGAACACTTCTTAGACGTTCTTTGGAAATTAGTTTTCCTGTCTCTCTACATACTCCGTAAGATTTATTTTCAATTCGCACCAAGGCATTTTCGAGCGAGGCTATGAATTTTTCCTGACGATTCGCTAACTTACTATTTTCCTCTTTCGACATCACTGCATTTCCTTCTTCCAACACTTTAAAAGTAGGGGAGGTGTCGTTGGTGTCGTTCTCGTTTTTATTGGTGTAGGCTTCTGTGAGCATAATAAAATCAGCCTTGGCTTTCTCTAATTTAGAGAGGATAATTTCTTTAAACTCCTGAAGCTCTTCGTCGGAGTATCTGGTCTTATCAGATTTTACGTTTTTAGTCATGGCTCTATATTTATTTAGTAATAATTCTTTTTACACTTTCTTCAATTCGATCAATAACGAAATCGATTCAGTCAATTCAATACTGTCTGAATCGTCTTTCATTTGGTTCGAAAACTCTATGGACTCAGCTAATGTTTCTGAGCAAATATATAAATAATTCTTTTCAATTGCAGCATCAAAATCAGGATGTTTTTGGATGATGAGGGAAATTTTATCTGTCACCTCAAATCCCTTTTCTTTTCGCAAACTTTGAATCTTATTGATCAAATCGCGGGCTTTGCCTTCAGAAATTAAATCTTCTGTGAGCGTGGTATCCAAAGCAACTGTATAGATGCCAGAAGTAGCTATCAGCCAACCAGGTATGTCTTGTGTTGTAACCTCTGCATCCTCCAGATTTATTTCTATTCGTTCTCCATTTACTGGCAAAGAAAAGCGACCGTTGCTTTCCAATTGATTGATTTCTTTCTGATTCATTTCTTCGATAGCCGCCGCCATTTGCTTCATCAGTTTTCCGTATTTCGGACCAAGTGTTTTGAAATTCGCTTTGATTTTTTTTACCAAAAGAGCGGAATCTTCAGCCATAAATTCCAAAGCCTTTACATTGACTTCGGATAGAATGAGGTCTTTGACCAGGTTGATTTGCTCTTTCAGTTTTTCACTGTTGACAGGAATCATGAGTTTGTTCAATGGCTGACGAACTCTCAGATTGTGTTTTTTCCTTAATGATAAAACCATCGAGCTAAATTCTTGTGCCATTTCCATGCGTTCCTCCAAATCAGGGTCAATCCATTGCGGTTTTGCCACCGGCATATTGCTTAAATGCACGGATTCTATAGTGTGTTTTTGGCTCACTTTGTTTAAATCCATAAATAGTTTATCGCTGTAAAAAGGCGCAATGGGAGAACTCAATTGAGCAACCGTTTCCAAACAAGTGTAAAGCGTTTGGTAAGCGGAAATTTTATCTTCGCTGTAGTCGCCTTTCCAAAAGCGGCGACGGCTCAATCGGACAAACCAATTGCTCAAATGTTCGCTTACAAAAAGAGCAATCGCTCTTCCGGCTCGCGTAGGTTCATAATCGGCATATGCAGCATCAACAGTCAGAATCAAACTATTCAACTCAGACAAAACCCATCGGTCTATTTCCGGGCGAGCTTCCTGCACCACGTCTTTTTCGGCGTAAGTAAATCCGTCAATATTGGCATATAAAGCAAAGAAGGCGTATGTATTGTAAAGTGTCCCAAAAAATTTACGTCGAACTTCCTCAATTCCACTCAGGTCGAATTTCAAATTGTCCCATGGTTGTGCATTGGTAATCATATACCAGCGCGTGGCGTCGGCACCATATTTTTCGAGTGTTTCGAAAGGGTCGACCGCATTTCCCAATCGTTTCGACATTTTATTTCCATTTTTGTCGAGAACCAAACCGTTGGAAACCACATTTTTAAATGCAACCTTATCAAACACCATCGAAGCAATGGCATGCAAGGTAAAAAACCATCCACGTGTTTGATCTACTCCTTCTGCAATAAAATCGGCCGGAAAAAAAGAATTTATTTTTTCTTGATTTTCGAAAGGAAAATGCCATTGTGCATAAGGCATCGAACCGCTATCAAACCACACATCAATCAAATCGGGTTCGCGAAACATGGGTTTTCCACTAGGCGAAACGAGCACGATTTTATCTACATAAGGTCGATGGAAATCGAAAGAAGCATAGTTTTCTTTCGACATATCGCCCGGCACAAAATTGGCCATTGGGTTTTCGTTCATCAAACCGGCAGAAACAGCCTTTTCAATTTCTTTTTTTAATTCTTCGGCGGAGCCGATAAAAATTTGTTCTGCTTGATCTTCTGTTCGCCAAATAGGCAATGGAATTCCCCAAAAGCGAGAACGGCTCAAATTCCAATCTACCAAATTTTCCAACCAATTTCCAAAGCGTCCGGTTCCGGTTGAAGCCGGCTTCCAATTGATGGTTTTATTTAGTTCTATCATGCGATCTTTCATAGCGGTGGTTTTGATAAACCAACTATCCAGCGGATAATATAAAATAGGCTTATCTGTCCGCCAGCAATGCGGATAAGAGTGGACGTGTTTTTCAGCTTTAAAAGCGCGGTTTTCGTTTTTCAGCTTTACGATAATATCCACATCAACGGGTTGATTTCTTAATGGATCGTTGTCGTTGTAATAGTCGGCTTTCACAAATCTTCCGGCAAATTCGCCCATCTCGGCAACAAAACGGCCGGTTTTGTCGACCATGGTAAGGGAGCCAATTCCATTTTGAGCGCCCACCCGAAAGTCGTCGGCGCCAAAACTGGGTGCAATATGCACTATTCCTGTTCCATCTTGTGTGGTAACAAAATCGCCAATTAAAACGCGAAATGCATCGCCCGTTTCGGGTTGAGCATAAGGCATCAGTTGTTCGTAGCGCAATCCTTCGAGTTGAACGCCTTTGCATTCGCCAAAAATCTCGAATGGAATGGCTTTTTGTCCGACTTCATAGTCTTCCAACTTCAGCTCTGCATTTTTCAACGGAAAGAAATTGCTTACTAAGTCTTTTCCTAAAATGACAGTAATTTTTTCGAACGTATATGGATTGTAGGTTTTGACAAGAACATAATCAATGTTTTTGCCAACAGCCAATGCTGTATTGGATGGCAATGTCCAGGGAGTGGTTGTCCACGCCAGAAAAAACACATCGCCAAAAGCATTTTTGAATAATCTTTCACTGTCAGCATTTCGTACTACTTTGAATTGTGCGGTAAGTGTAGAGTCTTTCACATCGCGATAGCAACCCGGTTGATTCAATTCGTGCGTACTCAATCCTGTTCCTGCAGCCGGAGAAAATGGCTGAATTGTATATCCTTTGTAAATCAATCCTTTTTCGTTCAGTTTGCTGAGCAAATACCAAACGGTTTCGATGTACTTGTTGTCAAAAGTAATGTAAGGGTCGTCCAAATCGACCCAATAACCCATTTTTTTAGTTAGGTCATCCCAAAGATCTTTGTATTTCATAACTTCGGTGCGACAAGCCAAGTTATAATCTTCGACGCTTATTTTTGTTCCAATATCTTCTTTGGTAATTCCTAAACTTTTTTCAACGCCAATTTCCACCGGCAATCCATGTGTATCCCAACCAGCTTTCCGACTAACATAGTTTCCTTTTAAAGTTTGATAACGGCATACAATATCTTTAATAGCTCGCGCCATTACGTGATGAATCCCGGGAACGCCATTTGCTGATGGAGGGCCTTCATAAAAAACAAAAGCGTTTTTCCCTTTTCTATTTTCCAAGCTTTTATCAAAAATTTGCTTCTCTTCCCACAGAAGCAGAATTTCTTTAGCGATAGCAGAAAGGTCAAAGTTTTTATATTCTTGATATTGTGCCATTTTCGATTTTGTAATTTAAAAGTTTGCAAAAATATGAAAATTTAATTTTCCAACACAGAAAAAGACACTCTTGAGATTTTACAGATTAGGATGAGATAAAAAATTTAGTACTTTTGTGCAAAACAGATGTTATCATAAAATAAACCCGTTTTAATGAATACTCAGGAAATTCTATTTTTTGCCGCTTACATGATTTTTGTTTTCCTGATGCTTTCTGTGGACTTGGGAATTTTTAACCGAAAGGCACATTCCGTTGGAATGAAAGAAGCTCTTTGGATGAGTGCTTTTTGGGTTGGCTTGGGCTTATCCTTTTATTTTTTCTTCCGTCATTTTGGTCATTTAGTTCATGGTCTAGATACTATTGAAGAGTTGAAAGAAAGGATTGTTTTTTATAGACATCCCATTCGAATAGACGGATTATCTTTTGAAGATGCTCGCGAGGTTTATAATAAAAATCTTTCTTTGGAATACCTTACTGCCTATCTGATCGAAAAAGCGCTTTCTGTGGACAATATCTTTGTAATGATATTGATATTCAAAGCTTTTGGAATCGGGAATCAATATTTTCATCGCGTTTTGTTTTGGGGAATTTTAGGTGCGGTAATTATGCGTTTCATATTCATTTTTGCAGGGGCAGCACTTATTCATGAGTTTTCATGGGTGCTCTATATTTTTGGCGGATTCTTGATTTACAGTGGCGCAAAAATATTTTTTCAAAAGGATGCCGATAAAGTGGATACAAGAAACCATCCAATGGTGCGTTTTGCAAGTAAATATTTTAGCGTAGCTTCTGATTACGTTGGGCAAAAATTTGTGATCAAACAAAATGGTCGTTATTTTATAACTCCGCTTTTTTTGGTCTTATTGGTCATTGAATTTTCGGATGTTGTCTTTGCAATGGATAGTATTCCGGCTATTTTTAGTATTTCACTCGATCCCTATATTGTATTCTTCTCCAATATTTTTGCTATTCTCGGATTGAGGGCTTTGTTCTTTTTAGTGGCCAATATTATGGAGTTGTTCCGTTTTCTTCAATATGGCTTGGGCGTATTACTCACATTTATTGGTCTTAAATTGCTTTTCCATGATTTTCTTTTTGAGCAATTTGGGATTGGTACGGTAGAATCTTTGTATATGATTCTACTTATTTTAGGAATTAGCATCATTGCTTCCTTGCTTTTCCCCGAAAAAAAGGAAGAAAAAAATGAAACAACAGCTTAACTCTTATTCCTCTTTTCAATAAAATAATTCATCAAGCGTTCGGCGGCATTGTAGGGACTCATTTTTTTGTTTTCAATCAATTTGCTCAACTCATTACTCATATTCTGAATACTTTTGTCGGAATAAAAAAGTTGTTGCCATTTTGATTCTATGCTTGCCTTGTAAATTAAAAACTGCTGCTCATTTCGTTTTTGCTCGAAATATCCATTTTTTAGAGTAAATTGTTGATAATCCATAATCATATTCCAGATCGCATCTATTCCAGTCTCATCTTTTGAAGAACAAACAGCTGTTTTGGGCGTCCATTGGGATGGTGACGGCGGAAATAGATGCAAAGCATTGCTATACTCCAATTGTGTTATATGCGCCTTTTGAATATTATCTCCATCTGCTTTGTTGATGATAATGGCATCGGCCATTTCCATAATGCCTCTTTTAATTCCTTGCAGCTCATCACCGGCACCGGCCAACATTAATAAAAGAAAAAAATCAACCATGGAATGGACAAGCGTCTCGCTTTGTCCAACACCAACCGTTTCGACAAAAATAAGGTCATAGCCGGCGGCCTCACACAAGATAATGCTTTCTCGCGTTTTTTGAGCAACACCGCCCAAAGAACCCGAGGACGGCGAAGGACGAATGAAAGCCATTGGATGATTAGCCAATTTTTCCATTCTGGTTTTATCGCCCAATATACTCCCTTTGCTTCGAGCACTACTCGGATCAATAGCCAACACGGCTAATTTTTTTCGATGATTTTGAACCAAAGCAAAACCAAAAGTTTCAATAAAAGTGCTTTTTCCTACGCCCGGGACGCCTGTAATTCCAATTCTCAAGGAGTTTCCACTAAATGGCAAACAAGCCTCTATTATCTTTTGGGCTATTTCTTGATCGCTCGAAAGCTTACTCTCTACCAATGTGATGGCTTGACTTAATATAGCACGATTTCCATTTGAAATTCCATTCACATAATATTCGGCGGAATAACGATTAGAAAAAAATGGCTTCGCAGTTAAATGAGGATTGATAGCTTCTTGCTGATTTACTCCTGCTTGTATTTTTAAGGCCGATTCATTTTTTAGACGTTTCATAGCATAGCTTCGTAAAGCAAAGATAAAGAAATCAAAACATAAAGAATGAAGCGGAATTTGAAAGTGGAATTTTTTTAAATTTTGTTTGCTTAAGAAATATTTACTAATTTTGCTGCTCTTTTGGGGGATTAGCTCAGTTGGCTAGAGCGTTTGACTGGCAGTCAAAAGGTCGACGGTTCGATTCCGTTATTCTCCACTAAGTCAGAAAAGCTTGCAATGAAAATTCGCAGGCTTTTTTTGTTGACGGTTCTCCCATAGGGATTAAAAGATTCCGTTATTCTCCACTAAGTCAGAAAAGCTTGCAATGAAAATTCGCAGGCTT
>DYSK01000011.1:15435-26350 GCA_020718315.1 Draconibacterium orientale
TTTTTGTTGACGGTTCTCCCATAGGGATTAAAAGATTCCGTTATTTCAAACAAAATCAGATAATAATTCCGCTATTCTTAAATGCAATTTTTAGTATTTTTGCTCATTAAAAATCAACAACCGTAGCTAAAGAACGATAAATTAAGCTGCTCGCACAAACAAAAAGAAGAAATAAAGATTATATACTGGCAGCTCTGCATTAAAAAAATACAATCAGATGAAAAGTAGAAACTTAGAAAATCCACGCGATATACTCGATGTCATTTCTAAATGCGATGTTTGCTATGTCTCGATGGTTGATCAGGACAACACTCCTTATGTAATTCCAATGAATTTTGGTTTTATCGACAATATGCTTTTGTTGCATGGCGCATCACATGGAAAAAAAATAAATATACTCAAAAACAACCCCAATGTTTGCGTTGTTTTCAGCACCGATCATCAGCTTCGATGGCAGCACGAAGAAGTGGCTTGCAGTTGGAGCATGAAATATCGATCTGTATTGGCATACGGGAAAGTCGTTTTTGTGGAAGATTTGGACGAAAAACAAAACTTACTTCATCAATTTATGAAACATTATTCGCCCAAAGAATTTAATTACAGCAAACCTTCGCTCCAAGAGGTTCAACTTCTGAAGGTTCCAATCGATAAGTTTGAAGGAAAAGTTTATGGATACTAAACAAATATAAAACACACTACCTATGGAAAATATTTTAGTGATTGGCGCTGCCGGACAAATTGGATCAGAATTGGTTATTGCTCTGCGTAAACGCTATGGTGCCGAACAGGTTTTTGCAACCGACATTAAACAAGCTCCCGAAGATGTAATGAATGGCGGTCCTTTCGAAATATTGGATGTACTCGACAGCAATCGGCTCATTCACTTTGTAATTCGTCATAAAATCACACAAATCTATCATTTAGCAGCTGTATTGTCGGGCAATGCCGAAAAAATTCCAATGCAAGCCTGGGATATCAATATGCGCTCATTATTAAATATTCTGGATCTTGCAAAAGAAGTGGAAGCGATAAAAAAGATATTCTGGCCGAGTTCAATTGCTGTTTTTGGACCCACAACACCCCGCTTTAATACGCCTCAATTTACCATCACCGAACCGAACACCGTTTATGGAATTAGCAAGCTTGCAGGTGAAAGATGGATAGAATATTACTACAACAGATACGGTGTGGATGTAAGAAGCCTTCGTTATCCGGGTTTGATTTCGTACAAAACCGAAGCCGGTGGAGGAACTACCGACTATGCAGTGGAAATATTCTTCGATGCAGTGCGCAATGGCAGCTATACTTCTTTTCTTTCGGCGGAATCAAAGCTTCCCATGATGTTTATGGAAGATGCGATAAACGCCACCATCGATTTGATGGAAGCCGATGAAGAAAATCTAAGTTTACGTTCGAGTTACAACATAGCTGGAATAAGTTTCGATCCCAAGGAATTGGCTTTGGAAATCAAAAAGCACATCCCCGATTTTCGAATTGATTACAAGCCCGATTTTCGTCAAGCGATTGCCGATTCGTGGCCTGCAAGTATCGACGATAGCGTGGCCAAAGCCGATTGGGGCTTAAAATACAATTATGGGATAGGCGAGCTCACAGAAACTATGCTCGAAGGAGTGAGAAATAAGCTGAACAAAGCCGACTAAATTTTATCTTTGCAAAAACAATCCTATGATTTATAAATTTGTTTTTGCCTTTTTCAGATCTTTATCACGACTGCCTTTTTGGGTGCTGCATCGAATTTCTGACTTCTTTTTTGTTTTACTGTACTATGTAATTCGGTATCGACGCAAAGTTGTTTTGAGAAATTTAGCAATTGCTTTTCCCAACAATAGCCTTTCACAAAACAAAAAAATTGCGCGCAAATTCATGCGTCATTTTGCCGATTTCCTCATCGAATCGCTAAAAACGCTCAGCATTTCTGAAAATGAATTGAAGAAACGTTATATTTATCTCAATCCGGAAGTAGCCCAAAAGGAAATCGAAGCCGGCAAGAGTTTAATGATGGTAGCCGGACATCTGGCCAATTGGGAATGGCTTTTTTACTACAATAAGATTACAGGAGTGCATACATGGGCCGCTTATTCCCCATTAACTAATCCCATTTTCGACAAACTCATGGTAGCAAACCGCGAACGCTATGGATTCAAGGTGGTTCCATCAAAAAAAGCATCAAGTGCGCTCGCTAGACTAAACGAAGAAGGGACTCAATTTGTAAACTGTTTGATGGCAGATCAATCGCCGCGAGCCAACTACAAATACCGCGCAAAATTTCTAGGAATTGACGTTCCGTTTTTTATCGGACCCGAAGCGTATGCTATGAAATACAATCTTCCCGTTTTTTATGGGCGAGTTAAAAAAATTGCCCGAAGTAAATATACCGTCGAAATAATTCCTATTGCTTTAAAGCCATTAGAAAAAGAAAAAGGATGGATTATGCAGGAATATATCCGCCTGCTGGAAGAGGATATTTTCAATGCGCCTGAAAATTATTTATGGTCGCATAAACGCTTTAAGCACGCCGAAAAACAAAAAATTTAGGTACCCAAAATGCATCGCTAATTTGTTCAACTTTAGGATAATTGAAAAATTTATTTATCTTTGAAGAAGCTTAAATGCAAATTATGGAGACGCCCACACAATCTCGCATTTTGGTTGTTGATGATTTTCCTGAAAACATTTTGAGGATTACAGGAGCTATTCAGCACCTCGACACCAAAATCCACACCACCACGAGTTCACGCGAAGCTTATGAGCTTACTCAAAAATATGATTTTGCTCTGTTGATTTTGGATGTACACATGCCCGAAATGAATGGATTCGAATTGGCCTCGCTCATTCACAAAGGAAATAGAAACGTTTTTACACCTATCATTTTTATTTCGGCAGTCTATTTCGACGATCACAGCATTTTTAGAGGCTATAAAACCGGAGCGGTAGATTATATTGTGAAACCCGTTAATTTGGAAATTCTAGAATCCAAAGTAAAAGTGTTTCTTCAGTTAGAAAAATCACGAATTGAACTGGCCATTGCCAAAGAAGAAGCCATCAAAGCAAAGGAAGAAAAAATGCTATTCCTGGCCAAAATAAGCCATGAAATTAGAAACCCACTCAGTGCAATCATTGGCATCATCGACCTGATGGATGCAAACGAGTTGAACCCCGAATGGACCGAGCGGATGGAAATGATTGGTTTTTCGGCCAATCACATGCACAATCTGCTGAACGATTTGCTCGACCTCAGCAAAATGGAATCCTTTGCCTTAAAAATTGTACACGAACCCCTTCATCTTCGTGCCGAACTCGAACAAGTTATTAAAGCAAACAAAATACTCTGCAAATCGCAATCCAATACCGTGGAAATAGAAATCGACCCTTTTATTCCCGAGATCATTTTGGGCGATTCCTTACGATATAAACAGATTTTGCTCAATCTGATTGGAAATGCAAATAAATTTACGACCAATGGATTGATTCAAATTAAAGTAGAAATCATTGAAAACACTCCCCATTATTGTCTAATCAAAACTTGTGTACACGACAATGGAATTGGCATTGCCGAGGATGAACAAGGCGATTTGTTCCGACCATTTTCTCAACTGAATCAAAATATCACAAAAAAATACGGTGGAAGCGGTTTAGGATTGGTTGTAGCAAAAAATCTCGCCCAGTTGCTAGGCGGAACACTCGATTTCACGAGCAAACCCGAACAAGGAACACAATTTTGGTTTACTGCTAAATTTAGCAAGCAAGCCTGAAAAAAGGATCACATAATCAATATAAAAGCACTATGTTAGTTAAAACCTATGGCAGTACACTTATTGGTGTTGATGCGATTACCATTACTGTTGAAGTAAGTGTAGATCAGGGAATCAACTGGTTTCTGGTTGGCTTGCCCGACAATGCAGTAAAAGAAAGCCATCAACGTATTGAAGCCGCTTTAAAACATATAGGATACAAAATTCCCGGTAAAAAAATTGTGATCAATATGGCACCTGCCGATATCCGAAAAGAAGGTTCGGCCTACGATCTAACCATTGCAATTGGCATTTTGGCAGCTTCCGGTCAAATAAAAAACAATCGCATTGGGGAATATATAATCATGGGCGAACTTTCGCTTGATGGCGGTTTACAGCCAATAAAAGGAGCATTGCCCATAGCCATTCGTGCACGCGAAGAAGGGTTTAAAGGATTTATTCTTCCTATTCAAAATGCACGTGAAGCGGCTATCGTTAACAAACTCGACGTATATGGAATTGAAAACATTTCGGAAGTCATTGATTTTTTTAATGATAAAAAAACACCTGAACTCACCCTGGTAGATACAAGAGAAGAATTTTTTTCGCACTTAAATAATTTCGAATTCGATTTTGAAGATGTAAAAGGTCAAGAAAACATCAAAAGAGCTTTGGAAATAGCGGCAGCAGGCTCGCACAATGTCATTTTTATTGGTCCTCCCGGCGCAGGAAAAACCATGCTGGCAAAACGCATTCCGAGCATTCTCCCTCCATTGAGCCTAAGCGAAGCCTTAGAAACCACCAAAATTCATTCGGTAGCCGGAAATCTAGGAAGTTCCAACGCCTTGATTTCTATTCGTCCGTTCCGTTCGCCACATCATACAATTTCGGATGCGGGCTTGGTTGGCGGCGGAAGCTTTCCTAGTCCGGGCGAAATTAGTCTGGCTCAAAATGGAGTCTTGTTTTTAGACGAATTGCCCGAATTTAAACGCACCGTATTGGAAGTGATGCGACAGCCCATGGAAGACAGAAAAGTACGCATTTCACGTTCAAAAATAAGCATCGAATATCCGTCAAATTTCATGCTTGTTGCAGCCATGAACCCATGCCCATGCGGGTATTACAACCATCCCGAAAAAGAATGTGTTTGCGCTCCCGGAGTAGTAAAAAAATATTTAAACAGAATCTCCGGCCCATTGCTCGACCGCATCGATATTCAAGTTGAAGTGGTGCCGGTTCCATTCCGCGATCTAGCCGAATCGGCCATGTCCGAAAAAAGTGAAGCCGTTAGATCGCGCGTTATCAAAGCACGTATCATTCAAGAAACCCGCTTTCATCAATTTCCAACCATTCATGCCAATGCCCAAATGAATTCAAAAATGATGCAACAATATTGTCAACTGGAAAAAGAAGGCCACCTTCTCCTAAAAAACGCAATGGAAAAACTTCAACTGTCGGCTCGAGCCTACGACCGTATTTTAAAAGTTGCCCGCACTATCGCCGATTTGGAATCATCGCCCTCTATTCAAAATCATCACTTAGCCGAAGCCATTCAATACCGTAGCCTGGATAGGGAAAGTTGGGGAAATTAAAATTTATTCTTTTTTCAGGAAAAGAGTTTTTGAATTTTTTCAAAAAAGCGTTTGTAGGTTTCTGTATCAAACAAAGGCGCGTCTGAAGTAGCTTTTAAAGTAAGAAAAACACCCAAAGGCAAAAAGACAAATGAAGCAATCCACATTCCCGAAAAAACAGAAATACTGCCGGCAACAGCCGAACGCTCCCCAATCATCGATAAAACATGGTACAGCACAAAGAACAAGGTCGACATCACTACCGGCAACCCCAAGCCTCCTTTTCGAATGATTGCTCCCAATGGCGCTCCAACAAAAAATAAAATTAAACAAGCAAATGACAAGGTGAATTTCTTGTGGTAAGCAACCGAATGTTTGCGAATTTGCTCAATACGATTGTCTAAATCTTTTTTCTGGTTCACCACATTTTCTTTTGCATTTCGGGTAGCTTCCAAGGCTTTTTCAATGGCTTTTTTTCGAATCTTTATATCCATGTGAAACAACAAACTATTGTAAGCCAGCTTATTGGTGTCCACCAATGCTTTATAACTACTTACACGTGCGGAATCAAGCTTTTGATACTGTGTCAGTCGGTTCTGAAGCCCCAATGAGAAATACTTCTTTTTACGTATTAAATCCCGTTCCAAAGAATCCTTCGATGTACTCAATTGTGCCAAGTTCATCATGTGATAACTCGATTTAAACAAATTTTCATCTGTCCTACTCAAACCATTGTCGAGCGAAAACCGAATTTGCTCTTCCTGAAATTCCAATCTTTGAAATGGTCGTGTAATTCGAAAGTTTTGCTGGTCAATCTTTTCTTCATAATTTACACCATTGTAGAGAGTAAACAAAATTGCGCTTCCATTGGGAGTTTGCTCCATCAATCCGCTTTGAGCAGTCGTTAGTTTTGTATTCCCATATTTTTGCGAATGATCGTAAATCATCACCTGATTTATTCCGACACCGTCGGTTTCTCTTGATCCAATCCTGAGAATATAATTGCCCAAATCGCGATTAAAAATACCTTCTTTGATCTTAAATGCCAATTTTTGATGTTGAACATCATAGAGTAAAGACCTGAATTTCAGATTCGCCACCGGCAAAATAAAATCTGAAAACAAAAAGGCTGCAATACTGATCAGGACGGATAAAATAACCAAAGGCCGCATCAAGCGTTTCAACGAAATACCCGACGATTTTAGTGCAACCAATTCGTAATGCTCGCCCAGATTTCCAAAAGTCATCAAAGAAGAAAGTAAAATGGCCAGAGGCAATGCCATTGGAACAAAAGTAGAAGAGGCATAAAAAAGCAGTTCTACCAAAACCTTCACTTCGAGTCCTTTTCCAACCAAATCGTCGAGATACAACCACAAAAACTGCATCAATAAAATAAATAATGCAATAAAAAAGGTCATGATAAGTGGGCCAATATAGGTTTTCAAGATAAATAAATCGACCTTTTTCATCTGTTTACTATTTTATATTTCTGCTATATGCCCCGAAGGGATGCCTTCGGCAGAACATCCAAGATAATCATTTTCCTGTGCGTCAAAGTTGTTTTGTCATGGATGTTTCTTCCGTTTATAATTTGATTTTCAATCGCCGATGTTGCTCGCCATGGACAGTCTTCCTCTTGTGCGTGGAATATTTCCGCATGGCTCGTTTCAGATGTTTCCGGGACTTGCCTCAAGCTATTTTTTGCCAAAGATAAAACATTCGGTTTTCTCAACAGTAATTTTATGGGCTAAAATACACAAACCGGATAAAGCATCATTCGAAAGAAAAAGTTAATTTTGAAAAAAACAAAAAATGAACACAAATCCAAATTGGGAAATCCCAGACAATTGGCTAAAAATAAAAACCATCGATCTGCACACTGGAGGAGAGCCTTTGCGTGTACTGGTAGATGGCTTGCCCGAAATAAAAGGGAAAGGAATCTTGGCCAAACGTCGCTATTTTAAAGAAAATTTGGATTTTATTCGAAAAGGACTCCTATGGGAACCACGTGGCCATGCCGATATGTATGGAGCTGTGATCACCGAGCCCCAAACAGCCGACGCCGATTTTGGGACATTTTTTTTGCACAACGAAGGATATTCAACCATGTGTGGCCACGCCATCATTGCTCTAGTAAAACTGGTTTTAGACACCGGACTGATTCAAAAGCAAGGAATCACGCCTCAACTCATCATTGATGCTCCGCCGGGAAAGATTATCGCCCAAGCGTATAGAGAAAACGGTGTCGTTCAAAAAGCTAGTTTTCTGAATGTTCCTTCTTTCGTATATGCTCTTGACCAAACTATTTTTGTGGAAGAAATTGGAGAAGTTCATTTCGATATCGCCTTTGGAGGCGCTTTTTATGCTTTTGTAGAAGCATCGTCCATTGGATTGGACATGAATTCCAAAAATTATTTACAACAAATCGACTGGGGCAGAAAAATTAAGCTGACTATTGGTGAACAGATCAAAATTCAACATCCTTTTGAAGATGATTTAAGCTTCTTGTATGGAACTATTTTTATTGGCAAAGCCGATAATGAAAAACACCACAGCAAAAACACCTGCATTTTTGCCAATGGCGAACTCGACCGAAGCGCAACGGGCTCAGGAGTAAGCGCACGTGCCGCCTTGCATTTTGCCAAATGCGAAATAAATATTGGACAATCGATCCGGATCGAAAGCATTGTCGGTTCTGTGATGGATGTAGCGGTTGTTGAACAAGTCCGCTTTGGTAATTTCGATGCAGTGATTCCCAGAGTGAGCGGCGAAGCCTATTTTACAGGAAAACACGAATTTTTCTTTGACCCGAAAGATCCTTTTAAACAAGGTTTTATTTTTCGGTAATCGCCGGCAAAGAGCTCAAAGAACATTTATTTCCAAAATTTCCTTGCTATTCAAATAACAACGAAAGAAAATAAATGTACCTTTGCAAAATCAGAAATAAATTACAAAGAGCTATATCACAGATATTTATATAACATTTCAAGAAATTTAATAACGATGGAATTCACAAAAGGAATCCGAGAGAAAGCAAAAAAAGTGCAATCTCGCATTGTATTACCCGAAGGAACAGAAGAAAGAACATTGAAGGCCGCCGATTTTGTATTGGCCGAAGGATTGGCAGAGCTTACTTTGCTTGGCAATGTGAGCGAAATAAAATCCCTGTCTCAAAAATTGGGACTCAAAAACCTTGACAAAGCCAAGGTGATTGACCCAAAAAACAATCCTGAAAAGGAAAAATATGTCGAACTTTTGGTTACAATACGTGGTAAGAAACTGGAAAACAGAGCTCAAGCCGAAGCCTTGGTAGAAGACCCGCTCTATCTGGCAACGCTCCTAGTGAAGAATGGAGATGTCGATGGCGAAGTTGCCGGAGCACAAAACACAACCGGCGATGTATTGCGTCCGGCTTTTCAAATTGTAAAAACACTTCCCGGAATTAGTGTAGTCTCAGGAGCATTCTTCATGCTTCTGAAAGATAAAAACTTTGGCGATTACGGCATGATGGTTTTCGCTGATTGTGCTGTTCATCCAAATCCTACCGCAGAAGAATTGGCTCAAATAGCTGTTTCTACTGCCTATACTACCAAAGCAATCGCCAATATGCAACCACGCGTTGCCATGTTGAGCTTTTCTACCAAAGGCAGCGCAAAACATGAAATGGTTGACAAAGTGATTCAGGCTACCGCTCTGGCTCAAAAAATGGCACCTCAATTTCAATTCGACGGCGAATTGCAAGCCGATGCCGCCATTGTGCCAGCCATCGGAAGTAAAAAAGCGCCCGGAAGTGATATTGCCGGCTATGCAAACGTATTGGTTTTTCCTACCTTAGAAGCTGGAAACATCGCATACAAATTGGTAGAACGTCTGGCAGGCGCCGAAGCCGTGGGTCCTGTTTTACAAGGATTGGCTGCTCCAATCAACGACTTGTCGCGTGGATGCTCTGTAGATGATATCATAAATATGATTGCAATAACTTCATTGCAAGCTGCTGCAAAAAAATCTTAAAAACAAGAACGATGACAGAAAGATTAGAAGATTTTGCTCTAGGAAAAAAAATAATTAAAGAAGGTGGACTTCAGAAAGTTGGCGTTGTAGGTGCAGGAACCACAGGGCAAGAAATTATCAGATTGGCTGCCCGAAAAGGATTGGAAGTTGTTTTTGTAGATATTAGCGAAGAACGCGTTCAGACCGTATTGGTACGTATCGAAAAACAATTGGACGACAAAATAAACAGATGGGGACTAACACAAGGCGAGAAAAGAGCCATGTTGAGTAGAATTCATGGATCGGCCGATTACAGTATTCTCAAGGGCTGCAACATTGTGATAGAATCCATTAATTCAAAGAAAAAAGGAACTAGTTTACAGGAGAGAAAAGAAGTTTTTCGAAAAATAGAAGAAGTCGTTTCGCCAAAAGCAACCATTGCCTCCAATACCGCCACCCTAATCATTTCCGAAATTTCATCGATTTTGAAACACCCCGAACGAGCAGTTGGCATGCATTTTATCCTCCCACTCGACCACGTGAAAGTAGTGGAAGTAGTTCGGACTTACCAAACCTCCGACGAGTCGTTCAGTTGCATTGGCAAATTTCTGAAAATGGTTGAACGGGAACTGATCGAAGTTCAAGAATCGCCCGGAAATATAAGTACCCGAATGATTGTTCCACTCATCAATGAAGCATGCGCTATCTTATTGGAAGGCGTTGCCGATGTTGTTCAGATTGACAAAACAATCAAAAGTACAACCGGACTGCTTACCGGACCTTTCGAAATGGCCGACACCATTGGCTTGGATAAATTACTAAAATGGATGGATAATTTATACAATGAATTTGGCGACATCCGCTACAAACCCTCTCCATTTATCAAACGATTGGTGCGGGCAGGAATGGTTGGCCGAAGAGTAGGCGAAGGATTTTATCTTTACAAAGATGGAAAAAGATACCAAAAACCTGGTAATGTACAATTTTTAGGAAGAGCTGTTTCTCCAAATCGTTAAGAAAGAAAATATGAAGATTATTGTTTTAAATTGTGGAAGTTCGTCGATAAAATATCAATTGTTTGAAATGCCCAGCCAGCAAGTGGTTGCCAAGGGATTGGTAGATAAAATTGGTTTGAAAGGCTCGTTGATAAAGCACGAACGCGAAGATGGCGTAAAAGCGAGTTTGGAAGGAGAAATTTTTGATCACAAACTGGGAATAGAATATATTTTGGGCGTATTGCTGAGCGAAAAATACGGAAGTATTCATACTTTGGAAGAGATAAATGCGGTGGGCCATAGAGTTGTACATGGTGGCGAACGTTATGGAGGTAGTGTTCGGATCAACAAATCTGTTATCAGCGCTTTGGAAGACACCATCGATTTGGCTCCTTTGCACAATCCACCGAATTTAGATGGTATATATGCTATCAATGAGCTTTTGCCAAATATTCCTCAAGTTGGCGTTTTCGACACTGCTTTTCACCAAACCATGCCAAAGCATAGTTTTTTGTATGGTGTTCCTTATTCCTTGTATCAAAAGCATGGCGTTCGGCGATACGGTTTTCACGGATCGAGTCATAAATTTGTTGCCAACAAAGCTGCC
>DYSK01000112.1 GCA_020718315.1 Draconibacterium orientale
TCACGGCACTAGATCCTAAGTCTAGCGCGGCTACCAATTACGCCACATCCGCAATTGTTTTGGCGTTGCAAATATACAAACATTTTATTACGCCGAAATATTTTTTTCAATTTCTTAAGCAGAATAAAATCGAAAGATCTTAACTGTTAAAAGCCAATGAGCAAGCCCAGCCCTCCGGCTATTAAACCAACCAAAATGTTGATTGCTTTCATTACAAAGAAACTCTTTCGCGATTCGGCCAATAAAGGCAAAGCGCCATGACCATCTTGAACAATTGAGCTTGCCAATAAAATGCTAAAAGGGATATATCCTTGAAAAAACAAAATGACAAAAACCAAATGTGGTCCGGATTCAGGAATAACTCCAATCAAAACAGCAAGTGCTAATACAAACCACAAATTATCCGAAATCCAATTCTTCACATCCAAATACTGATCGAAAGAAGTAACTAACAAAAGCGCACCAAATGTCCACAAGAAGATCTTTAGAAAATGCTTTTTAATCACATGACCCCAAAGGTGTTCTTCCAAAAAATGCTCGCTTGCAAAAAGAAATATGATAAGTGCACTCAGCGAAATCAAGATAAATGTAGCTTTTCCCCAATCAAAATGATGTTGGCCTTCATCAAAAGCCGATTTATGCAATTGTCCGTCTATCATACTAAAAGTGCTATGATTGTCGCCTAAAGCACCCGAAAGCAATGCAAACAGAAACAAGACAACTCCGCCAATTAAAAGGGCACGTGTGAATGTAATGTTTCGGAGATTTTGCCAAATATTTTCAATTCTCAGCGACACTTTATCCGCTTCATGATCATGAATAACCATGTGACCGGGAGGTATGCAGAAGAAATCAAATCGTTTGCCAAACAACATCAACAGCCAGCCCACAAAAATGGCAATAAAGAAGATTATAAGATGAAGCAACAATGCCACTTTGGGCATAATAGAAAACATGACAAATGCCTCGTCACCCGAAGTAGCAATCATTACCGTTACCAAAGCGGCAAACTTCACAATTCCGTGAGCATAAAGCGAAACAACCGTGAATGTACCCAAACAGCCGGGAATGATACCCATAAATGCGGCAAAAATCAATTGCAAAAAAGGAGAATCTTTTAGCCGCTTTGCCCAATTTCCTTTTGATTTAACATTGAGAAATTCGATAATCAACATGGTAACCAGCACAAAACTGGTAATCATAATCGATTGCTTAAATATTGGTATCAGATTTGAAATAAGGATTTCCATGACGGCAAAATTAATTTAAAACGAATCTCAAAATTTTAACTTGACTAAAATACCTAAAAATAGTGATTCTGTACGATTCGTCCATTTTTAAAATCTCCATATCAAATAAAAAATACTGAATAGACTTAAAAACAAAATACCTAACCATGCATAAATTAGAAGCCATTTTTTTGGCCTAGCTTCAACAGGGAATTGAGGATGTGTAACGGCTTTGTAATTCAGAACAGCCAGAATTGGTGCCGATACAAAGGAAATGGTTGTGGCCAAATCGACCATAAAACGCATCGATTGACTAAAGTAAACTAAAATGGCTAAAGTGCCTCCAATTGTTACAATCATCCAGAAAGAATACGGAAAAAGACTTGTCTTTTTTTTTGGTTTTAAAGCCGGAAATAAAATTTCAGTTGCAGGTTGCAAAACGCGCGGATAAGCATCCAAAACAGTGATGGTTGTAGAAAACAGAGTAGTTAAAGCCGCAATGGCAATAATCCAATACGCCCAGTTTCCGAGTGAAGAGGTGTACATATCAATAAGCTGAGCAGCAAATTCACCCCCTTTTGCCGAAAACTGTTGTCCACTACCATTCATCACAAAAGCGCCTAAAGCTACAAAACCTCCCGCCAGAATGGCCGTACCAATGTAGCCAAAGTTGAAATCGAAGAGTGATTCTTTCAAACTTTCCTTACGACCGCTCTCTTTCCTTTTTGCCACAGTCCATGTGGAATGCCAAGTGGATAAATCAATCGGGGCTGGCATCCATCCCACCAATGCAATTAAAAATGCAATATCTACTGCATTAAACCAATCAAAAGAACCGGACTCACGAGGACTTAAATCAAAAGCTGAAATGACTGCAATTATTGTGGTGATTGTTAGGGTAATAATAATGACTTTTATCATTTTATCCAACGCAGAAAACTTGCCGCTCAATAAAACAAACATGGTAAATATCAAGATGATGGCCGCTATTGCATTAGAATTAAACGTGATTCCAAAAATATTCCCAAACAATGCTGCAGTAACCACCGTAACTGCAGCCTGTAAAATAAACATTGTACTCACTGTAAGCAGAACAAAAATCCACACTGCCCACTTTCCAATCTTTCGATAGCCTTCAATCAGAGAGTTTCCGGTAGCTGTAGCATAGCGAGGTGCAAATTCGAAAAAAGGATATTTGATCACATTGGCGGCTATTACAACCCAGAGCAATTCAAAACCATAACTTGCTCCTGCTCTGGTAGATTGTACCAGATGAGATACGCCAACAGCGGCTCCGGCATACAGCAATCCCGGGCCTAAAGTTCTTAATAATGTTCTAAAATTCATCTTTTACCAGATTTTAGGGCTTCCAACTTAAAAATCCAACTCTAAACTCAAATTATTGCTTAATTTTTTCAAATTTGGATTTTTCGATTCCATCGCGTTGTATTTATCAGACGGACTCATGTATTTTGTAGTATTCGAATTCTCGATGATTCGAATTTCACTCTTCAACTTATAATTATTCAGGCGTATCCGTAACTGCTTAACCAAATCGAACAGCACTTCATTCAATGCCATCTTTTGCGCTTCATTATATACCTGAAGTTCAATTACAAATCCATCTTTTACTGTGGCCCTATTGCTTTTCAAAGTAGCATAAAGACTCGGTTGTGTTTTAATATTTTCCAAAAAATTGTCGAAAACTTGATCTACGTCTTCTTGGGAATATTCGTCAGCAATATTTTCTTTCCCCAACATGTAAGCATCTGGATTGCCGAGTTCGTCGGTAGTATCATCCCCTGTTTTCAACGAAATGCCCAAGCCTAAGCCTTTTGGTATTTTCTGAACCCGAATGGGTTGAGAATGAACAATAGGGACAGGCTCTGCTACTTTATCTTCAAGTTCCGTTTTGGGCTCCATCTGCTTCTCATCGCGTGTTTCCTCCCCTTGATATGTTGGAGGCGCAACAATTTTTTCGATTGGAGCTTGTTCGGCAATCTCTTGAACATTTTTCTTTTTAATTGGCATGGCTGGAATTTCTTCCTTCTCAATCGATTCAAAAGTTCCATTTGCCATAGCAACCATTTGCATAAGGGCAATTTCGATCAATAAACGCTTATTGTTGCTTGTTTTGTAATGAATATCCGATTGTGTATTCAGATCCAAAGCTTTCAGCAAAAATGCCGATGAAAATTTTCTTGCATTTTCGAGATATCGATCCCGAATAGCAGCAGAGGTTTCCATCAACGAAATAGTTTGCGGATCGCTACTAATTAATAAATTTCGCAAATGTTCGCCCAACCCAATGATAAAATGCTGTCCATCGAATCCGTTTTCGAAAATCTCATTTAAGATGAGCAACACAGAAGTTATATTCTTATTGTAAAACTGATCTGTTATCTGAAAAAAGTAATCGTGGTCAAGAACATGCAAATTTTCGACCACACTTTGATAGCTTACATGGCCGGAACTAAAACTGACCAATTGGTCAAAAATTGAAAGCGCATCACGCATGGCTCCATCCGCTTTTTGTGCGATAAGATGCAAAGCGGCCTCTTCAGTAACCACGTTTTCCTTTTCAGCTACATAAGCAAGATAGGAAGCAATGTCGGAAATGCTTATTCGTTTAAAATCGTAAACCTGACAACGCGATAGAATGGTAGGGATAATTTTATGTTTTTCGGTGGTCGCCAAGATAAACTTCACATAAGCGGGCGGCTCCTCCAATGTTTTCAAAAAAGCATTGAAAGCGGCCTGGGAAAGCATGTGAACCTCATCAATGATGTAAACTTTGAACTTTCCTACTTGAGGCGGAATTCGCACCTGATCAACCAATCGGCGGATATCGTCAACAGAATTGTTTGAGGCGGCGTCTAATTCCATAATATTAAATGAAGCATTCTCGCTAAACGAACGGCACGATTCACACACATTGCAAGGTTCAATCATATCTGGATTGTTCTCCAAATCGATGTTCATACAATTGATGGTCTTGGCAAAAATTCTTGCCGATGTTGTTTTTCCAACACCTCTAGGTCCGGTAAATAAATAAGCCTGTGCCAAATGATGATTTCGAATGGCATTTTTTAAAGTATTGGTAATCGCCTTTTGTCCAACCACCGAATCAAAAGTAGAAGGTCTGTATTTTCGTGCCGAAACGATAAAATTTTCCATAAAATCTATTGAATCCAATTAAAATAATCTTCAAAAATAAGAAAAATTAGGCATTCTACTTGAACCTATCTAAAATATAGCTCATCAAACCGGCATAATTATTTAAGACAAATGCGATATGTTAAAAAAAACATATTGATTGCGATTCTATTTTTGTACTAAGCGAGATATCTCTACTTTTGTATTCAAAATTTTAATAGCAATGGTTACACAGGAAGTCGCGAAGGAAATAATTGATCAGTCTGTTTTTCTGTTGGACACGGAAGATATTCCAATTCAAAATTGTCTCGGAAGAGTATTGGCCGAAAATGTGTATTCGGATATGGATATGCCTCCTTTCAACAAATCGGCTGTAGATGGCTATGCTTGTCGAAAACAAGATTTAGCCAATGATTTGGAGCTTTTGGAGATGATTCCGGCAGGAAAAGCCCCCACTCTTCCAATTGGTTTAAATCAATGCTCCCAAATCATGACTGGAGCACCCATACCTGAGGGCGCCGACACAATTGTAATGATTGAACATACGCAAATAATTGAAGGGAAAATCCGATTTATTCACGAAAAAACCGCTTCAAATATTTGCGCAATTGGTGAAGACCTAAAAGCCTCCGATTTGGTTTTAAAAATTGGGGCTTTGATAAAAACTCCGCAAATCCCCGTATTGGCTTCGGTGGGCAAAACGATTGTCAAGGTATATCGGCTGCCCAAAGTGGCCGTAATTTCTACCGGCGATGAGTTGGTTGAACCCGATGTAAAGCCACAAACAGCCCAAATTCGAAATACAAATGCAATGCAAATTATGGCCCAACTGAGCCAACTTGGAATTGCGGGTCGCTATATTGGCATTGCCAAAGACTCGCCCGAATCGACACGCCAAATGTTGGAAGAAGGTTTAAAAGAAAGCGATATCATTTTGCTTTCAGGTGGCGTTTCGATGGGTGAATTTGATTTTGTCCCTTCCATTTTGGAAGAAAACGGCATCCGTATTTTGTTCCGAAGTATTGCCGTTCAGCCGGGAAGGCCGACCGTTTTTGGAAAAAAAGAAAAACAGTTCTTTTTCGGACTTCCAGGCAATCCGGTTTCCTCTTTCGTCCAATTTGAATTATTGGTAAAACCGTTTCTTTACGCATTGATGGGACACTACTTTCGGCCTACTCCCCTAAAAATGCCCATTGGAATTGATTTTAGCCGCAAAAATACGAAACGAAAATCTTATTTTCCCGTCTATTTTAGTGATTCGGGAGAAGTAATTCCTGTCGACTACAATGGCTCGGCACATATTCATTCCTATGTTCAGGCAGATGGAATGATAGCTCTTCAGATTGGCGAAAGCACATTAAAAAAAGGAACACTGATTGATGTACGACAGATTTAACCGAAAAATTAACTATTTAAGAATCTCTGTAACGGATCGCTGCAACCTCCGTTGTGTATATTGTATGCCTGCCGAAGGAGTACCATTGATGCCTCACAATCATATACTTAGTTTTGAAGAAATTGTTGATTTCACAAAAAATGCGGTTGCTGATGGAGTTGATAAAGTTCGAATTACGGGTGGTGAGCCATTGGTTCGTCATGATATCGTTGAATTGGTAAAGAAACTTGCTGCCATTGAAGGAATAAAGGATTTATCCATGACCACCAATGGCACTCTATTGCCAAAATATGCCAAACAACTAAAAGATGCAGGTTTGATGCGCGTGAACATCAGTTTAGACAGCATGAACCCACAAAGATTTAGGGAAATTACCAGAGTTGGAAACCTGGAAGATGTTTTGGCTGGGATCGCAGCAGCAAAAGAAGCTAAACTTTTCCCTATAAAAATAAATTGTGTTATAAAAAAATCAAACCTTGAACCTGACGCCGTTTCTGTGGCCGAATTTTGTGCTGCCAATCAGCTCGAAATAAGATATATCCACGAAATGGATTTAGAATCGGGCTCATTCTCGAAAGTTGAAGGCGGTGATGGTGGCGATTGCAAGAATTGCAATCGGCTACGCTTGACCGCAAACGGGGATGTGATGCCTTGTTTGTTTTCCGAAATTGCTTTTAATGTAAGAACATTGGGAACGAAGCAATCCATAGAGCAGAGTCTAAAAAACAAGCCAAGAAGCGGAACGAGCAACCATTCCGGGCGATTTAATTCGATTGGAGGATAATTTTTTTCTAAAAATGGTTTTTTTCTATCGCTG
>DYSK01000012.1 GCA_020718315.1 Draconibacterium orientale
CTTAATTGCAAAACATGAGCCGATTTCCTAAAACCGTTCAAAATAGGGCCAATTACCTTATAATCAGTAGAAGATTGCAGTATTTTGTATGCAATGTTTCCGGACGATAAATTAGGGAAAATAAGCACATTGGCACCTTTCTCTGCTAATTTTGAAAATGGGAATCGCTCTCTTAACAGATTTTCATCCAAAGCAAAATTAGCTTGTAATTCGCCATCAACAATCAAATCAGGATGGTTTTTATGCAAATATGCAGCCACATCGCGCATGCTGGTTGGCGAAAATCCCTGATTTGATCCAAAGTTGGAGTACGACAATAGTGCGATGCGTGGCTCAATCCCAAACTGACGTACAGAGGCTGCTGTTTGTAGTGTAATTTCGATCAGTTGATCAACGGTTGGGTTTTTATTTACAGTGGTATCGGCCAAAAATAACGGTCCTTTTTTCGTCAGAAAAATATACATTCCCGATACAATATTGGTATTATCAGCGCGGCCGATAACTTGTAAAACCGGGCGAATTGCTTCAGGATAATTCTTGGTGTGTCCAGATACTAAACCATCGGCCATGCCCGACTGAACCATTGCCGAAGCAAAATAAGATCGTTGTGCCATTTGATTCAGTGCGTCTTCTATGGTCAATCCTTTTCTTTTTCTTTTTTCAAAAAGCAACTCTGCAAATTGAAGTCGTAGATTTTGTTGCTCATTTGCTTTTGGATCAATAATTTCGATACTGCTAATATCTAAATTATTTTCGTGGGCAATCTCGGCAATTTTTTCTTTGTTTCCCAATAAAACGGGCACTGCAAGTTCTTCATTCACAATTATTTCTGAAGCTTTCAGGATTTTGTAATTTTCAGCATCTACAAAAACGATTCTTTTTTTCGCATTTTGAGCTTTGGCTTTTATTTGGCTGATTAGCGGATTGCCAATACCTAAGCGCGTTTGTAAAGAATTTTTATACGCATCCCAATCCTTGATTGGTTTTTTTGCAATTCCGCTTTCCATGGCTGCTCTAGCAACAGCCGGAGCAACAGTTGTTATCAAACGAGGATCGGTAGGTTTTGGTATAAGATAATCGGGGCCAAAAGTAAGATTTCCGCTTTGAAAAGCTTGATTTACTTCTTCTGGAACTGGCTCTTTGGCCAAAGCAGCCAGGGCGTATGCGGCGGCCAATTTCATTTCTTCGTTTATTCCACTTGCTCGAACGTCTAAGGCACCTCTAAAAATATAAGGAAAGCCTAAAACATTGTTGATTTGGTTGGGATAATCCGATCTTCCGGTAGCAATAATCACATCGTTACGCGTGGCTTTTGCGTCATCGTAGGCAATTTCGGGATTTGGATTTGCCAAAGCAAAAACAATGGGGTTTTTTGCCATGGTCTTTAGCATTTCGGGCTTCAAAACGCCCGCCACGGATAAGCCTAGAAATAAATCGGCTCCTACAACAGCATCCGCTAAAGCGTGTAAATCTCGGCTGGTTGCAAATTCCAATTTTTCTATACTTAAGTTTGGTCTGTCATTACGAATAACGCCTTTGCTATCAACCATCACAATGTTTTCGGGACGAACTCCCAATTTTTTATATAGCCGAGTGCATGAAATGGCTGAAGCGCCTGCTCCGTTTACTACAACGATTAAGTCTTCAAGCTTTTTCCCAGTCACCTCGGCAGCGTTGAGCAATCCGGCTGAAGAAATGATAGCAGTTCCGTGTTGATCGTCGTGCATCAACGGAATGTTTAACTCTTCCTTCAATCTACGCTCTATCTCAAAACATTCCGGCGCTTTGATGTCTTCCAGATTTATTCCTCCAAATGTTGGAGCGATCATCTTTACGGTTTCAACAAATTTATCGATGTCTTTTGTATCCACTTCGATATCAAAAACATCAATATCAGCATAGATTTTGAAAAGCAATCCTTTGCCTTCCATAACGGGTTTTCCGGCTTCTGTTCCTATATCGCCCAAGCCTAAAACAGCCGTACCATTCGATATTACGGCAACTAAATTTCCTTTTGCTGTGTATTTATACACATCTTCCGGATTCTTCTGAATTTCTAAACAAGGCTCTGCAACACCGGGCGAATAGGCCAGCGATAAATCGCGCTGTGTTGCATGGGATTTTGTTGGAATTACTTCAATTTTCCCTGGTCTTCCTTCGCTATGATATTCCAAAGCGTTTTTTTTAAATAAATTATCCATGATAAAATTTTTATGGTAGTACTTGTTTTTTTTGCAAAGATAACTACTTTGAATGATTGCCTGATGATTAATGTGAAACTTATAACAGAAATTTTAAACTATTAGCTCAGTTTTTTTAACTAACAATAGGTTTTTTTAGATTCGAAACGAATCCAACCCAAGGCGATTCCGTAGCATTGAAAAAAATTGGTTTCCTAATTTCTTTTGTATTCTTAAGGCGTTCATTTAGCTGGTCAATTCAATCATTTAATTTGTATTTTTACCTCCAAATAGAGACAAAAATTCTAAAGGATGTACGACTATTTAAACGGAAAATTAATCGAAAAAAATCCCGCCTTTGCGGTAATTGAATGCCATGGTGTGGGGTATTTTGTACACATTTCGCTTCACACTTATTCGGCCTTGCCCAAAGACGAAAATTGTAAACTTTTTACACATCTTATTGTGAGAGAAGATGCTCAGATTTTATATGGATTTAAGGATACTTTCGAACGCAATGTTTTTCGGAATCTGCTCAGCGTTTCCGGAGTAGGCGCGTCAACAGCTCGTATGATATTGTCGGCCTTAAATCCCAACGAAGTTATTGACGCTATTGCGCGTGGCGATGTGGCGATTTTAAAATCGGTAAAAGGAATTGGTCTTAAATCGGCCCAACGCATCATTGTTGACCTAAAAGGAAAGCTGGATATTTCGGGTGATGCGAGTAGTATATTATCTTTTGCACACAATAGCCTGAAAGAAGAAGCGTTATCAGGATTGGTTGTGTTGGGTTTCTCTAAACAAGTTGCAGAAAAAGGAATTGATAAAGTATTGAAAGCGAATCCGGGAATGGAACGTGTTGAACAACTAATCAAGGAAGTCCTTAAATTGATTTAAAAAATTGCTATTGTCGAGATCGAGCATTTAATATTGGAATTATCTTGAAACTGAAGTCGAAAACACCGATACTAAAATTTGTATTCCTTCTTGCTTTTTCAGTGGTATTGAGCTATTTGCTGATGGCTAAACCAAAGGAAATTGCATTGATCGATAAAAAATTGGTTTTATTTTCGCCCGAAATTCAAGATCAAAGCGCAAGCCCGGATACTTCTGTGCTGAGATATCCCATTCCGCCCGACAAAAGTGTTCTTTATTTTGGGGCAAGACCTCAAAGTCCTTTTTATTTGCGCGATCCAAAAAATCTAAAAAATACATTTGTTTACGATCCATCGACGGGAAAATATATTTTCACCAGCAAAATGGGCGATTTGAATTATAGACCCAGTCAACAACTCGACTTGGACGAATATCGCAAAATGGAGGCCAGTCAGGCGTTGCACGACTATTGGAACAAACGGTCGAAAGAGCGATTGGATCCCGGACAGCAAGGAGGAATTCCGGGCATTCATATTGGAGGAGAGGCTTTCGAGCGCATTTTTGGAAGCAATACGATTGATATTCGCCCTCAAGGTTCGGCCGAATTGCTGTTTGGCGTGGTAAACAATAAGCACGAAGATCCGGCTTTAAATGTTCGCCAACAAAGCACGACGAATTTTGATTTCCAACAAAAAATTCAACTGAATGTTTTAGCCAAAATTGGAGATAAAATAGAGTTTAAAGTCAATTACAATACAGAAGCCACTTTCGATTTTGAAAACAAGCTAAAAATCAAATACGAAGGCAAAGAAGATGAAATTATTCAATTGATTGAAGCCGGCGATGTAAACCTTCCGCTCACGAGTACATTGATTCGAGGAAGCCAAAGTTTATTTGGGGTGAAATCGAAACTTAAATTTGGAAAACTAACGGTTACCAGTATTTTTTCGGAACAAAAAAGCCAAACATCTTCCATTACTGTTCAGGGCGGTGGACAAAAAAACGATTTTAATATTCGTATCGACGAATATGAAGAAAACAGACACTTTTTTCTGGCGCAGTATTTTTGCGATAATTATGAACGTGCCCTCGCCGAATTGCCTATCGTCAACTCAAATATAAACATTACAAAAATAGAAGTTTGGCTTACCAATATTGGCGCGCCGCTTACCGAAAACAGAAATATTCTGGCATTGCAAGATTTGGGCGAAAAAAAACCATACAATCCCTTGTTTAGTGCTGTCACGGCGAGTTATTTGCCCTACAACGAAGTGAACAATCTGAAATCGGTTATCGATAGCAGTCAAGTTCGGAACATCAGCAACATCACTACTTATTTGCAAGGCGGAAATCTAAATCTTGTTTCGGGTATCGATTATGAAAAAGTGGAACTGGCGCGAAAACTGAACCCATCAGAATACACATTGAATCGTAAACTGGGATTTATTTCGCTCAATACACGACTAAATCCAGATCAGGTTTTGGCGGTTTCTTTTCAATATACGGTCATTGGCGATCAAAAAATTTATCAAGTGGGCGAATTTTCCGATCAGGGAATTGTGGCTCCCAATTCGCTCATCGTAAAACTGATTAAAAGTACGGCTACCAATACCCGAATCAATTTATGGAAGTTGATGATGAAAAATGTGTATCCTATTGGCGCCTATCAAATCAATAAAGAAAATTTTATTCTAAATATTTTTTATAGCGGAGGAACGGATGGCGTTCCAAAAGCATATTTATCGGAAGGTCCGGAAACAGTAAAAGGAGTGAATCTCCTGGAAGTTTTAAAACTCGATCGCCTCGATCAGCAACTCAATATTGCTGCCGACGGAATTTTCGATTTTATCGATCAAGCGGCTTTAAATGGAGGAACCATTCAAGCTTCGAACGGGCGAGTCTTTTTTCCGGTTCTCGAACCTTTTGGTCAATATTTACGCGCACAACTGAACGATCCCGTTTTAGCCGACAAATATTGTTACGACTCGCTTTACACCTTAACCAAATCGGGCGCACAACAATATCCGGCAAAAAATAAATTTACGCTCAACGGTTCTTATAAATCTTCAACAGGCTCCGAAATTGCTTTGAATGCACTCAATGTGCCTCAAGGATCAGTAAAAGTAACTGCCGGAGGAATTCCACTGGTAGAAAATGTAGATTATACCGTCGATTATACACTGGGGCGTGTTCGGATTATCAACGAAGGAATTTTAAATTCAGGAACGCCTATCAATATTTCCATGGAAAACAATGCGTCGTTTAGTTTGCAAACAAAACGAATGATGGGAACACATTTGGATTATGATTGGAATAAAAATCTGCATTTGGGCGGAACATTTTTGAATTTAAGCGAAAAGCCCATCACTCAAAAAACAAATATTGGCGAAGACCCTATCAACAATACCATTTATGGTTTTGATTTAAGCTTTCAAAAAGAATCGCGTTGGATAACAAAAATGGTTGATAAACTGCCTTTTATCGAAACCGATGCTCCTTCAACAATTACTTTTAACGGAGAATTTGCTCATTTTCTTCCCGGTCATTCGCGTGCCATTGGCGTTTCAGGAACCTCTTATCTCGACGATTTTGAGGGAACAAAATCAAGCATTGACTTAAAAATGGTCTCGAAATGGGCGATGGCCAGTACACCACAAGGTCAAACACAAGCCGGAATGTTTCCTGAAGCCGGCGTAGGAACTGATTTACTTTACGGAATGAATCGCGCAAAATTAGCTTGGTATATCATCGATCCTTTGTTTTACGACCAAGGAAACTTACGTCCACCAAATATCAATACACAAGAATTATCAAAAGACAATGTGCGTCAGATTTTGGAAAAAGAAGTGTTTCCGGCCAAAGAAACGCCCAATGGATATCCCAGTAACATCCCCGTTTTTAATTTGGCCTATTATCCAACTCATCCGGGATTTTATAATTACGATGTAGATGGAATAAACGGAATTTCGGCGGGGATTGACGCCAACGGACAGCTTCTTCAACCACAAAGTAGATGGGGCGGAATTATGCGCCAAATAGAAACTTCCGATTTTGAAGCTACCAATATCGAATACATCGAATTTTGGATGATGGATCCTTTTAGTGAAAATACGAGCACTCAAGGTGGCCAATTGTATTTCAATTTGGGCGATATTTCGGAAGATATTTTGCGCGACTCACGAAAAGCTTACGAAAATGGCCTTCCAACTTCCGAAGTGATCGAAAATGTTGACAATACCATTTGGGGACGCGTTCCGCTTCTTCAATCGCTGGTCGATGCTTTTGATAACAGACCGGCATCCAGGCCTTTTCAAGATATTGGATTGGATGGATTGAGCGATACCGATGAACGTAACTTCTTTCAAGAAGTGTATTTAAATAAAATAGCAGCACATTACGGATTCAACTCAGCCGCTTTTGCGCAAGCAAATGAAGACCCTTCGTCGGATAATTTTCATTATTTCAGAGGAACAGATTACGACGAAACCGAAAAATACAGCAGTATTTTGGAACGTTACAAAAAATACAACGGACTGGAAGGAAATAGTCCGGCTTCAGAATTTACCAACGAAACCTATCCTACATTGGCTACTACATTGCCCGACGCAGAAGATATCAATAACGACAATACACTTAGCGAAGCAGAACGTTATTTTCAATACAACATCGATTTGCATCCCGACAATATGGAAATCGGAAAAAATTTCATCACCGATATCCGCGAAGGAAACGGAAGTTTGGAGAAAGAAAACGGCGATCCCGTGCTTACAAAATGGTATCAGTTCAAAATCCCAATCCGAAGTCCAAATAAAGTGGTGGGTGCTATAAACGATTTCAAGTCCATTCGGTTTATGCGGATGTTTATGAAAGGCTTTACAGAACCTACAGTACTTCGTTTTGCTACTTTGGAATTGGTACGAAGCGATTGGCGTCGATATCGTTATGATTTGCTCAGCCCCGGCGAATACATTGCCGACGACATTCAAAGCGAAACGGTTTTTGATGTTGCTGCCGTAAATATCGAAGAAAACGGAAGCAGATACCCGATTCCCTATGTGATTCCTCCCGGCATTGAAAGAGAAATAAATATCGGAACAACAAATCTTCAAAGACAAAACGAACAGTCAATGCAAATTGTTACGCGCGAGCTTTTGGATGGAGATGCACGTGCCACATTTAAAACGGTCGATTTCGATTTTAGGCGATACAAAAGGCTTAAAATGTTTGTTCATGCGGAGAAAATGAAGGCCGAAGATAGACTTGAAGACAACGATCTAACCATATTTATTCGTTTAGGTTCCGATTTTACCGACAATTATTATGAATATGAAATCCCTTTGAAATTGACCGACTGGGGAACTTCTGATCCGGAAGCAATTTGGCCCGAAAGCAATCGGTTCGATATTGATTTGGATCGGCTGGTGAATGTGAAACTGAACAGAAATATTGCCGATCGGGAAAGTTTGAGTTTGCTCACGTCTGTGCTTTATTCCGAAATGGATGGCAAGAATAAAATTACCGTAAAAGGCTCGCCAAGTTTGAGTGATGTAAGAGCCATTTTGATTGGTGTGCGAAATCCTAAAAAAATCTCCTTGAACAGTCAGGACGATGGATTGCCCAAAGCGGCCGAAATTTGGATTAACGAATTGCGATTGAGTGATTTCGATAATAAATCAGCATGGGCTGCAACAGCACGCGCCAAAGTTGATCTGGCCGATTTAGGAAATATAATTGTTTCGGGAGCAAAAAGCACTGCCGGATTTGGAAGTTTAGAAAGCGGCATCAATGCTCGTCAGCTCGACGATATTACCAATCTTGATGTGGCTACAAATTTGGAATTGGGTAAGTTTTTGCCGGATAAGTGGGGAATCCGTATTCCGTTGCATTTTGATTATTCTGAGAGCAAATTCAATCCTGAGTTCAATCCGCTCGACCCCGACATAAATTTTATGTCCTATTTGGATACCTTTACTACCAAATCAGAAAAAGATTCGGCACAGCGAATTGCCCAAGATTTGAGTTTGCGAAAGAACATTAATTTTATCAATGTTCGCAAAGATAGAACTGGCGCAAATTTGGCGAATGCTCACTTTTATGACCTCGAAAATTTTGATGTTTCGTATTCTTATTCTGAACTATTTCATCGAAATATAGATATTGAATATCACCTGAAAAAAACCTATCGAGGCGGATTGGGCTACAATCTGAATCTGAATCCAAAACCCATCGAGCCATTTAAGCGAACAAAAATATTTAAGGGGAAAAACTGGGCGATGTTACGCGATTTCAATTTTTATCTTCAGCCGCGCCTTTTTACTTTCAGGACAGATGTAAATCGTTTGTACGAAGATAAACGACTGCGCAACAAAAGCATTGGCGATATTCCAATTCGGTGGACCTGGAGCAAGCAATTCGATTGGAACAGAGCCTATAATTTGCGCTACGATATTACGCGCAGTCTGAAACTAGATTATGCAGCAAATGCCGCCGCATATATCCACGAACCGGAAGGAAGAATAGATCGTTCGGACAATCAATACATGATTGATTACCGCAATTTTGTCCTGAACAGCGTGTATTCGGGCGGAAAGATGAATCGATTTGATCAAAATACCGGATTGAACTACACTTTACCTATCAACAAAATCCCTTTGTTTAGCTGGGTAAATGCCACCGCGCGTTATCAAAGCGAATACCATTGGACAGCTTCGCCATTGAGCCTTCAGAGCCGTTTTGGAAATAGCATCGAAAACTCAAGCTCTGTCCAGTTGAACGGAAGTTTCCGGATCAGTAATTTGTATTCAAAAGTTCCCTATTTAAAAAAGATAACAAGTCCTCAGCGTGTTCCAGCGCGCGGTATGAATACTTCGCCACCCGACAGAACAAAAACACCGCCGCAGAACCTGAAGAAAGAAAGCCTTGCTTTAAAAGTGTTGAACGAAAGTTTGAAAGTTTTGATGATGTGGAAAGATGCATCCATAACCTATTCCGAAAACAGAGGAAACTATTTGCCCGGTTTTATGCCCGAACCCGATTTGTTGGGAACAAACTGGTCGAAGATGGCTCCCGGATTGGGCTATGTTTTTGGTCTGGAAAACGACATCCGGTATCAGGCCGGAGTCAATGGTTGGCTTTCGACCGATTCGGCTCAAAATCAAATGAGCCTGAACAAATTCAGCACCGATCTGAATTTACGTGCCACTTTGGAGCCGATAAAAGATTTTAGGATTGAGCTTTCGGCCACGCGAACGTCGGCGTCTATTTCGGAAGATTATTACAAATGGTCGGACCATGATTTTGGCTTCGAATCGTTTGCCGCCATGGAAAGAGGAAGTTTTAGTATGTCTTATTTAACAATAGGAACAGCATTTAAAAAAATCAATAAAGACAATAGTTCGGAGCCCTATAGCAATATGCGCGATTATCGCTTTGAAATTGCCGATCGTTTGGCACACGAAAATCCAAACTGGAATGGATTGTACAACGACACTACCGGTTTCCCAATCGGTTATGGTTTCACTTCGCAAGATGTTATTCACAATGCTTTTTTGGCGGCCTATACAGGCAAATCGCCTCAATCTGTTCGGCTAGGGTATTTTCCAAATATTCCGTTGCCCAATTGGCGCATTACATACAAAGGACTTTCGGATATTCCCGTGTTAAAAAAATGGTTTAAGAATATTACGCTTTCACATGCCTATCGTTCGTCCTACAATATTGGCTCTTATATTTCGAATATTCAATACCAAGAAACCAATGGATTTGCGTCGGCTTACAACGACAACTACGATTTTAATGCCAAATACGACATCGCTCTGCTTTCCATTTCAGAACAATTTAGTCCCTTAATTCGTGTAAACGCCACTTTGAACAACAATATGTTGCTGAATTTGGAAATCAAACGATCGCGAAATTTATCACTCAGTTTTGTGAACAATCAACTTACGGAGGTCGTAAGTCAGGAATATGTTGTAGGATTTGGATATAGAATAAAGGGAGTAAAAATGAAATTTTTGAGTGCAGGAGGAGGCAACAGCAAACAACAAGTAAACAGCGACTTGAATTTGAAGGCCGATTTTTCTTTGCGCGATAATCGGACAATTTTAAGACGCATCGATCAGAATATTGATCAGGTTTCGTCGGGTCAAAAAGTGTTTTCGCTGAATCTGTCGGCCGATTATATGCTTAGTCAAAGGATGACTATGCGCTTTTATTACGATCAGGTCATCAACAATCCTTATATGGCCAATCAATACCGCAATTCGAGTACCAACGGCGGAATTAGTTTGCGGTTTACTTTGGCTCAGTAAACAAATCCATTGTTTTGGGGCTTTTGTTGATGATTCAACTAAACGGAACACTTTGGAAACACTCCATGCAAACGCTACGAAGTATTCGTTCCGGCCAATTAAAAAAGTGCTGCTTAGAAGTTTGTTTTTGGCAAAAGTAGAATGCTTTCAATTGATTTTAGCGAAACGTCATTCGCTCATTTCGGATGTGTAAGCGTTTTGTTGGGCGATAGGATGTTTTCGATTCAATCATTTCTCATAAAAATGCCATTCTCTCAAATGGTTCCACACTGGTGGCGACAGAAAATGGCGGACATCTTTTCCGTCTTTGATTGCACTGCGGATAAAACTACTTGAAATATCCATTTGAGGCGCGTTAAAAAAACGGATCTCGCCACTGTATTTAAAATCTTGCTGCAGAAAGCCCGGTCGCGCATACACATACAGTGGGTAATAGTCCAAAATTGTTTGGAAGTTTTTCCATTTGTGAAAGCTGCTCAGATTATCGCCACCTAAAATCAAACAAAATTGATGCTGGGGATATTTTTCGTGCAAATAGGTAAGTGTGTCGATGGTATAAGAAGGTTGCGGTAAACGAAATTCGATATCGGTAGCGCGAAAGCGAAAATCGTCGGCAATGGCCATTTGCACCATTTCGAATCGTTGAAAGTCGTCCAGCAAATTATTTTTCTCTTTCAAAGGATTGTGAGGCGAAACCACAAACCAGATTTGCTCCAGATCGCTGTATTCGATCATGTAATTGGCAATGATACTATGTCCAATGTGAATGGGGTTAAAGCTCCCGAAAAACAAACCGATTTTATGGGGAAGATTACTCATTTTCGATAAATTGTCGAATGTGCATTTTTGTTTCTTCTACTGCTTCGTCGAGCATATCGTTTACTACAATCACATCAAACTGGGAAGCAAAAGTCGTTTCGTAACTGCATTTGGCCAATCGTTTTTGTATGCTGGCTTCGTTGTCGGTGGAGCGATTTCGTAAGCGTTTTTCCAAAATTTCGACGGAAGGCGCTTGCACAAAAACCGCCAAAGCATTTTCTCCAAAATAGCGTTTTAGGTTCAATCCGCCAACCACATCAACATCAAAAATAGGGTATTTATTTTCCAAAAAGATACGTTCAATTTCGCTTTTCAGTGTGCCATAAAAAGTATTTTCATAAACTTCTTCCCATTCCACAAAGGCTTGCTCTTCTATTTTTTGTTTAAACTCTTCGGGGCTGATAAAGTAATAATCTTGGCCATGGGTTTCGGTGTTTCGTTTTGGTCGGCTGGTAGCCGAAACCGAAAAAGAGAAAGGAAATCCGGCACGCAGCAATGCCCGAACAATTGTTGTTTTGCCTGAGCCTGATGGCGCCGAAAAGATAAATACCTTGTTTTTTGGTTTCATGAATAAATGGTGGTTTTTGTGTTAAGTAGCCATTATATTATAGAATATTCGAAAGCTGCTCCTTTATTTTTTCCAATTCGTCTTTCATCATGACCACTCGTTTTTGGATATCGGCATCGTTGGCTTTTGATCCGATGGTGTTCACTTCGCGACCAATTTCTTGCGCAATGAAACTTAGTTTTTTCCCATTCGAGCCTTTTTCGTCCAATGTTTCGGTAAAATAATCCAAATGGCGTGTAAGGCGGACTTTTTCTTCGGTAATATCCAGTTTTTCGATGTAATAAATCAACTCTTGCTCAAAGCGATTGGTATCGTAAGAAGCGTCTTCGGTTAAGCTTTCTAGATTCTTTTTAAATCGCGCTTTCAAAAGAGCAATGCGCGGTTCTTCAAAAGCAACCAAATCTTCGGCATATTGACGAATCAATGCAATGCGCTGTACAAAATCATTTTGTAAAACATGGCCTTCGGCCAAACGAAAATTGTTCAATTTGGCTGCGGCCTCCTTTATTCCGTTTTCCAAAAGCGCCCATTCGGCTTCACCAAGTTCTTCGGCTGCCGAACTCATCACGTCGGGCAGTTTTAAAATTGTGCTTAAAAGATTCGGGTCGTCGGGCAATTTCAGGCGATCTTTTAGGCCGTAAATTTGAGAAAGATAGGCTTCGGCAACAGCTTCATTGATATTAAAGGAAACTTCGGCGGCACTGGATTCCGAATTGAGAATAAGTTCTACTTTTCCTCTTTCCAGAAGTTCGTTGAGCAAGCTTCTTATTGCCGGCTCATATTCTTTGTACGCAGAAGAAATACGGGCTGTAAAATCAAAATATTTGCTGTTTAAAGCTTTTATTTCTACTGTTATATTTTTGTTGGGGAAAGCTACCAAAGCCTTTCCGAATCCTGTCATCGATTTAATCATCTGTATCCATTTTTGCAAAGATAAGATTTCTGCAACGAATGGGCTTGTATTCTGTGAGAAGGCGTTTCTTTTTTTATTTGCAATCGAATAGAAAATTTTTCTTTTTTAAAGGATAATTGTATCTTTGACTAGCCCCAACAACAAAGCATTTATCATTATGCACTCAGTTCCACTAGATCCATCCGTGTTTTCAGTTGTGCTAAACAAGTTAAATCAACAGATTCTTATTAGTAATCAGGCGGGTTTGGTTTTGTATTTCAATGATTTGTTCTATGCAAATACTCCTTATCCTCTCGAAATAGGGAGCTCTATTCGCGATATTCCCTATGCCGATCTGATGCAGAAAGAAGACAAAGAAGCACTTTCGCTTTTGTACAAATCAATATTAGTGCGCAGCAGCAAGCAATTTCGATACGATTTTAAATGCCTTCAAAAGGACGGAAATAGATATTGGCTCAGGCTGATCAATACGGAAATTGAGGTAGGAAATAGCGAATATTTTTTTCTGCATCAGATAGAAAATATTGACATCCAAAAGCAGTTGGAAGCTCGATTGAAACAAGAAAAAGAGAAAGCGGAGGAAAGCGACCGACAAAAATCGGCCTTTTTGGCCAATATGAGTCATGAAATCAGGACTCCAATGAATACCATTATCGGATTTACCAAACTGCTGGCCGAAACCTCCGATCAGGAAGAAAAAGATCAATTTGCCGAAATAGTGCAAAGTAGCGGGTCGCATCTGCTCAATCTCATCAACGACATCATCGATATTTCTAAAATAGAAGCCGGATTTCAAGATATGAAACTGCTTCCGGTCAATCTGAACGATCTGTTGGGCGATATTAAGAAGTTGTATTTACATGATAAACGCCTAATCGTTAAAAACCTACAGTTGGAACTCGAAACTGGCTTACCCGAGCTGAATGCCACAATTTTGACTGACGATACGCGATTGAGGCAAGTGGTTTCAAATTTGGTGGACAATGCTATCAAGTTTACGGATAAAGGAACCATCGTTTTTGGCTATAAAATTCCGAACGAAACATACAACGACGGAACGCCTAAGTTATTATTTTTTGTAAAAGACAGCGGAATCGGAATTGCAGAAGAAGACCAGAAACGAATTTTTGAACGTTTTCAGCAAGTCAATGAAGAAAACAAAAAAATGGGAACCGGCCTCGGCCTAAGTATCGTAAATTCATTAATTAAAAAATTGGGTGGAGATATTTGGGTGGAATCCGTGTTCGGAAACGGAAGTACGTTTTATTTTACCATCCCTTATCTTCAAAAGAAAAAAATGACAGTCCCCGAAACACAAAAGAAACCCGAAGAAATTCCTGATTTTCAGGAAAGAGTCGTCTTAATAGCAGAAGATATTGCTACAAACTATCAATATCTCGAAGTATTGTTACGAAAAACAAAAGCCCAACTTATATGGGTAAAAAATGGCAAGGATGCCGTGAAAGAAGTTTTGTCGGAACGCCAAATTGATTTAATATTGATGGATTTACGTATGCCAATCATGGACGGATACAGCGCCACAAAACAAATCAAATTGATAAAACCTAAGTTGCCCATTATAGCGGTTACTGCTTTTGCCATCAATGGCGATATGGAAAAAGCATTTGATTTTGGTTGCGACGAGTATATTACCAAACCGGTAATGAAACAAGAGCTTTTTCAGAAAATGAAATTATTCTTAGATTCCTAAGTATTTAGTATGCGCTGCAATCGAAGCCCCAAATTACATAGATTAATTATAAATTAGATAAGCCCATTTACTACCCCTAATATTTGGCTTATTTTTGCTCGCGTTTGAGTAATTGCTCAAACTTGTGTAAAATCAAGTTCTTAATTATGAAAAATAAAGCACAAAAATGGGGTAGGTTTTTATACACTTGGCTTATTTTAATGATTGTATGGTATTCCTATACGGTTAGCTTGGCTTCAGCAGAGTTGATAACCGGAATTATAGTTACCGGACTCATTGCAGCCTTAAATTTTACCTCGTTTACCCATTATGGTTTTTCGCTTTTTCACCCACGAAGAATTTTGTACATCCTGCAATTTTCATTTGTGTTTTTGGTCGCCTTGGTAAAATCAAATATCCAAGTCGCCAAAATTGTAATTAACCCTAAACTTCCTGTAAATCCGGGAATTGTAAAATTCAAGACAACCTTAAAATCTGACTTTGCGAAAATGGTTTTGGCCAATACCATTACACTAACTCCAGGAACACTCACCGTTGATTTGATTGGCGATGAGTTTTATATTCATTGGCTTAACATGACCAGTCATGACGAAGCCGCAATTTATGAAGACATTGCTGCCGATTTCGAAAAAGTGCTCATTAAAATATTTGATAAATAGATATGCTCTTCGAAGACTATTTTAATTTAGTAATCATGGCCATCATTTCTTTGGCTTTTTTGCTTGGAATGGTTCGTTTTTTTAAGGGACCTACCGCATCCGATCGCGTTGTGGCGCTCGACACTATTTCTACACTCGCCATTGCAGCCATGGTTTATATGGCACACATATTTGGGCGCTTTATTTATATCGATGTTTCGTTGGTTTATGCCGTTTTAGGTTTTATTGGCGTATTAGCGTTTGCTCGTTACTTGGAGGGAGGTATTTGATATGGGAATTTTTTTAGTCTATTTTGGATATTTTTTTGTAACTATTGGCGCAATATTCCTTTTCTTGGGAGCGTTGGGAATTTACAGAATGCCCGATCTCTATACACGCCTTCAAGCTGGAACAAAAGCATCAACATTAGGCGCGATGAGTTTAATTTTAGGCGTAGCTTTTTTAGAACCTGATTGGTGGATTAAATTGATAATTATGATTCTTTTCATCGCTTTTTCAAATCCATTAAGTTCGCACGCAATTGCACGCGGAAGTTATAAACACAATCTTAAACCATTTTCAAAAGAGCAAATAGATGCTTACGAAGAAGTGGAAGAAAGTAAGGAGGAACAAGAATGATTTGGTTAGTAATTCCCGTCATTGTACTTGTAATTATGACAATTGGAGCTGCAGTTTATGCCGTCGTTTCAAAAAATTTGCTTTATGCGGTTGTTTCAACGGGCGTTGTAAGCTTAGGTTTATCATTGATGTTTTTTATCCTTCAAGCTCCAGACGTAGCTCTTACCGAAGCAGCCATAGGAGTAGCATTAACAACAATTATCTTTATCATTACCATTCGTAATACAACAATTAAAGAGTGTTGTGATGAGAATAAATCGAAAATTGGAATCAAGAAAGGAGAGACGAAATGATAAAGCAATTTTTTGTAATTCTTATTTTAAGCATTGTAGGGTACTTCTTGGTTGATGCCTTTTTCAAAGTCCCTTTTGGCGAAAAAAGAAACAATGTAGGCAACTATTATATCGAAAAATCACCGGTTGATTTAAAGGTTTCAAACGCAGTGACAGCCATTGTGGTAAACTACCGCGGATTTGATACTTTGGGAGAAGTAACTGTTTTGTTTCTTGCTGCTACCGGTTTGGGAAGCATAATGTATAGAAGAAAACAAAAAGGCGAAAAAGAGGCAAGAGCTAAAAACCCATCCAGCCGAATTATTCAAATTGGAAGCCAAATTTTGTTCCCAATGATAATTTTATTGGGAGGTTATGTCTTTATTCACGGGCATCTTTCTCCAGGTGGTGGTTTTCAGGGAGGCGCAATCATTGCAACAGCTTCTTTGCTTATGTTAATTTCTTATCGAAAATTTAAAATTAACCACAATACCATTACCTGGATAGAATCCATAGCCGGAGTAGTTTTTGCAAGCTTGGGTTTTGTTGGTCTTGTTTTAGGAAGAACATTTTTGGAAAACTTCTTGCCTTCGGGTGAATTGAACGATTTGCTCAGTGGCGGTATCATTGGTATTATATATATTGCCGTTGGATTTAAAGTCGCCTCTGAATTAACAGGCGTTATCGATACCGTATTGTTAAACAATAGGCCGGAGGCTCAAAAAGAAAATTAAGACACTACGATGAATGAATTTTTAACAATAAGTTTTTATGGAACAGCCATCGTTCTGATGCTGATAGGACTTTATGCTGCTCTTGCCAAGAAGAATCTTCTGAAGATTGTCATCGGGCTTTCTATTATCGACTCGGGCCTTCACTTGCTCTTTGTAGCAATTGGTTTCATCTCTAATGGTACAGCCCCCATTTTTTCGCCCGAAGTATTAGAATCGGCCCAACAAATGGTTGATCCAGTTCCTCAGGCGCTTGTGCTTACAGCTATCGTAATTGGTTTTGCCACTACAGCGGTTGCTCTTGCTTTGGTAATCCGTTTATATAAACATCACAATACAGCAGCTATTGACGAAATAAAGAATTTAAAATGGTAATTTCTCCGGTACATTATATCGCTCTTCCGCTAATGGCGGCCTTTTTAATTCCTCTGTTTGGGAAGTTAAATAAGGATCTTGCTCGAATCATCCCCGGATTGGTCTTGCTCTATCTTTCTTATATTTCGGTGGTTTTGATGAATCAAATCATCTCTTCCAATACCATTATTGTAGAAATTATTGCCGGATGGCGTCCGCCATGGGGAATCAATTTGGTATTTAGCCCATTTACCGGATTTTTAGCCAGCATGTTCAGCATGCTTGGTTTCGTAATCTGGATGTATACGTACAATTTTAAACCGGAAGTGGATAATGCTCAAAAACAAAAATTTTATGTTTTGTTTATGATGCTTATCACCGGTGCTACGGGAATTGTGCTCACGGGCGATATCTTCAACCTATTTGTGTTTCTGGAAATCACCGCTATTTCAGCCTATTCTTTAACCGCATTTTACCGCGAACGCGACGGAGCCGAAGCCGCATTTAAATACTTATTGATTGGCTCTTTTTCTTCCACGTTAATATTATTGGCTATTCTGTTGCTCTACACACAAGTAGGCACCTTGAATATGGCCGAAATTGCTCTAAAAATGCCTGCAGTTGATCCTTATATGAAAGGGGTCATTCTAATCCTTTTCTTTGTAGGATTTGGGATTGAAGCCGAAATGTTTCCGCTAAACGGCTGGTCGCCCGATGTTTATACGCAAGCCCCGGGTCCTATTGGAGCCATTTTTGCAGGCATGGTTGTAAAAGCAGGAATTTATGGTTTAATACGTGTTGTGTTTACGCTTTTTGATGTAAAAGAAATTTTGCCGCTTTTAGTAATTATTGGAATGATTACAATGGCTGTAGCTGAGGTCATTGCTTTACGTCAAGGGAAATTAAAACGAATGTTGGCTTATTCCAGTATCGGTCAAATGGGATTGGTGGTAGTAGCTTTTGGTATAGGAACACACGAATCTGTTTTTGCTGCCATCTTTCTGATGTTCAACCACGCCATAATCAAAGGTATGTTATTCCTCAGCGGCACTTATTTGGTTTATAATTCAACTGAAAAAACCTTAGACGATGTAGATGGAATTGGAAAATATTTGCCTTTCACCTCTTTTCTTTTTGCGCTCGGATCCTTAGCAATTGTAGGAATGCCTCCTTTTGCAGGATTTTGGAGCAAATTGTATCTGTTAATGGCTGCCGCTGATGTTCGTCTTATGGCGGTCATTGCCATTATTTTGGTGGTGAGCGTGATAGAAATTGTGTACTATTTCCGAGTGATACATCGTATTTATTTTCGCGAGAGAACTTCAACAATCGAATTAAAAATCCCGAGTTTCAACGCAAAATCGGCAATGCTAATTCTCGCTATAATAATTGTTGCCGTCGGGGTTTATCCCGATTTGATAAGCGGACTAATTGAACGCGCAACAACCGATTTACTCGACAAACAAAGTTATATACAGTCTGTTTTATCCGTAGGACTTAAATAAAAAGAAAAAGAAATGAACAGTCTAATACTTCTTTTAATCTTGGTTTTTGGTGGAGCATTGCTCAGTTATCTACTGAATAAGTTCTTGCCAATTCTTCGCGATGGCTTTGTTGTGTTGCTAATGCTATTGGTAAACTATGTATTTTTTACCATGGATTCTGCCACTCAAATAGAATTTGAGATTGGTGGCATTCACCTGCAATGGGCTTTTTCTTCGGCCGCTTTTCTGTTTGGAATAATCGTAAGTATTTTAGGTTTACTCTCAATTACATATTCTACTGCCTATATGCAAGGGAAAGACCGCTTGGGTTATTTCTACATGAACTTTCTTTTTAGCATTGGTTCCATGCTCGGAATATTGATGAGTCGCGATTTAATTTCGCTCTTTTTCTTTTGGGAAATCATGACTTGGTCGTCTTACCTCATCGTTATCTATTCGGGAAAAGACGTGGATAAGAGAGGGTTAAAATACATCGTTTTTAGTGCCATTGGCGCGTATTCTATGCTGATGGCCATCGTTATTATTTATGGATTTACAGGCAGTTTTTTGCTCACAGATATTTTCGACAGTATTTTTGCCATTAAAGCAAGTTACCAATTGGCCATTGCCATTTTGTTGATGATTGGCTTTGGTGTGAAAAGTGCCATGATGCCTTTGCATGTTTGGGCATCAGGAGCTTATTCCGGTTCTCCCATGTCATTTACAGCGTTATTTTCCGGTGCGCTTTCCAAAATGGGCGTTTTCGGATTTTCTTTGGTGCTTTTTAATTTGGTCAGCAATCAAAACTGGCTTATCAACGAAATAATTGCGTGGTTGGCAGCAATCACAGCTGTATTAGCTACTTTTTATGCTGTTATTCAGTCTGATGCGAAAAAATTATTGGCATATTCGTCCATTGCTCAATTGGGGTACATTGTTATTGGTTTGGCTTCAGGAACGTATTTAGGTGTTATGGCAGGATTGTTTTTGGCAGTACTGCACGCCGTTTTTAAAGGAACTTTATTTATGGCTGTTGGTGCTGTAGAAAAACAAGCCGGAACAACGGATATGACTAAAGTAAGTGGGTTGATTCGGAAAATGCCCTGGACTTTTACGGCCAGCTTGATTTCTATCATTGCTTTAGCCGGTATTCCGCCTTTAGGCGGTTTTGTTGGTAAATGGATGCTCTACGAAGCCTTAATAACCTCCGATCATTATTATCTTGTAATCATGGTTTTTCTCTCGAGCACAGCCGCTTTCTTGTATTCCTACCGTATTCTATTTGGCTTGTTCTTAGGCCAAGAAGAACCTGAATTTGCACACGTAAAAGAAGCTCCTTTGCCAATGTTAATTCCTATGTTGTTGCTTTCCGGAATTTCTGTTTTAAGTGGAACCTTTCCGGGTTTTATCTTGGAGCCTATCCAAAATGCAATGGTTTCTTTTGGTTTTGATCCCCGATTACCAAACATAGAATGGTGGCAACTAAGTGTTCTTTTCAATTCTTGGGGCGATAAAGTTGTGCTTCAAAACGTGATGATTTCAATAACAGCTGTGTTTTTAATTGCGCTTACGCTAATCACATGGAAAGGATATAAAAAACAACGTTATGTTACTACAAAAGATATTAGCTCTTCGGGAGAAATAATTCAAGCAGAAGATAATATGACATTTCAAATTGATTTTTATAAACCGTTTGAAAGAGCTATATGGCCGCTGCTCAAAAGAAAAATTGACGATTATTATACCGATTTTGGAAATGGATTGGAAGCTCTTTTTGATTTAGTGAAACGGATTTACAACGGAAATGGACAGTTTTATGCCATTTATGTGATGGCCTTTTTAGCTTTGTTGTTGATTGCCGGCACTAAATATTTTGGGTTTTAAGCCGTAAATAAAAGTGAGTTTATAAAATGAATAATAAAGAATCTGTAAAATGAATACAATTCTATTTCAACTATCCGGTGCATTGGCTACAATTCTGCTGGCCTTTACTGTTGGTATGTTCTATGGCGGAATCCGAAGAAAAATCATCGCGCGTATTCAAAACCGTGTTGGACCGCCCATCTATCAAAATTTTCTCGATGTGATAAAACTGTATTCCAAAGACACAAGCATACACCACGGAGCAATGCAGCACATGGGTCCTGTTTTCGCCATTACAGCATCCATTACTTCTTTGATGTTTATTCCTGTATTGAATGGTGATGGCTGGTTCTGGTTTAAAAATCTAAATTTTAGCGGCGATTTAATCTTTTTGGTCTATATGATGGTTTTTGGCTCTTTGGGAATGGCTTTGGGTGCCGGACAAACTGGAAATCCAAACTCTGCCATTGGCGTAACACGTGGCTTGAGTCAAATGGTTGGATATGAAATTCCATTTGTGATGTCGATGGTGGCTTTGATGGCTCAGTTTCATACTACTTCCATCACTGGATTAATGAATATTCAAATGCAAGAGAATACCTGGTTGATGTTCAGCAATCCTTTTGCTTTTATTGCTGCTGTTTTGGCCATGCTTGGCATGTTTCATTATTCACCCTTCGATATTGTTCATGCTCCTGCAGAAGTTGCTTCAGGACCGGTGTCCGAATTTGGAGGTAAATATTTGGGCTTGATGATGAGTAGTGGATCCATCTTTGCCTTTGTAAAACTCACTCTTTTTGTGGATGTATTTATGGGAGGAGCTGCAAACTTAATCGAATTGGTGATTAAAACATTTGCATTGTATCTAATCCCTGTTTTATACGGTGTTGTTAGTCCACGGTATAGAACAGAACAAGCAATTACCTATTTCTGGAAGTGGCCTTTATTCTTTGGCATTCTTGCTATCCTATGGGCTTCTTTCTAATAAAAATTGAATAAAAAAATAAAAACAATGTATAACGACAATAACGCACAAACAATCGTTGAGTATATCAAGAATTTTACCCGAAAAAATTCTTTGTTTATGTTGGCTTACGGAACAGGTTGCGGAGCTATCGAACTGCCTGCAACATTGACTTCGCGCTACGATGCCGAGCGACTTGGTGTACGTGGCGCTGCCACTCCACGCCAAGCCGATTTGCTATTGATTACGGGCTACCTTTCCACCAAAACACTCAAACGTGTCATTCGTGTTTACGAACAAATGCAAGACCCCAAATATGTGATTGGTTTTGGTTCCTGTACCATAAATGGCGGAATGTATTGGGATTCGTACAATACCATTAAATTACTCGACAAATACATTCCCGTAGATGTATATATCAACGGCTGTATGCCTCGCCCCGAATCTGTTATTGCCGGGTTTAAAGAACTTCAACGTTTAATTGCTGAAGGCAAAGCCGATGGAGCAACTAAATACAAGGAAAATTTGGATTGGTATCGCGAAAATCAAAAAAAAGTGCTTAAAAATTGGCCTTTGGTGGAATACAATTGGTAAAAACACAAATTGGAAACGATTATGATTATAAGAATTTTTAACCACACAAGATAATGATTATAGGGAATTAAAGTTCTCTAAGGCCTTAAAAAAAATTGTAAACGGATGAAAACAAGTTTTATAAAAGAAGAATTATTATTTCAACAGTTGGCAACAGCTTTTGAAAATGTGGTAATAGAAATAGTCCGAAAAGAGACCGTTTTTGTCTATGCTTCCAAAGAGTTTGTTTTGCCCATTTTGCTTTATGCAAAAGAAAAGTTGGGCTATAACAGTTTCTCTCATTTGAGTTGTGTAGATTGGATTGAAAACGATGAATTTGAACTTGTTTACATCATTTGGTCGCCCGAAACAAAAATCAATTTATTTGTAAAAACACGAATAGATCGTCAAAATCCAACAATGGAAAATACCGATATGATTTGGAGACAAATAAATACATATCAACGAGAAATCCGCGAAATGTTTGGCATAGAATTTCCGGGATTTGTGGGTGAAAAAGAATTTATTCTAGAAGATTGGGAAGATGTTCCTCCCATGCGCCGTGATTTCGATACTTTGGAATATGTAAATGATACCTTTTTTGAACGCGAAGGAAGAGAAGATAAACAAGATGTAAGAGAACGGATAGCAAAACGCAGCGGCGAAGAAATCCCTGATTTTGCAAAAAAATATTCAAGAGAATAAGATGAGAGAAAAGTCAACAACAATCTATCTTGGACCTCAACATCCCGGGATTACAGGAAATATGATGGTAAAACTTCAGCTCGAAGGCGATACAATAGTAAAAGCACAAACTCATGTCGGCTATTTGCATCGTGCCTTTGAAAAGCTGATTGAACGAAGAAATTGGATGCAAACTACAACCATTTTGTGCCGTTTTTGCGTTCCCGAACCCGATCCACCAGAAGCTGCTTTTGCATTGGCTGTTGAACAAATTGAAGGAAGAGAAGTACCTGAACGTGGAAAATACCTCCGCTCTCTTGTATTGGAATTGGCGCGTATTCAAAGTTTTTTGCTTTGGTATGCCGGACAATCAGGTTCTGCAGGTTTATATACGGTAGGTCAGTGGTCAGTTGGCGACCGGAACTATGTTTTGGATTTATTTGAGGAGTTAACCGGTGGAAGAATTTACCATATGTACATTTGGCCGGGTGGTGTTCGTCGCGATATTCCTGTAGGTTTTAAAGACAAAGTATTGCGCACAATGGATTATATCGAAAAGCGCATTGACGATTATGACCGCATGATCTTCGACAGTGCTATTTTTCAGAAAAGAGCACAAGGTGTTGGAATTATAAACAAAGAAAAAGCGATAGAATGGGGTGTTGTTGGAGCTCCTTTGCGCGGCTGCGGAATAGCACACGATGTTCGCAAAGACAATCCATACGATGCATACGACAAACTGGATTTTCAAATGGGCGTTTTTGAAGGTGGCGATGTGTGGGCTCGGGCAAAAGTTCGTCAATTCGAAATCCGTCAGTCTATTTCTATGGTTCGCCAAATCATTCAAAATTTACCCGCGGGCGATTTTTTGAATAAAATGCCAAATCCGATGAAGTGGACTATTCCTGCCGGATCTGCTTATGGTAAAGTAGAAAGTGTGCGCGGAGAGTTTGGTTTTCACGTAGTGAGTGACGGAAGTGACAAACCAAGAAGAGTCCATGCACGTGGCCCTGCGTATGTTCATGGTGTAAGTTTATTGGAAGATATTTTAGTTGGTGAAAATTTAGCCGATGTGTCGTTTATTATGAACAGCCTTGGCGTTTGTCCACCTGAAATTGAGAGATAAAATGATTTATAAAGTGCTTTAGCAATACACAATCATAACAAGAAAAAGATGAGTTTTTTCGATTTAAAAGGAATAGTGAGACCGCTGATTGGCTTGTCGCAATTTGGTAAAAATCCGCATACGAAACGCTTGGATGTTATGGAAAAAGATACAGCCGACCGGTATCGAGGTTTTCATTACAACGATTTAGTAGCGTGTATTGGATGCGGAAATTGCTCAACTATTTGTATGAATGGCGCTATCGATATGGTGGAATTGGCGGCAGAATTTAATATCAACCAAAACAAAGGGAACTCCGGACTCCGGCCACGAGTTGATTACGGCCGCTGTTGTTGGTGTGCGCTTTGTGTGGATGTTTGTCCAACAGGTTCTCTCAATCTCACCAAAGAATACAATTATGTTTCCCCCGATGCAAATAGTTTTTTGTGGACTCCCGGAGTAGACAACCCTTACGGTAAAGATCAACTTTCGTTCACAAGTAGTAAAGAAACCAGTTTGATGGTTTTTAATCGCATTCCTATGCGCGAAATGACTGGCGAAGAACGCGTTAAATCTTTTGCTGAGGTTGTTTTGGGCTACAATGAAGAAGAAGCCCGCGCCGAAGCAAGCCGCTGTATTTCTTGTGGTTTGTGTACCGAAGTTTGTCCGGATAATATGCATATACCGGAATATATTAACGCCATTGCCAGAGGAAACGACCAAGATGCGTTACGAATTATTTACGACAACAATCCTCTTCCCGAAATGTGTGGGAAAGTTTGTACGCGCCGATGTGAAGACGTTTGCGCTATTGCCGTTCGTGGCGAAGCGGTGGCTATTCGCTGGCTGAAACGTTATGTAACTGAGCAAGCACAAACTGCCGATTTAATCAAAGAAATTGTTAATCCTGTAATTCAAGATGCAAACGGATATAAAGTTGGAATTGTTGGTGCCGGCCCTTCGGGTTTAACAGCTGCCTATTATTTAGCGTTGCGCGGATTCGATGTTACTATCTTTGAATCTAAACAATTTGCAGGAGGAATGACCATGTACGGCATCCCAAAATACCGACTACCAATGGATAGTTTGGATAAACAAATTGGCTATTTGCAGAAAATTGGAGTCAAAATACAATTCAATACACGCATTGGAACGGATATTTCTTTTGATGAAATTTATAAAAAACACGATGCGCTGTTTATCGGCATTGGATTTGAAAAACCGTGGAAACTCGGAATTGAAGGGGAAGATTTGGAACGTGCCATTCCGGCTGTCGAATACTTGCGGATGATCAATAATGGCGAAAGCTATGATGTGGGCAGAAAAGTGGTAGTAATTGGGGGTGGTAATGTAGCCATCGACGGAGCTCGTGTTGCAGCTCGGTTTGGTGCTCAGGTAACCATTCTTTATCGCCGTCGCGTTGAAGACATGCCCGCCGATTGGGAAGAAATTGAAGGTGCTGAACACGAAGGGATTCATATTCATCCACAAGCCATTCCCGTTCGAATCATAGCGGACGAAAGCGGAAAAAAAGTGAAAGCCATCGAATATTTGGAAGCCAATATGGTAGCCGAAAAAGGCGGACGGCCGGTTCCTGTTCCAATTGAAGGAAGCGAAACCATACTCGAAGTCGATACTATTATTGGCGCTATTGGACAAGAAGCAGATTATTCTTTCCTTTCAGACGAATTCAGAGAAAGAATCGAAATTAATCGCGGTCGAATTTCAACCAATTCGCAGCAACAAACCACCGATCCAAAAGTTTTTGCCGGCGGCGATGCCGTAAATAAAACGGCAGATGCTATCAGCGCCATTGCAGATGGATTTCGCGCCGTAAAAGGAATTGAAGCTTTTTTATTAAAACAGAAATAATCAATTAAATATAGAAAAAAGCCTGTCCATTTATCGATGAGACAGGCTTTTTTGTGCTTCATAAATTTGATTGAAAAGGGTTTACGAAAATAATCGCTCTGAAAGCCACGGCCTTGTCAGTGTCTTATTCATTGCACAAATAAAACCAAAAGTATTTTGAGAAATTTTTAACTGGCGGATGACGTGTGCTGATTTATTTTTACACAAATAATTCTTTGTTAACTCTGCCTAAACCGAGATTATTCGGAAAACAAATAAACAGCTAGGATATCTCAGATTTACCCAAAAACAACTACGT
>DYSK01000113.1 GCA_020718315.1 Draconibacterium orientale
AAACCTTCTTCAGAAATTTTCCAAGCTACAGCAGCAGAAGGGAATAAACCCCAACGTGTGTCAGGAGAAAAACGAGAAGAACCATCTTGGCGTAAAGTGAAAGTTGCTAGATATTTGTTTTTCATCGTATAATTTAAACGACCAAAGAAAGATACCAAATAACTTTCGGTTTCGTAATCGGTATCTTCAAAAATTTTAATTCCACGAGCGTTGGTTTCAAATGCAGAACCTTTCCTCCAAAAGTGTTGCCAAGAATAACCTGCAAGTAAGTCAATTCTTCCATCAACGGCTGTAATGTCTTTGGCATAATTGAAATACGCATCCAATAATTCATTCTTTTTATCTTGTTGGTAACTTCTGCGAACACCGCCATCGAGACGGCCGTAACTATCAAGAACATAATTCATTGCAGCAGTTGCCGGAACCCAGATCGTTCCATTGCTCGTTGAGAAATCGCCTGCTACATTGATATTAAAATGCAAATCGGGAAGAAAATGAAATTTATAATCCAATTGAGCGTTGCCAATAAAACGATCAGCATTGCTGATATCTTCACGTAAATCGAGCATGGCTACCGGGTTAGATGTTGCAATAGTGATGGGCAATCCACTACCATTGGTTTGCAACCAAGTTGTATATCCATTGTAAGCAAATGGATTTCCACTCAAAACACTTTGTGTTGGATCAAAAAGCATAGCTGAGCTTAACGCTCCATTGTTGGCCCAACGATTTCCTTCGTTCATCACTTTTGCATTGATATTCACTTTCAAATGATCCTTTAAAAAGGAAGGATTCAGTGCTACAGCGCCAGTTTTGCGTTCGAAATTAGAAGTTTTCAGAATTCCATCTTGATTTGTATAACCAACAGAAACACGATAAGGAAGATTCTTGTATGCTCCGCTAGCAACCAAATAATGATCTTGACCAAAAGCCGGATTCAAAATTTCACTTTGCCAATCGGTGATCGTTTCTCCCAATAAATTATAGGCATTTGGATTTGTAGCATAGCGATCGTAAACCAAATTACTGAATTCAGAACTACTTAATACATCAATTTGGTTAGGAACTGTGTAAAACGAACCTTTTCCGGTATAACTAAGTTTAAGAGCATCGCCTTTTTTGCCTTTTTTGGTGGTAATCATAATTACACCATTCGAAGCGCGCGATCCGAAGATTGCTGTTGCAGAAGCGTCTTTCAATACTGTGAAAGTTTCGATGTCGTTTGGATTAACCGCATTTAGCGAGTTTCCGCTGCCCGAAATACCATCATTATCGAGTGGAATTCCGTCAACCACAATAAGTGGGTCGTTGCTAGCCGACATGGAAGAACCTCCACGGATACGGATAGCTGCACCACCACCAGGAGTTCCGTCGCTCGAAACCTGAACGCCGGAAATCTTTCCACTCATCAAAGCTTGAGGTGAAGTGATTAAACCTTTGTTAAAATCTTCGGATCCAATGGCTGTAACAGAACCTGTAGCATCTGTCTTTTTTTGAACACCATAACCAATCACTACAAACTCGGAAAGCAATTCAGATTGCTCTACCAATCGAACGTTAAGGCTTGGATTGCCAACCACAAATTCTTGTGGAGCATATCCTACAAATGAAAAAACAAGTGTTTGTCCGAATTCCACACTCAATGAATAGAAGCCGTCCATAGTGGTGGAGGTTCCATTTGAGGTGCCTTTTTGAATTACGGTTACTCCAGCGAGAGGACTTCCATCAGTTGCATCAACAACTGTACCGGTCACATTTACAAGCTGGGCAAACGAAATCGTTGAAATTCCGGCAAAAAAGAGCAGGAGAATAACAACTTTCAATTTAGAATAAATTTGTCCCATTTTTATAACATTTTATAACATTTATGTATTTGAATTTAATTAATTTAATAGATGTTTGAATTAGAGTGCCAAGTTAAAAAAATAATGCACTAATTATCAGGAATGAAGCACTTATTTTGAAATAAAACAATGCAAACGATTGCGCAAACGATTGTTGTTAAAAAATGAATTCAAAAAAATAAATGATATATTTGTATTTTTACAACACTATGAGTAAACATCCTATCACAATCAAAGACATTGCCAGAATATTGGGCATTTCGGTATCCACGGTATCCAGGGCACTTAAGGATCATCCGGATATTAGTCTGAAAACCAAGAAAGCAGTTCAGGAACTTGCCAAGGAACTACAATATCGCCCGAATGAAATCGCCTTGAGTTTAAAGAACAGAAAATCTAGGATTATTGGTATTATTGTTCCTAAACTCGTTCATCATTTTTTTAGCTCTGTGATCGAAGGCGTCGAAAATATTGCTTATGATAATGGATATCAGGTGATTATTTATAATTCAGATGAAAATTACGAACGTGAAGTTCAACTCACACAGTCTATTTTGAGTTTTCGCTTGGATGGATTGATTATTTCGATGAGCAAACAAACCACTTCGTATGAGCATTTTGAGAAGCTGGAGCAGTATGGAATCCCAATCGTATTTTTTGATAGAGTTCCCGATTTTATTGCAAACAAAGTACTCTTTGATGATTTTCAGGGTGCTTTTGATGCGGTTGAACATCTGATCAAGCAAGGATGTAAAACAATCGCTCATCTGAGTGCTTCAGAACACATGGATATTGGTCGAAAACGGCTTTCGGGCTATAAGGATGCCCTTGAAAAACATGCTATTGCATTCGATTCTGGTTTGGTGGTGAAATGTGATACATTTGACGAAGCCATTATCGTTACCCAAGATTTGATTGGAAAGTACAAAATGCTGGACGGCATTTTTGCTGTAAACGACTTAACCGGAATTGGAGCCACCAAAGGAGCACATGGCGTCGGAAAGAAAATACCTCAGGATATTCGAGTTATTGGCTTCACAAATGAAATTAGTTCTGCGGTTTGTGCTCCTAGTTTGAGCACGGTTGATCAACGTGGGGTTGAAATGGGAGAGGAGGCTTGCAAACTTTTGTTGGAAAGCATTCATAAAGACCAGCCTCCACAAACAAAAGTTGTGAAGGCCAATCTGATTTTGAGGAATTCCTCGGAATAAAATTGCTCTGGTTTTGAGATTAACAGCCACCGGCTGTTCCTTTTTTTGGTTTCTTTTTGATTGTTGTTCCTGTGGATTTTGTAGAACCACTAGCCGAATTGTCAGCACCGCCGGAGGTTCCTTTTACGATTTCAGCAAAATCATATTGAGCAACTTCGTTTTTAAACCATACTTCGTCCGGTGCATAATTATCAATGATATTCGATTTTACTAAATTGTAGCCGCCTAGCATAATCGTGTTGTTCTGATAGTTAAGCTGTTTTAGAATTAACCAAGGCGCGCATGCTTCCTCCACAGTGGCTCCATAAAGTATATTGATTTTATCCTTTGGATTCAATATGATCTCATTATTTTCGTTGAGTAACTCATGAACCGGTACATTCACCGCTCCGGGTAAATGATGAAGATTGAATTCTTTTGGAGTCCGAAGATCGATAAATTGATATTTTTGATCATTTTTATCGAGAATTGTTTTTATTTCTTCCGGCTGAATAGGCTTTATTTCATGAACAATTGTATGCAAAGTTTCGCTCTGACTCAGAATGAATTTCTTCTGCGGCTCTGGCATAAATATATAGGCCATTACAATTACGATAAAAAACAGTATGGCTCCTGTTGGAAGAATATTTGCAATTTTTTTGTGATCGACCATTTTGTATAGGATTTTTGGAAAATAATTCGTTTAACAGCCGCCTGCGGCACCTTTCTTTTTGCCTTTTTTTAGGGTTGGAGAACCCGATTTTGGCGCACCGGCACCACTGCTCGATGCGTCGGCTGATCCTCCACCAAAAAACTGACTCGCACCTTTTCGGGCTTCATAGGTTTGGAAAGCAGTTTGTGGTTCGCCCGGTTTTGGTTCCGTTGGCTGCATAATGGTTTCAATCCATTGGTTTAGTCCACCACGCATTATAAATACGTTTTTATATCCTTTGCGTTTTGATAACAACCACGCTTGACTCGAATAAATACTCCCATTCGAATAAAACACTTTTGTTTTTGCCGTTTGGCTTAAATACATATCAGCTCCTTCTGTGAGCAAACTATCCAAAGGAAGATTTACGGCACCTCTTAAATTAAATTCACTAAATTGATCAGCTATTCGTACATCGATGAGCAGCAAGTTAGGATCTTGATTTATAATCATATTGGCTACTTCGTCGGTGGATAAAAAACGAGAGTCGTCTAATACAGCCAAAAGCATATCTTCGGCGCCTAAATCTTTTGAAAAATCTTTCTTTGGAAGGAGTACAAAACCAAAGGCCAAAATCAAAAGAATGATGGACAATAAGGTATATCTTAAATTCATATTGGTATTTTATTTTGATTTAATAATCAACGCGTTTAACAAATTTAGGAATTTGGGCTGTGATCCAAAAAGCCAGCAGTGCAGCAATCGAAAGCCCGAGGATAAACAAAGCATTGCTGATGCCAAGGCTATCAAAAACGAGTGGAGCACCTAAAAAGTTGTCTAAGTATATTTTCTTCCACAACAATTCATAGGTTTCGCCATAAAAGAATATGCCAAGGAAAATTCCGCCAATAAATACCATTGCGTCAATTTTCCCTATCATGGCTCCACAAACACTTGTTCCCGGGCAGTAGCCGCCAATGATAAATCCAAATCCCATAATAACACCTCCTATGAGCGTGGAAGTAAGGTAGAGTGGATTGATGTAGATCATGCTTAAATCGATCCATTCGAAATATTGAAAATAATATAAACCAAAGGCAGCGGTGATAGCAGCAGTGAAAAATACACGAAGTACAACAAAATCGTAGCCATAAAATACGCCGGCCAATTTTCTAGAAGAAGAAAAACCGGCACGTTCTAAAATGTAGCCAAATCCAATACCAACCAGTAATGCGATTAAAAAATCCCAGTTAGCACCAATTATTTCATTCGGAATGAGAGGTCCCATACTATTTATTTATTAAAAATTAAATCCAAAATTTTCTAAAAAACCATGCAAAGGTATAACCCGTGCCAAAGATAGCGAGCATGCTCACAAAGCCAGCAGTCGATAGTGTTGCCATTCCTGTTAAAGCTGCTCCACTCGTACATCCTCTGCCCAATTGCGATCCAATACCAAACAATACTCCGCCCAAAATGGCCATTATTAATCGGGTCTTTGAACTTATTTTTGGAGAATGTTCCACTTTAAGTTTCAATCGTCCGGCTATTATGCCGGAGATTAATGCTCCAATCATGACGCCGATAATTTCGAATACCAACCAGGAGCTCAAGGGGGATTCCTCTTTAGAAGCATAAGGTGCGTAAAATTCCGATGCTAAGGCATGATTATGAGCCACAGCATCGACGCTGGCTACAACTGCGCTTTTGATGGCGCCACTGGCTCCCAAACCTCGGCCAGTGTAATAAAAAGCAAAAATGATAACCAAACCAAGCAAAAACCCGGCTAAGTAGGGATTCATATATTTGCGTTTGTTTTCTAGTACTTTATTTTCCATTTTAATGTGTTTTATGAAATTAATAAAGGTAACGTGTAATTTGACCCGCTTCAATCATTAAGAAACGGAAGATAATTCCTCCAGCAATAACCAACATGGAAGGTGCGAAGGCCGGGATGTGAAAGCCATACAATTCCATTATCTCCAATACGGCCGGAACAATCAATCCAAGCATAACGATAAATACCCAAAAATAAGTAGTGAAAGCTCCTCCCAAAAATATTTGAGCGGATTCAACCTGAACTTGACCACCTGCTAAAAATCCCATTATGAGGTGAGTTATCAAAAAGAGTTCGATTCCAATTAAGAGCAAATCAATTTTTGTGAAAATTTCGCGCTCGATTTTGGATTTGGACAGCCAAACAATCAATGCTGCAGCAGTTGATAATCCTGAGGTTAAAAATAACGGTCCTAAAATGGAAGTATTCCACAATGGTCTGGCATTGAATGCCGACAAAAGAATTCCCGTGTAGATCCCCAATACTACCGCCAAAACAATGAGCGGCCAAGCAATCGAGACCCGATTCTTAATTGCAATTTTTTCAAGATCATTGAGTAGTTTAATGTTCCACCAGTTGAATTTAGGCCAAATTTCTTTCACGAAAGAGGCTGCCCAAACAATGGAAAGTGGAGTAATAATCATCAAAGTCCAAGCTCCCCACGACATGGGCGACTCTAAACGAACTGTTGTATATAATCTCCAAAAATAAAGTTTATGATGTAAATCCAGAAAAAGTGCACCTAAACCAAGAACCAAAAAGATGGGTACAAACATAGGAGCAAGTTTTACGGCTGCAGGATAAATATCTTCTTTTTTGCGAATCAC
>DYSK01000013.1 GCA_020718315.1 Draconibacterium orientale
ATGAAAACAGATATTATTTTGGCAGGCGTTGGCGGACAAGGGATCTTATCTATTGCGGCAACCATTGGAATGGCATGTATTGCCAACAATCTTTATATCAAACAAGCCGAAGTACACGGCATGAGCCAACGCGGTGGTGCTGTTCAGTCACATTTCCGTTTGTCTTCAAATCCCATTTCTTCCGATTTAATTCCAAAAGGGAAAGTGGATATTATTCTTTCGGTGGAACCCATGGAAGCATTGCGCTACATTGATTATTTGAAACCCGACGGATGGATTGTAACCAACGCGGCTCCATTCATCAATATCCCAAATTATCCTGAAGTGGAACTAGTTTTGGAAAAACTGAAAAAGCGCAAAAATACGCTCATTCTCGATGCCGACGAAATAGCCAAAGAGCTTGGTTCGCCGCGCTCTTCCAATATTGTAATGTTAGGCGCGGCAAGTCCGTTTATCGATTTGCCTTTCGAATCGCTGGAAAGTGCTATCAGGGAAATATTTTTGCGTAAAGGCGACAAAGTTGTAGAGGCAAATATTGAATCGCTCCGGGCAGGTCGTGCATTTGCCGATAGAAAATAGACATATTCTGTTTTTTGTTTGTCAACCCAAAATGGACGGCTGCTCGCAAAGAGTGCTTTTGCCAAAATATTTTTAAACAAGCGTCAAAATTTCATTTCTTTGCCAAAAAAAACAGTGATGGAAAAAATTACGATCCTCATCAATGCGCCTAAAGGAAAAGAGCTACTGAATCTTCGGCAAAGTGTTTCTTTGATGAACGCCTCCGAAAGTTTGCAGTTTTTGATTATCGACTACGGACAACGCGAAAGTACGTCGATCGATTTCCCCGTTTTTTCGGTGCAAGACCACGAAGATGTAAGCTTAACTCAACTGTTGAACGTTATTCCGAGCGAACGGTTTTTGTTTTTCGATTTAAAACATAACTATCCTGCCGATTTTTTTGAACGATTGCTCAATGCAGAAGAAGAGGAGGAAACGAGCCTACAAAAGGGAAGCCTTTGGGAAGAAAGCCTGATTGCTGCTCAACAGAGCCCCTATGGTTTGTACAATCCACAATCAGAAAATAGGAAACCTCTTGTATTCGGTTTTCTACCGTCTGTTTTATATACCAAAACGGAAGTAGAAAAATTGAATACCAACAAAGTAAACGTGCACTCCGATTTGGCTCAGGAACTTTATCTCTATGCCGAAAAAAATAAATTGAAGTTGGCTCGTTATTCGCCTAAAAAAGAAAATATACACTACAAAACTGATTTACAATCTTTTATGTTCGCTTTAACAAGCCAAGCCCAAAAGCAAATAAAGATTTTTCCGGTTTTATTTACCTTGTTTTTCTTTTTCTTTGGGCTGGGAGCGGCCTTCAATCAAGCATTCTTCCTCATTTTTTTGGTGGGAATGGGCGCTTATTTTTTTGCCATTACACTTGAGGCTTTTGGACTATCATCAATCAAGAAAAATGGTGCTCTGATGCCGATTCTCTTTCTATTGTTTCCATTCGTCCACTTGGTTTATGGAATAGAATCTTTGATAGCCAAATTTAAAACCGGAGCTTAACACTCTTGTCATTTTTGCCTCTTTCATGAATTTTTTGCAATTTCCCCATGCCAATACTTACCGTTTTTGTTCCTTCCATCATGGGAAAAAACGTAATGGAAATCATGGTTTTTTCTAAATAGTATTCGTAATTAATCAAAAACGGAGTGTCTTTTACAATAGGCTCGCCGTATTTGATTTTGAAAGCATTTAGAACGCTTTCCAAGTCTTGTTTTTCAATCCCGATATTGATTCCCACAAAAGTTTCGCCATCGAAAACGTAGGTAATAACATGCGCTTTCACTCCCTCAAATGTAAGATGCTCATCCACTCTATCAAAACCCTGATACCCGGGCGTTTTGTTTTTGGATTTTACCAATTCAAATTGAAATTCGCTTTTTGGGGTGTCCCATTTCAAGCCTCTAAAACCGTCGATATCAGCCTCTGTTTGAGCAAGCGAAAGAAAAGGAAGACAAAGTACCATCAACATAAAAAAGTTCTTTTTCATATTTAATTTGATTTAAATGAATACGAAATTACATCAATCAGAAAGCCGTTTTCATCCATTTTTCAAAAAAAATAATTCAAAAAGGAAATTGTATTTCGAAAATCTGAGGGCGAAAAATTATTTCTTTGGATACCAATCCAAAATACGCACTTCCATTTTCGGGTTTTCGGCGGTTACCAATGTCTTGAATTTTTCCAAATCGCTAAAACCGCCCTGACTGCGGAAATGGTATGGATACACAACTTTAGGATTGATTGTGACGATGGCTTTTGCTGCATCTTCAACATCCATTGTATAAGGCAGATTCATGCATAAAAATGCTAGATCGATATTTTTCAAATCTTTCATTTCCGGAATATTTCCGGTATCTCCGCTGATGTAGATGCGCTTGTTGCCAAGCGAAATCACATAACCATTGCCAACTCCTTTGATATGAAAAGGCTTTTCAGTTATCGGAAAATTATAAGCAGGAACAGCTTTCACGGTCATTTCCAAAAGTGTTTTTTCTTCGCCGTTGCCAAGAACAATTAATTTTTCCTTGAATTTTTCGTCCCATTTATCTACCACTTCTTGCGTAACAATGGTTGGCGCTTGAAAAGCTTGGATGCCCTCGAGTGTTTTCAGACTAAAATGATCGCCATGAGCGTGCGTAATTAAAACCAAATCGGGTTTTGCAAAGGCAGCATAATCGGCCGCATCTCCTACCGGATCGATATAAATATTCAATCCATTCCACTGCCAAACCATGCTGGCATGCGAAATAGGATAAATGACGAGCTTGCCTTTTTTTGTATTCCAAATTTCTTGAGCCGAAAGACTAAGAATAGATAACAAAAAGATTGCGGTGCTAAAAATGATTTTTGTTTTCATCGAAATACAGATTGATTTGCCAAAAATAGCGAAAATGAATGAGCACCATCAAATACCCATTTAAATTCTCTGTATCAGAAAATACAACTTAATTGAGCTTAATAAAATTATATATAATCGTCCCTTTTTGAATTTCCGGTGCGCTTGCATCGGCAGCAAAAACAGCTCTTAAGGCAGCTTGCACAGCGGTATTTTGTAAGTTGATATCGGAAACGGTGGTGCCTTTTTGCAAAACTTGTGCCCGAACAACATTTCCGTTTTTATCAACCCAGATATCCACATTTACTCTTCCTTGTTCGTTCGAATTGTAAGTAGGTTTTGGAAGTGTGCTCGCTTTTCTATTTCCCAAATTGTAGGAAATTCCCTCCGCACCACCTATTCCTCCGGCTCCACTGTAGTTTGTGGCCGTTGGCGTTCCATTCGGAATTCCTTTGTCGCCTGCTTGCTGGTCGTTTCCTTCCGACGAACCCGGCTTTTTCCCAGAATAGAGCAGTCGTGTATCTACAGTGGGTTGTGGTTCAAGTTTGGGTTCCGTTTTTACCGGCTCTTTTTTAATTTCGGGTGCTGGTTTTTTTTCAATTTCTTTTTTCGGCTGAGGTTTGGCGGCTATTTTCGGGGCTTCTTCCGAAATCTGATCCACTAATTCCTCAGGAGCATCGTTTTCAGCTGTTTGTTTGGAGCTTTCGGCCGGTGGTGGAGCCAAGGTATTTTCTTGGAGTTGGATTTCGCCCTGACCAATTTCCGAATTTCCCACATTCACTTCTACGCCTTCTTCTTCGGGCAAAGGCAAAGGCGTTTTGAGCGCAAGAAAGAACAACGACAAAATCAGCAAAGCATGAAACAGAATGGTTCCAATCCCTGCTTTGATTCTATTGTTGGTTTGCTCGCTCATGAAAATTTATTTTGCTGGCTTGGTGGCCAAAATAACTTTGTGCTTTTGTCCGTTTTTCTCGTTGATGCCATTTACTGCATCAATCACACTCACAACATATTGAACCGGAACACTTTTGTCGCTTCTCAGAACGACAGTTCCGTCGGAATAGGCTTTCAATTGAGCGGTCAAAACTTCTTGCAATCTACTTTCTTCGATGCGCTGAGTATCTAAAAAATAATTGAATTGATCGTCGATATAAATCGTTACGTTTTGCTTGGCCATGGTTTTGCTGCTGCTACTTGGTAAGAGCAATTTAATGGCGTTTGGACTGACAAGCGTGGAGGTAATCATAAAAAATATCAGCAGTAAAAACACCAAATCCGACATAGCTGCCATATTGAATTCAACTCCTTTTTTATTTCGCGCTTTAATTGCCATAATCGAAAGGTTTAGTTTGAAGGCTCATTCAAAAGATCCATGAAATCGCTGGCGTGTGCTTCGAGCAAAAAAACCAATTTTTCAATTTTCGCAACCAAAATATTGTACATCACATAGGCCATAATTCCAACAATCAAGCCGCCTACAGTGGTAATCATGGCTTGATAAATTCCGGAGGAAAGAAGTTGAATATCGATGTTGTTTCCAGCCATCGACATATCATAAAAGGCCACAATCATTCCAATGACAGTACCTAAAAAACCCAACATGGGAGAAATACTGGCCACAGTGGCGATGGTTCCTATGTTTTTTTCTAAACGGGAAACTTCTATATTTCCTACATTTTCGATGGCGGCATTGATGTCGTTGAGTGGTTTTCCGATGCGGCTCAAGCCTTTCATAATCAGGCGCGACATGGGCGTGTCTTCGCGTTTGCAAAGCTCGATGGCTGTTTCAATTCGGCCTTCATGAATATTGTCGCGAATGATATTCATAAAATTTTTGTCTTCTTTAGAATTGCGCGAGAGTGCAATATAGCGATCGATAAAAATATAAACGCTTAGGAGCGAGAGTAGACCGAGAACGACCATAATCCAGCCTCCTTTTACTGCTAAATCGATCACCGAAAGGCTTAAGAAATCGGCTTTGCCGGCCGCAACACCCTGAGAACCGGCCACTGCATTTTGTACTGCGCCGGAAACTTGAAGTAAAACACTAAGTATCATTCTTGTCTGTATTTAATTCAATAAAATTAGATAATCTAAAGGCAAAGCCTTTCGAAAGAGATTTCATTTTTAAACATAAAGTTGTTAATACAGAAACTCGAAATAAAAAAATATATTGTGTAAACTTCGAAGAATCAGAGCTGAAAGCTACGCAAAAATACCGGCAGTAGCTGCGGATACAAATGAGCGGCAATATAGACGGCCACATACAGAGCGATTCCGATAAAAAAGAGCCCTGCGGCCAAAAGATTCTTTTCTTTTGCTAAGAAATACACGCCAAATACAATGGACAGAAAGCCGATGAGAACGAGCGCAACGATCATCCGCGTAGGAATACAAATTGATTGGAACTACTCTGGGCTTCGGAAAAATAATAGCCTTCCGTATCGAAATGTTTCAGTTCTTCAGGCGTTTTCAACTTATTTTGCAAGATAAAGCGACTCATCAGCCCGCGGGCTTTTTTTGCATAAAAACTGATAATTTTATATTCGCCATGGCTAAAGTCTTTGAATACCGGGGTAATAATATCCGCGCTTATTTCTTTAGTATTTAGACTTTTAAAATATTCGTTCGAGGCAAGATTTATCAATACTTGATCGCCTTGCGCGGCCACGGCCTCATTTATTTTTTTGCTTAATTTGTTTCCCCAAAAGGAATACAAATCTTTGAATTTTGGATTCACTAACTTCGTTCCCATTTCCAAGCGATACGCTTGCATCAAATCCAAAGGACGCAGCACGCCATACAGGCCGCTCAAAATGCGCAAATGATCTTGAGCAAAAAGAACATCTTCTTGCGAAAAACTCTCGGCATCCATTCCGGTATATACATCGCCCTGAAAAGCAAACAAGGCCGGTTTGGCATTTTGGGCTGTAAACGGAGTGTTCCATCTCACATATCGATCCTGATTGAGATGAGCAAGATTTGGGCTTATTACCATTAGTTCGGCAAGTTGTTTGGCCGAATATTTCCGAAGTATTGAAACCAGTTTTTCGGCTTCCGCTAAAAAATCGTTGGTGCTGAATTTGGCAACCATTTCGGTTTTCTCAAAATTGAGTGTTTTCGCCGGTGAAATAACAATAAGCATTTCGATTTGTTGAGTTCAGTTATGGTGCAAAGAAAAAGAAAATTTTGAATTTCTTGTCGATTATTTGTACTCTTTATAAATCCTCCGGTGAAAAAAATAGGCGGCAAAAAAACTGCTTATCAATCCGGAACCAAATAAAACGAGTGGTTTTATCAAAAATTCCATCCACGAATTGTCGCGACCAAAGACATCGTAAAAACCCTGAATTGCCCAGTAATTGATAGAAACCATAGCCGCTTTTTGCAAAAAATCGGGCATCAAAAAGAGCGGAATCATACTGCCTCCAATCGCCGACATAAGAATGATTACGATGGTATATATTGATTCCACTTGTTTTTGCGTGCTTCCCAAAGTAGCAATAAAAGTTCCAAAAGCTGTTGCGCCAAAAGCGGTGCTAAGAACCATTATTATCAATCCAAACGGATTGAAGAAGAGATTTAATCCGAAAACAAAATACGAAAACAGCAATAAGACACTTATCTGTAGCAATGCCACCAGATAAGCGGAAAGCATTTTGCCAAAGAGAAAAGAGTAAGGTGATAGGGTGCTAAACAGTATGCGTTTGAGCGTTCCGTTTTCTTTTTCCTGTAAGATGGAATTTCCCATTCCGGCCATGCTGAACAAGAGCATCATGATCAAAGTTCCGGCAACTGCCTGAATCAAACCCCACCGAATATTTTCTTGAATCGACAAGGCGGTGACTGTAAGTTCAGAGTTGAAAGAAGAGTTTGTGGAAGCCTTATCGCTAAATTCCAAATCAATATCGCGATTGATTTCATCCAAAATTTCTTCGGGCAAGTCGGAATATTTTTGATTGATAAAGCTTTTGACGTGTGCTTTTCCGCCTTTTTCGCCCACAAAACGCATGATGTTCGACATCAGGGCTTTTTGCATGAGGCCGATTTCCATCTTTTTAGCATCGTCGAAGAAGAGCTCCATAGGTGCTGTTTTTCCTTGATTCACAGAATCGGCAAAGCCGGAATAAAAACAAAGCAAGGCGGTTCGTTTTCCGCTGAGAACTTTCTTTTTTCCTTCTTCAAAATCAATTAGTTCTATTTCGAGAGCAGGCTCATTCCGAAGATTGGAAATAATTTCGGCGCTCAAAGAAGTATTGTCTTGATCGCAAATGCTTATTTGTTGTGGCTTTGATTTGGCTTTTCCATCCACACCACCATAGATTGCGGCAAATAAACTAATCAGCACTATGGGCAAGAAGAAGCTTAAGAAAAGGGCTTTTTTGTCTTTTCTAAACAGAAGCAAATCTTTTTTGGTAATTTCCCACATCTTTAGCTTTATTTTATGGTTTTGGTTAAACAGAGATACACTTGTTCCAAATCAATAGGCTGTATGTCAATCTGGCGGATAAGAACAGCATGATCGGCAAACAAACGAACGATTTGGCTGAGGTCTTCGGATCGCTTGTTCCCAATGAACACACATTTTTCGTTCAAGAAGCTTCCTCCCAGCGCCAACGAAGACCGAATGAGAGGCGTGTTTTTCAAAAGCCGTATTAATTTATCGTCAATGTTGGCAAATCTAATGCTGATACTTTCTTTTAAGCCGGATTTTTTCTTCAATTCTTCGAAACTGCCCTCCATAATCATTTCGCCGTGGTCGATAATTCCTATTCTGTCGGAGAGTTTCTCCACTTCTTCCAAATAATGCGATGTGTAGAGGATGGTTTTTCCTTCGTCTTTCAAGGCTTTAAAAATGGAATAAATAAAAGCTCTGCTTTGTGGGTCTATGCCAACAGTAGGTTCATCAAAAAAGAGGATATCCGGATTGTGAACCAAGGCAGCGGCAATATTGATACGGCGTTTCATTCCTCCGCTAAAGGAGGAGATGGCTTGGTTTGAGCGATCGGCAAGATCCATAAAATTCAAAACAGCATCAATCTTCTCATTCAATCCATGAGCAGAAATACGGTGAATCTTTGCCCAAAAAAGCAAATTTTCTCGGGCACTCAAGTCGCTGTACAAAGCAATTTCTTGCGGAACAATGCCAATCTTTGTTTTCGTTTGTTTTTTGATTGTTTTAATATCGGTTCCATCAAGAAAAATTTCGCCGGAATCGGGAAGCATGAGCCCTCCCATTAGATTAATACAAGTGGTTTTTCCCGCGCCGTTTGGCCCCAGCAAGCTGTAAAACTCTCCTTTTTTGATATGAAGACTGAGTGATTTCAGTGCCTTGATTTCGCCATACGATTTTGATATGTTCCGAACGTCGATCATCAGATTGCCATTTTAATACCGGGAATTGTTTTCAGTTCGGCATACAATTGTTTCATCATCATTTCATCGATAAGGCGGACATGAACGGTATAACTGGTGTATTTCCCCTTTTCGCTTTCTTTTTGTCGCCAATTCAAAAAGCGAACATTTAGTTTGTCAAAGATTTGTTCACACATGGCTTTGCTGTCGTCGTGGTTGTTGCCCGATATCACTATAATCTTCAAATCGTAGCTAAGCGGGAATTTGATTTTTTCATTGTTCCCAAACGGACTTTGTGGTGATTGCATGAACAGTTGTTTTACTTTTCAAAAAAAACTTTGTTATTGAGCACTTATGAGAGCTACTTTCTGGCGTATTTTTTCCCATCGCGTTTCGTCCATTTTTGCGCCAATTACTTCGATCACATTTCCAGAGAGCAACGCGCCTATTTCGCCGGCTTTTTCAAGACTCAGCTTGTTCAACAAACCATAAAGAAAACCGCTTGCATACAAATCGCCCGCACCTGTTGTGTCTTTGCTGTTTGCTTCTATGATGCCAATTTTTATTTTCTTTCCGTCTTTTTTGATAAATGAACCGTTTTTACCAACTTTAACAACAGCAGTATCCACGAGCTTGGCCATCATTTCCAACGCTTTTTCGGGATCTGTTTCGCCCGTAAAAGCACGCGCTTCTTCTTCGTTGGCAAATAAAATATCGACATATTTTTCGCTCATATCTTTCAAAAAGGATAGATTTTCTTCCACCACATTGTAGCTGGCCAAATCGAGCGAAACTTTCATTCCGGCTTCTTTGGCCAATTGCAATGCACGCTCAATAAGCGCGTGATTTTGGACCAAATACCCTTCGATATGCAGATAATCAAAACCTGCAAAATAGATGGGATCTAAATCGAAATCGGAAAGCTCGACCGACGCGCCCAAATAAGTGGCAAACGTACGTTCCGAATCAGGACTAATCAAGGCAACGGCTCGTCCACTTTCCGTCTCGCTTTGAATAAACAAGGGCTGTATGCCGCTGGTTGTCATATCTTTCGAAAAGAATTCGCCAAAGGAATCTTTTCCTATTTTACCAATAAAACCACATGAAGCGCCAAGTTTAGCCAATCCGTTTATCGTATTTGCTGCCGAACCGCCGGCAGCTAAACTGGTTTTTAGGTGTTTTGTGCCTTCAACGACTTCGTCCGATTTGTATTTATCTACCAACTGCATGCTGCCTTTTGGTAAACCAAACTGATTTAATAAAGCGTCATCTTCTATTTGGGTCATGATATCGACAAGGGCATTTCCTAAGCCTAAAATTTTCTTTGCTGTACTCATTGTTTTGTTTTTGGTTTTTTATGTTTACAAAATTACTGAAAAAACAGATTGATGAATTCGAGAAATAGTTGGGTAATTTGCAAAAAAAATCCATCCCAAAATTGAATCGAGAATCTTTCAATAGAAAAGTTCGATCAAGAGAAAAAGGCAGGTTATTTGTTGCGTTTCAAAAGAATTTGCTCTGCAAGCAATAAATCAATTGCTGTTGTTATTTTGATATTCCATTCGTCGCCTTGAACCAAAAGCACATCGGCCAATTGGTAATGATTGAGAATACTTGCGTCGTCCGTAAAATTGGTCTTCCCTTCTTTTATAGCCAATTGGTATGCTTTCTTTAGCATAGACAGCTCAAATGCTTGTGGAGTTTGAATACGTTTTAGTAGGCTTCTCGTAGGAAACGATTCTGCCATCTCGTTTAGTTTTCCAAAGCGAGTGTATCTGTGGAATCGATGGCGCAACTCCCAGCGGCATTTGTTAACAATCCTTTCAGGCAATTGTCCACAAGTTTTTTGTCAACAAATGGACGTGCTGCATCGTGAATAAGAATATTTTGGAAATCTGGATCAAGAAAATAGACCGCAATTTTTACGCTTTGAAAGCGTGAATTTCCTCCTGCAAAGACTTGTATTTTTTCATTTTTTCATTTGTTTGACACTTCGGCGAGCTTGTGTTTTGGTACAACAAGAATCAGAAAATCAATTTGCGGATAATTCGTAAAAACCGAAAGGCTGAATTGATAAATCTGTTTATCGCCCAGATACAGGAACGGTTTTGGTGTTTCACCGCCAAATCGTTCCGATTTTCCGGCAGCTAAAAGAATGGCAGCGGTTTTCATCATTTTATTTTTTGAGTCGAAAGAAAGGGAAAAAGACGAGCAAAAGTACAGAGCTAAGAACAAGAGCCAGCCCTACCGAAAATTGCTCGGCAATGAATCCGAAAAATACGGCCAAAATAGCTGCCATAGCTGCTTCTAATTGAGAACTGACCGACAGCACGGTCGCATTTATTTGCTGAGCGGAATATTCAGTTATTTTTGTTACTCCGATGGGTTTTCGAGTATTTTCGATAATAAAAATGCCAAAAAATAAGAATACAGCCGTAAGCGGACAATTCAAAAGCAAAGCGATACCAGACGCCGCTCCAATGGCTATTCCAAAAGCCAGACTAAAATTCAAGGCTTCTTTCTCGCTCCGAAAAAGCGATTGAAACCAAGCCGATTTTTTAGAAGCCAACGACGACAATAAGTAAAGCAAAGTATAGGCAATACCTATCAGCAATGCATTTTGCTGGTCGGTATTGAACTTTTCGACCATCACAACACCCACGCTAAAACTCAAAACAATAGTTTGTAGATAATCTTTCACACTGTTGTAATAAGCCGAAAAAGACGAAAAATTAAAAGCTGCTTTTAACAAAGATTTTTGTTTAAATGCATTCCAGCTTTCGATCGTTAGTCGCCACGCTTCTTTTGTTAGGTCTTTTATGGATTCTGTTGGATGCGATCGATCTAGGCTGCTTGGATAGAGGCTAATGTTTAGCAATCCCAACAGATAGGGAATAACGGAAAAGAGGAAAACCATTTCGAGATTGGGATTTAAAATTACGATAAATGCTGCAATAGCTGCAGAAAGGGCGGAGCCCATTTGAGAACATGCCCGGGTGCTTCCGTAATAAGCCGTTTTGTGTTTTAGCCACGATTTTTGTTCCAAATAATCGAAGATAAGTGCTTTGTGTGTTCCGGAGCGAAAACTTTCGCCAAAGGAAAAAATCAACATGGCGGTAGCCAACATCCAAAAAGTTTGTCCCCAATAAAACACCAAAAAGGAGATTAAATAAGCAATGTAGGAGTAGGCCAAACTTTTTTTTCGACCAAAAGCATCGGCAAAAATCCCACTTGGTATTTCCGTTAAAACAAATCCCATTTCGCGAATAGCGTATAGCAAGCCGATATCGAAATAATTAAATCCTTTCGAAAGAAAAAACAACAGCAAAAACGGATCGAAAAAGCGAAGGTTTTTCAAAAAACCATACGCGCAAAATTGATAATATTGTTTGTCTTTGACCGGAATCATGTTGTTGAATCTCTAATTCGAGTTGCTAATTTAGAGATTTAAGCCAGTCCATCGACGAAAATAGCTTAAATTAGCTGCATAAAAACTGCTTTAATGGAATGGAAAATATACACCAAAGGAGGCGATAAAGGCGAAACAGCTTTGATAGGCGGAACACGTGTTCCTAAATTTCATCAGCGCATAGAAGCCTATGGAACCATCGATGAGCTTAAATCTTATCTTGGATTGATTCGCGATTTATCTGAAGACCTGTCTGTTCGTGCCATTTTATTCGAAATTCAAGATCGGCTTTTTACGGCCGAAAGTTTAATTGCAGCAGATTCTGTGGAAGCGGCCGAACGATTACCAAAGCTCTTGGAAGAAGACGTGGAGCTGCTCGAAAAAAGCATCGACCAAATGAACGAAACATTGCCATCGCTTTCCAGTTTTATTATGCCGGGAGGACATCCACTTGCTTCGCATGCTCATATTGCCCGAACAATTTGCCGGCGAGCCGAAAGGCTTACGATTAAAGCTTCCCGGGAATTTAGTTTCGACCCTTTGTGTATAAAATATTTAAATCGACTTTCTGATTATTTATTTGTTTTAGCACGGAAATTTGCCCACGAACTTGGCGGCAATGAAGTGTTTTGGAAACCCAGAATTTGATAACGAGACAAAAACATTCGACATTAAAACTTTAGATAAAACTGCAAATGATACTTAGTTCCACAATTAAATTGATTGCTTTTGATGCCGACGATACGCTTTGGGTAAACGAACCGTTTTATCGGGAAACTGAAAAAAAATTCACGCAGCTTTTGGCCGATTATCTACCCGAAGTGCAAGTGAGTCAACAGCTGTTCGAAACGGAAACCAAAAATATTCAACAGTATGGATATGGCGTGAAAGGATTTGTGCTTTCAATGATCGAAACAGCTTTGAAAATAACGAATGATAAAGTAGAGGCGAAAATAATTCAGCAAATTTTGAATTTAGGAAAGTCGCTCATTCGGCCACCAATGGAACTGTTGGAAGGTGTAGAGCACACGCTTCAAAACTTGAATATGTTGGGATTGACTTTGGTTTTGGCCACAAAAGGCGATTTGCTTGATCAGGAGCGGAAGCTGGAGAGATCGGGGCTGGCACCTTGTTTTCATCACATCGAAATAATGAGCAACAAAAACGAGACGGATTATTTAAGGCTGCTGAACCGATTGAATATTTTGCCAAGTGAGTTTTTGATGATTGGAAACTCGGTAAAATCTGACATTCTTCCGGTTTTGGCTATTGGCGGATATGCTGTTCATGTTCCGTATCATACCACTTGGGCACACGAAATGGTCGTCAATAACGAGCAAAGTCATGATAAATATTTGGAAATAAGTTCGATTTCAGGAATTTTAAATTTAATTCGTGAAAATGAGAACGCTTTTTTAATAAATTTGAACAGGGAAAATAGGCAAAGCCAAAGAGTATGCTAAAAAAAGTGGTTTTCATTCTTTTCGTTTTCTTTTGGTTTATTCCCAACTATAGCTGGGCGCAAGACAAAGAAATCGCTTTCGACTATACCAAAAACCTCGAAATCTACGGCAATCTGATTAAAACCCTCAAAATGTCGTATATCGACAGTCTGGATTTTAGCAAACTGAACAAAACCGCCATCGATGCTTTGCTCGCCGAGCTCGATCCTTATACCATTTTTATTCCCCAATCCGAGAAAGAAAATTTTGAATATATCCGTACTGGCGAATATGGTGGCGTGGGCGTTTCTGTGGCGAAAAATAAGCACGACAATGTTTATATCTCCAACCTAACGCCTGGGCAGCCTGCCGAAAAAGCCGGATTGTTGATTGGCGATAAGATTTTAAAAATTGATGGTCGCGATACAAAAGAAATGACCAACGACGACCTTGCAGCCATTTTTAAAGGAATTCCGGAACAGCCGTTTAGATTGACGGTGGAGCGATTTGGAGAAAGCGGAACAAAGGAATATTTGCTGACACGTCAGAAAATTAAGGTTCAAAACATTGCTTTATCAGCTCTCCTGGATCATTCAATCGGATACATTTCGCTTCGACTATTTGCTGCCAATTCGGCCAACGATTTCTTAAATGCTTTTTTGGATTTAAAAGCGCAAAACATCAAAGGATTAATTATTGACTTGAGAGGAAACGGAGGCGGCTTGATTATAGAAGCCGTACATAGTTTGAATGCGTTTATGCCGCGTGGGATTGAAGTAGTGAAAACAAAAAGTCGCGTAGAACGCAATAATTACACCTACCGTACGCAACGGCCACCCATTGATATTGCGATTCCTTTGGTTTTTTTAGTTGACGAATTAAGTGCTTCGGCAGCCGAAATAATGGCCGGTGCTGCGCAAGACTTTGACCGCGGAATTTTGATCGGACAAAATACCTATGGCAAAGGATTGGTTCAGAATGTAGTCCCCTTGAATTACGACACACAATTAAAACTTACCATTGGTCGCTATATATTGCCCAGCGGAAGGAAAATACAAAAACTGCCCGACAGCCCGTCAACGCCTTTTAAAACACTAGGTGGCCGGGTTGTTTATGAGGGGAGTGGCCTTACTCCCGACATTCTAATGCCGGCAAAAATTCACGACCCGGTGATTAAAGATCAGCTCGAAAGGCTCTTTGTTCTCCAGTTTGTAAACGAATATATGAGCGAAAATAAAAACATCAAACTGGACGATTCTTTTGAAGTAGGCGAGTCTATTTTAAAAGCATACAATCAGTTTTTAGTAGAGAAAAAGTATATTTTTATTAGTGCTTTAGAAGAAAAATTAATGGCTTTGCGCCAACAAATTGAAAAAGAAAATGGAACGGAAGAGCTGGTAAACTTGCTCAAACAAGCCGAAAAAATGCAAAACACCACCGTTCGAAATGCCGATTTGCAAGCGTTGAACGAATTGAAATTACTTCTGCGAGCAGAATTCTTGTCGCGGAAATTTTATCGCGAAGGCGCCGAAAAGCGCAATTTAAGCAGAGATGCGGAAGTACTCAAAGCGGTAGCGGTTTTGAGTCATTTGCCCTCTTATCAAGCCTTGCTCAAGCCTTAAAATCGATGACGATTACGCGCTTTTTTCTCTTTAAACTAGCCCGAGTTTATTACACTGAAATTTTCTTTTTTTTCCTTTTGATACTCGCTTTCAGTATTTCTACTTCGCGATTGGTGATGAGTATGAGCCAGCTTGCTATGGCGAGTCTTTGGGTTTTGGATGGCCGCTATCGCGAAAAATTGTCACTTTTTTTTCACAACCGCATGGCACTCACTTTGTCTTCGCTTTTTGTTTTGCATATCAGTGGCTTATTTTATTCAAACGATATGGATTCCGCTTTGAAAGATTTGCGAATAAAGACACCTCTAATCCTTTTACCATTCTTTTTCAGTAGTTTGAATCCGTATAACATTAAAAAATCGATTTGGATTTTGCTCGCATTTATTGCCGGTGTTTTTTATGCCAGTGCTTTTGTAAGCATTGAACATTGGATAAATGGGATGGATGTAAAAGCCCTTTTATCCGCTCGTTTTATCAAGCATATGCGATTTAGTTTAGACATTAGTATGGCTCTTTTCAGCGCCCTACTCTTGTCTGTTTTGATTTGGAGAAAGGCCATAAATTATGTTTTAACGCTTGTTCTTGTAGTCTGGTATTTTGTTTTTATGCTGATGATGAGTGCCTTGTCGGCATTTGTAACGAGTTTTTTAATGCTTTTGTACCTAACCTTCTTTCTTTACTTCCGCTCGTCAAAAAAGAATTTCCTTTTGAGTTTGTCGGTCTCTGCAATTTCATTCAGCGCAGTAGTTTATTTCGGCTTTTCTTTTTTGAAACCGATTGTTTTTCCTTCGGAGAAGCAGGAAATGCAGCCTTTGGAGGCAAAAACTATGAACGGGAATTATTACAATACCTATTCCAATGAGCCTACCGAAAACGGAAAACGGATCTACAGTTTTGTGTGTGAAAAAGAGCTGAAATCCGAATGGGAAAAACGCAGCTCGTTTTCTTTCGATGGAGCCGATTTGCTTGATCAAGAATTGAAAGCAACACTTATTCGTTATCTGAACTCTTTGGATTTGCCTAAAGACAGTTTCGGTTTAAGCAGGCTCAGTAATCAAGATATTTTGAATATCGAAAACGGAATTGCAAACAAGCGGTATGTAACCGAATCGGGCATTAAAGTCAGGCTGATGCAGTTGGCTTTTGAATTGGAACAGACTAAAACCAATTCGAACCCAAGCGGTTACAGTTTTGGTCAACGTCTGGAATATTGGAAAGCATCGTGGTATATGATTCGGAAGAACATTGTTTTTGGTTATGGGAGTGGCGACAACGACCAAACAATGCATTTGGCTTATCTCCAAACGCATTCGCTTTTACCTCCCGAATATTGGTTCAGACCACACAATCAATTTTTGAGTATTTGGCTTAGCTTTGGACTATTCGGTTTGCTGGTTTTTCTTTTTTGTCTTTTTTACCCACCGCTATTTTTGAAAGCTTTCAAAAACCCGTTCTACGTCTTGTTTTTTATTAGTATTCTGGCTTCTTTTTTTGTGGAAGACACATTGGAAACTCAGTCGGGCGTCACGTATTTTATTTTTTTTAATGCCTACTTTTTAATGCTTTGGCCACAGAATGATTCGAACGGGAAATTGTTGTTTTTGGAGCAAAAAAAAGTCGGAAATTGAATTCCCGACTTCACTAAGTTTCTTGTTTAGTTCTATTCGGCTTCCAGTGCTGCTTGCAAATCTTCGGTCATTTCCAGATTGTGAAAAACATTCACCACATCATCGTCGGCTTCAAAAGCATCAATCATTTTTAAAACTTTTTTTGCGGATTCTACGTCCAAAACCTCGGTGGTGTTTGGGATGCGTTGCAATTCTGCTGTTTCGGGTTCTATATTTAAGCCTTCCAGTTTCTTCATCATACTTCCAAAATCTTCCAAACTGGTTGTTACGGTGGCCACGCCGTCTTCTACTTCAAAATCTTCGGCTCCGGCATCAATGATTTCCAATTCCAATTCTTCCATATCAATGGTGCCTACCGGAAACGAAAAAATTCCTTTTCTATCAAAAATAAAACTTAAAGAACCGTTCTTGCCCAAACTTCCGCCATATTTATTGAAGATTGCACGCACGTTGGCAACCGTTCTTTGCGTATTGTCGGTGGTGCATTCCACAAAAACGGCAATTCCGTTTGGAGCATATCCTTCGTAGGTAAGTTCTGTGTAGTTGGCGCTGTCTTTGTCGTCGCCTTTTTTGATGGCTCTGGCAATATTGTCTTTTGGCATACTTGCGCTCTTCGCCAACGAAATCACCAATCGCAATTTTGGATTGCTATCCGGATCGTTTCCACTTTCTTTTACGGCTATAGTTATGTCTTTTACTAATTTACTGAACAGCTTAGAGCGTTTTGCATCGGCGGCTCCTTTTTTTCTTTTTATGGTTGACCATTTACTGTGTCCTGACATACAATTGGGTTTAAAAATTCTTGTTTCGGGCAACAAAATTAAGAAAAAATAGTGCTTGTAACCACAAGAAAAAACCTGCGTCATAAAGGCAAAACAAAAAACTATTTCATTATGGAACCCAAGAAATTAAGACGAAGTTATAAAGATAAAATGATTGGCGGCGTTGCGGGAGGATTAGGAGAATATTTCGTTACAGATCCGCTTATTTTTAGAATACTCTTTGTAGTATTGCTTTTTACGGGCGGCGCCGGCTTTCCGATTTATTTGTTGATGTGGATTTTTATTCCCAAAGACCTGCCCCGTTTCGAGGAACAATTTGAAAATCCTATTGTAGAGCGCAACGCCAATTGGACGAATACAAAAGAAAAATCCAAAAACGGCAGCATTATAGGAGGAAGTTTACTCATTGTAATTGGTTTGTTTTTCTTGCTCGACAATTTCTTCCCGTGGCTCGATTTTGCCGAATTATGGCCAATTGCACTTGTCATTGCCGGTTTGGCAATTATTAAAATGAATTATTCGAGTGGTAAAAACAAAAAAGAAAACGAGCCCACAGAACCACCTGCTGAGGCATAGAAAGGAATCGTATGAAAAATAAAAATGTATTTTGGGGTATAATCCTCGTAGTTGTAGGCGCGTTGTTTATTCTCGACAATCTCGAATTGATAAACTTTAGCTTCAGAGCCATTTTTGATTTATGGCCAGCTTTTCTTATCTTGTGGGGAATTTCGATGTTGCCAATCAAAAGTAATTTGAAAACAATTTTTTCGGTTGTGATCGTTTTGATAGCTGTCGCTATTGGCCTAACAAAAGATTACAGCCAACATTGGACTTCCAATCTAAACCGGCATTTTCACATGAACAAAATGGGTTGGCACGATCGGGACGATTCCGATACGGCTGTCGTTGCGTATAGTTATTCTTTTTATGAGGAGTTTGATTCGACCACAAAAACAGCCATTTTGAATATGGATATTGCTGCCGGGAAGTTTAGGATTGAAGAATCTACCGATTATCTGATCAATTTTGAAGCCGAAAATAATGTGGGGCAATACAGCAAAGACATCATGAAGAACGCCACTTCCACAGAAATTTATGTGCGTCTCGAAGATGGACATTTTAAATCGGGCTCAAACAAAAACACCGCCTATATTCAATTGAATAAGCAACCCAATTGGGATTTAAAATTGGATGTGGGTGCAGCCGATTTAAATTGCGATTTGCGTGAGTTTAAAATTGGAAAAATTGAAATTAATGGCGGAGCCTCTTCCATGAGGCTTAAAATTGGCGATAAACAAGCAGAAACACATATTAAAATAGAATCGGGCGCCTCGGCAGTTAAAATTTATATCCCTGTTGACGCCGCTTGTGAGCTGGAAAGCAATACCGTTTTGTCCGATTTAGATTTGAAAGATTTTGTAAAAGAAGGCAAGGTTTATCGAACTCCAAATTTCGGCACAGGGAAACAAAAAATATATATCGTATTGGATGCCGCAATTTCGGCCCTTGATGTGATAAGAGAATAATCCTTTTTTTTGAATGACATGCTTTTTGACTTTTTAAAGCGCCCAATTTTCGGGTGCTTTTTTTGTTTTCTTGTCCCGAACGTGCTCTCCCGAAAACAACTACTTCGATCTGTTTCAGAAAAAGAAAAATCAAATTGGGATATTCCTTATTTTCGCAAAAAAAGAATGAATATGAATACGAAACCCACTTTACTTATTTTGGCTGCCGGGATAGGCAGTCGCTATGGCGGATTAAAACAACTCGATCAAGTTGGCACCAGCGGCGAAACAATTATAGATTACTCAATTTATGATGCTATTCGAGCTGGATTTGGAAAAGTGGTTTTTGTCATTCGCGAAAATATTGAAGCCGATTTCCGGGCTTTCTTCGACCAAAAACTCGTGGGCAAAATTCAAACCGAATATGTTTTTCAAGAAACACATAAAATCCCTGCCGGACTTCCGTTTAATCCCGAACGTCAAAAGCCATGGGGAACGGGCCATGCTGTTTTAATGGCCAAGGATGTAATACACGAAAATTTTGCTGTTATCAATGCCGACGATTTTTATGGTCGCGAAGCCTACATGAGTTTAGCAGCCTATTTCAAAGACCCGAATCGCCTAGAAACAGATTATTGCATGGTGGGTTATGAACTCAAAAACACCTTGTCGGAAAACGGATATGTTTCGCGTGGACAATGTAAATCAGATCACGACCATTTTCTGTTTGACGTTGTTGAGCGAACCCACATCGAAAGAGTTGGAGATAAAATTATTTATCAAGATTCGGTAAACCAGTCGGTAGAACTCGACGAAAAAACGCTCGTTTCGATGAATTTTTGGGGTTTTACACCTTCGTATTTTAATTTTTTAGCCGAAAAATTCAGTACGTTTATCCCTCAAAATGCCAATAATCTAAAAGCCGAATTTTATATTCCTTCGGTAGTAAACGAACTCATCGAAGAAAAACGTGCTCGAGTAAAAGTGCTTCATTCCGACGCTTCTTGGTTTGGGGTTACCTATAAAGAAGACAAAGCGGGCGTCGTTCAAAATATTCAATCGTTGGTTTCGGCAGGAATATACCCTGAAAAGCTTTGGTAAAATTCAGTTAGGCTAAAAAACACCTTCTCATTCGTTTTCGGAGTCGAAAAAGCATTGGAAAAGAAGCCGCAGGACGGTTTATTTTTCAATGCTCAGTCCTTTTATTCGCTTATTTTGTGTAAGTTTGTCCACCTTGTCAAGAAGGGAAATGTTTAATATACACAAAACGCAATAAAATATGAAAGTTTATCAATCAAATGAAATCAAAAACGTGGCCCTCATTGGAGGTGCGAAAAGCGGTAAAACCACTTTAGCTGAAGCAATGCTTTTTGAAGGTAAAGTGATAAACAGAAAAGGCAGCGTTGATGACAAAAACACTGTTTCTGATTATCGTGATATCGAATTAGCAAAACAAAACTCGGTTCAAACTACACTTATGTACACGGAAGTGAATGGGACTAAAATTAATATTTTAGATACGCCCGGATTCAGTGATTACGTAGGTGAAACCTTGTCGGCATTATCTGTGGTTGAAACCGCTATTTTAGTTATAAATGCAACTGTTGGTGTTGATGCAACAACAGAAAACGCGTGGCAACAAGCAGAAAAAACAAACACTCCGGTGTTTTTTGCAATCAATCAGCTCGACCATGAAAAGGCCAATTTCGATCAGATTTTTGCTCAGTTACGGGATTATTTCGGCGAAAAAGTAGCGATAGCGCAGTATCCAGTTAATTCAGGCGCCGGATTTGATAGCATCATCGATTTGATTCTGATGAAACTGCTGAAATTTCCCAAAGGAGGCGGGATAGTAGAAATTCTAGATATCCCAGCTGCCGAAAAAAGCAAAGCCGATAAATTACATCTTTCATTGATTGAAAACGCTGCCGAAGGTTCAGAAGAATTGATGGAAAAATACTTCGAAAACGATACGTTGTCCATCGAAGATATGCGAACCGGAATACGTCTGGGCATGCGAGCACGTTCCATATTTCCTGTTTTCGCCATTGCAGCAAAACAAAGCATTGGCGTTTCGCGTTTACTCGAATTTATTCAAAAAAGCTGCCCGGCGCCAAATGGACCGGCAGGCGAAAAGAAATCCAAAACCGGAAAGGTTTTCAGTTCCAATCCACAAGATTCTACCGCTCTTTTTATTTTTAAAACCTCTTTAGAGCCTCACTTGGGCGAGGTTTCTTTTTTTAGAGTTTATGGAGGAAATGTGGAAGAAGGCATGGATTTGATAAATACACGCAAAGGAAACAAAGAAAGAGTTTCACAGTTGTTTGTTGTGGCAGGAAAAAATCGCGAAAAAGTGAGTAAAATTTGTGCAGGCGACATCGCAACCACCATCAAACTAAAAGATACTCAAACCAACGATACCCTCTCGAGCTTAAAAGCGCCCGACGAAATTCTAGAACCCATTATTTTCCCAGAACCCGTTGCCATCATGGCGGTAAAGGCAGCCAATTCAACGGATGAAGAAAAAATGGGAGCTATTCTCCACGATATGCACAAAACAGATCCAACCATTCATGCAGGCTTGTCGAGAGAATTGCGCCAAATGATTGTGAAAACACAAGGAGAATTGCATTTGAATACCATCAAATGGTATTTTGATAATCAACATAAAATCGATATCGAATTTTATGCGCCGCGAATTCCTTACCGCGAAACAATTACAAAATCAGCTCGGGCTGATTATCGCCATAAAAAACAATCTGGAGGCTCAGGTCAATTTGGCGAAGTACACATGCACATTCAGCCCTATTCTGAAAACATGACCCACCCAACCGATTTTCCTGTTCGTGGAAAAGAAGATCACGAATTGACTTGGGGTGGCAAATTGGTTTTCCACAACTGTATTGTTGGGGGCGCCATCGATGCTCGTTTTATGCCCGCCATTTTAAAAGGAATGATGGAAAAAATGGAGCAAGGTCCTTTAACCGGCTCTTATGCTCGTGATATTGCTGTTTATGTGTACGACGGAAAAATGCATCCCGTCGACTCCAATGAAATCTCCTTTAGACTGGCTGGTCGACAAGCTTTTAGTACAGCATTTAAAAATGCAGGCCCTAAAATTATGGAACCGGTTTACGATTTAGTTACGCGCGTTCCGGAAGAAATGATGGGCGGTGTAATGACCGATTTGCAAGGACGAAGAGCAATTATTATGGGAATGGATTCAGATGGAAAATACCAATTGATTCGCGCCAAAGTGCCTCTTGCCGAAATGCACAAATATTCTACCACTTTGAGTTCTATCACGTCTGGTAGAGGAAGCTTTTCCATGAAATTCGACACATACAGCCAAGTGCCTTCTGATGTGCAAGATAAATTGCTGAAAGCCTATGAAGAAGAACAAAACGAGGAAGATTAATTCTGAAATATGTCTTTAAAGTCAGAAACTCCAATTGAATTTTTTCGATTGGAGTTTTTTTATTTTTGCTAAACAGCGAACGTATTTTTGTGCAATTTTGTAGCTGGATTTAGTAGTTCATAAAAAAATAAATAGTCATGATAAACATTCGTCTCTCTATCGATTCTGCAAAAACATACGTATCTAATTTGGCCACTTTTCAAGAAAAAATTTCTGTAGCACACACAGAATTATTGCAAAAAACGGGTGCTGGAAATGATTTTCTGGGTTGGGTAGATTTGCCTTCTCAAATCGAAAACTCCTTATTGGAGGACATGGAAGTTCAGGCGAAAAAAATTGCCCATATGGCAGAGGTTTATGTTGTGATTGGCATTGGCGGGTCCTATCTTGGTGCCAGAGCCGTAATCGAAGCCTTGCAACATCATTTTAGTTTGATACTACCGGGAAATGCACCACAAATTATCTATGCAGGACAAAATATCAGCGAAGATTACATGAGCGATTTGATGCAAGTCTTAGACAAAAAAGAATATGCTGTAAGTGTGATTTCCAAATCGGGAACCACCACCGAACCCGCTTTGGCTTTCCGTTTGATTAAAAATCACTTGGAAAAGAAATACGGCAAAACAGAGGCCGCAAACCGAATTATTGCTATTACGGACGAAAAACGCGGCGCACTCAAAACATTGGCCGATAAAGAAAACTATAAAACGTATGTGGTTCCTGACGATGTGGGTGGAAGATATTCGGTTTTGACGCCCGTAGGATTATTGCCAATTGCCATTGCGGGCTTCGACATAAAAAAAATTATTGAAGGGGCTAGGGAAATGGAAGTTTTCCTCAAATCCACATCGCTGATTGAAGATAATCCGGCTGCTCTTTATGCCGCTGTTAGAAATGCTTTGTATGGAAACGGGAAAAGCATCGAAATACTTGTAAACTACGAGCCCCGATTATTTTTTCTGACGGAATGGTGGAAACAACTCTATGGCGAAAGTGAAGGAAAAGAAGGAAAAGGACTCTTTCCGGCAGGTGTTAGCAATACGACAGATCTACATTCTATGGGCCAATATATTCAGGATGGTTCACGCATTCTGTTCGAAACAGTTTTGTCTGTTGAGCAGAGCCACCAAAGTCTCACAATACCTACCGACCAAGAGGATTTGGATGGTTTGAATTACCTTTGCACAAAAAGTATTACAGAAGTTAATCAAGCTGCCGAGGAAGCCACACGAAGAGCGCATTTGGATGGTGGTGTGCCGAATTTACGTATTTCAATAAACGAAATAAACGAAAAGAACTTGGGACAACTGCTTTACTTTTTTGAATTTGCTTGCGGACTTAGTGGATATACGCTTGCTGTGAACCCTTTCGACCAACCCGGTGTAGAAGCATACAAAAAAAATATGTTTTCAATATTAGGAAAACCGGGATTTTAGAGAAGTTTTCTAAGACGTTGTTTGTCAGATAAATACATTTTTTGCTTTTCCTTAAATACGCTTGCTTTTATAGGTTTTCAGAAGGCTATTTTTAAGAAGTTTTCCCAAATGTACTGTTAGTAATTATTGGAATAGCCCAAAATCACAGTTTTCTTTTTGGTTATGTTTGTTTGAATTGAAGTCTCTTTTGGTGAATTATCAAAGGCTGACATCATAAAAAACAAATACATGCAACGTTATTTTATACTGTTTGTCTTTTTCTCGTTCTTCTATATGCGTCTTTCTGCGCAAGAAGTCATCACAACTGCCGGCGATTTTCAATTGGCCGGCACCGGGTCGTTGAGCTGGACATTGGGCGAAACCATCACAGAAACCTATTCAAATGGGTTTAATTTTTTAACTCAGGGATTCAACCAATCACAACTTTCGGCCACCTCTATTCATGAAATTTCGGGTTTAAGTTACAAAATCGAAGCGTTCCCAAATCCCACCTCCGATTTTCTAATACTTCAAACAGATCAGCTAAATGATATAGAATATCAGGTGTTTGGCCTGCGGGGAGAGTTAATTTATCAAGATAAACTGTATAGTCCTGAAACAAAAATTGATTTTAGAAGGCTCACACCATCAACCTATTTCATCAAAATTTATCAAAACAAGGGTCCGGTTAAGCAATTCAAAATAGTAAAGCAATAATAACACATAATAAAGAATTTTTAATTCGATAAAAATAGACCAATGAAAAAAGCATTTCTACTCTTTATTGTCATAGGCTGGCATTCACTTTCCTTCGCTCAAAATAGTCCTGGATTTAAATATCAAGCACTTGTTCGGGATGAAAACGGTGTGGTTTTAACAAAACAAGCCGTAAGTTTACAAATTAACATTATGCAAGGGCTGCCCGTGGGGGATGCTGTTTATTCCGAAACATTTTCAGTCACTACCAACGACTATGGTTTAATCAATCTGGTAATCGGCCAAGGCAATACGCTCAAAGACTTTAATTCGATCAATTGGACGAACGGACCGTATTTTATCGAAATCTTGATGGATGTTCATGGTGGTACAAATTATCAATTATTCGGGACAAGCGAATTGCTTTCCGTTCCGTATGCTTTGCATGCCAAGACGGCCGAATCTGTCGAAAATTTGACTATTACGGAAACTGACCCCATCTTTTCCTCTTCCGTCGTTTCTGATATTAGTGATCTCGATATCAAAAATTGGAACGCCGCTTTTGATTGGGGAAATCATCAAATTGTTGGCTATGTTACATTGGACGGTATCGAAACGCTTACCAACAAAACGCTTACATCTCCAATTATTTTAAGCCCGTCTGGAATTTTAAAAGCCGATGTGGGTTTAGAAAAGGTGGACAATACTGCTGATTTGGAAAAGCCAATCAGTATAGCAACTCAGGGCGCATTGGATTTGAAGGAAGATCTGATAAACAAAAGCAATGACGAGTCATTAACTGAAAACTCGGATAAATTGTATCCAACCCAGTTTGCCGTAAAAACCTATGTCGATCAAAAAAATAACACGATAGACTTAGCCTTAAAAGAGGAAATTCTACGCGCTCTGGCAGCCGAAGCCGGACTGACAACGGATATCAACAGTGAAACAGCACGCGCCATTGCGGCAGAAGAAGCAAATGCCACCGCCATAAAAGAAGAAGAAGTACGCGCTCTGGCAGCCGAAGCCGGACTGACAACGG
>DYSK01000114.1 GCA_020718315.1 Draconibacterium orientale
TTATGATTGCGGGCGGCATTTTCCATCAAATACATGATCAACTGATTGTGATCAACCGCAATATTCACCTCCTCATAAACCGGTGCACATTCAAATTGATTTGGTGCTACTTCGTTGTGGCGTGTTTTTACCGGAATACCCAATTTATGACCTTCGGTTTCGAACTCCTTCATAAATTCCTTTACTCGTTCCGGAATTGTTCCAAAATAGTGATCGGAAAGTTGCTGATCTTTGGCCGAAGCATGTCCAAACAAAGTACGTCCAGTCAAAACCAAATCAGGGCGAGCCATAAACAAAGCACGATCGACCAAGAAATATTCTTGTTCCCAGCCCAATGTAGCAAAAACACGATTGATATCGCCATTGAACAATTTACAAACAGCTTTTGCTGCAATATCCAAAGCAAACGACGATTTTAAAACCGGCGTTTTGTAATCCAAGGCTTCGCCTGTATAGGAAACAAAAATGGTTGGAATACAAAGTGTGTTTCCAAGAATAAAAGCCGGAGATGTTGGATCCCAAGCGGTATAGCCACGTGCTTCGAAGGTATTTCGGATTCCGCCATGTGGAAAACTAGAAGCATCTGGTTCTTGCTGAATGAGCTCATTGCCACGGAAATTTTCGATGGCTTTTCCTCCCGCTTCCGGAGTAATAAAGGAATCGTGCTTTTCGGCCGTGGAACCTGTCAAGGGATGAAACCAATGTGTATAATGAGTTGCTCCTTTGGCAATGGCCCATGCTTTCATCGAAGAAGCAACTTGATTGGCCGCTTCACGTTCTATTTTTGTTCCTTTTTCGATGGCACTCATCACCTTTCCAAAAGATTCATCGGTGAGGTATTCTTTCATAGCCGAATGATTGAATGTCATTTCGCCAAAATACTCAGAAGGTTTCTTGGTCGGCATTTGATACTCAATTTTTTTATGTCTGAATGTTTCGGCTATTGCTCTGAATCGTAGATTTTCCATACAATGTTTATGATTAGAAGGCTTGATATCGGGAAGCAAAGATAGAGGAAATGTATTTTAAAGCTATTGGAGAAGCAGAGAGTTTTGAAAAAATATTAACATTTGTAAATATGTAATCCTTGTTCTAAAAAAATACTTCTTATAAATATGATTTTCAACTTATTAAACGATTCTACTTTCTAGATAAATCTTAAATCCGTTCAAATCATCAAAAACAAAGTCGTGAACGGACAGCAATCGATCTTTCGAAAAATGGCCATTCGCAATCAATGCACATCGGCTTCCAATGGCATTGGCAATTTCCAAATCATGAAGTGTATCGCCAACAAAAAGGGTTTCTTCTACCAAAAAACCGCTTGATTTTACGAGTTCCGAGGCCAGTAGGCTTTTCCCAGATGCCAAATGATTGTCGATTCCTCGCACTTCCGAAAAAAACGAACGGATTCCTTTGCTGCTCAGACTTCTTTCTAGGGATTGATGCTCCATGGCCGACAAAACCATTTGGTTGATGCCTGCCCTTTTGGCCATTTCGAGCACTTCAGCAACTTCGGGAAAAAGTCCACAATCTTCCAAACGAACAAAATAATGATCCATAAATTCGTGACCAACTTTGTCGAATGGTATTTTTTCAAAATCGAAACCCAATCGGGAATAGTAATCTTTGACCGGAAAATCAAAAATCCGTTTGTATTTTTGGAACGATAAATCCGGAAGCGAATACTTTGAAAGCAAAGTATTCATCACTTCAACGCACATTTTCACATCGTTCAGAAGTGTGCCGTTCCAGTCCCAGATAATTTGCTTTATTGGAGCCATTTAAAACTTTCTGATTTTATATTTTCTTCTATATGACCCGAAAATGCGTGCATCATCGTTCGCAAAACAGCATTGTTTACATCAAACTCTGTTTCGTTGATGTTCTTGATAGGCAAAATATGCAAAGAGGTTGCGCACAAAAAAGCGGCATTATAAGTAGAAATAGTTTCGGGATTCAAGCTCGTATATTTTACTAAAAGAGCTTCTTGCTTTGCTATTTTCAACACTTCCAATCGAGTAATGCCCGGCAGTATCAATTCTTCAGCAGCAGAAAAAAGCGTTTTGTCTTTTATAAAAAAAACATTGGTATGCGTTCCTTCGGTAACAATTCCTTCATTATTCAGCATCAACGATTCATAAACTCCGGCTCTAATTATTTTACTTTCCATGCTTGTTTTCCATTTTCGCCGCAATATTTTTTGTGTTGGATGCGCGCGAATGGCTTCGATAAAATTAAGAGAAACGCCTTGCTGATAATTCAAAGGCGTTGGATAATTAACCGGAATGGCGTAATACAACACATTTTCGCCAAATACCTCGAACCGTATGTTTGTATCAACTAATTTGTTTTTCCGAATGAATTTGACGAGTTTCTGCTCAAAATCGGTTTTGTCAAGTCTTATTTTAGAATGAATTGCAATCAAATTATTTTGCAAACGCGTCCAATGCCCTTCCCAAAAAAGCGGAATGCCATTGATGAGGCGAACAACTTCATAAATAATTGTACATCGAGTAGTCTGACAGTTCGTTAATTCAGTTCTTGGAAGAAGTTGTCCGTTAAAGCTGATTGTTTCCAGTGCGTTTTGCATTCTATATTTCTCGCAAACTTAGCAAAAAACGCATTATCTCGGAGTATGATTTGCCCCTCGCCCTTTAAATTCGCGTAATAAATGTTTGCGAAATTCACTTTCTGCATCGTTGAGAAGGAGCAATTTTTTCGCAGAAATGACGCTCAAAAACTTTCCTTGGTATTCTTGAAGTAATTTTGACATTTGAGTCAGGTGTTTCGAATGAAACTCCAACAATTTTCGGGCTTGTGCTTCGGAAAGATCTTGTTCGTTTTCGGGAAAGGTGGCTCTATAATTGCGCATTTCAACCGCCAAATCATCTTTTCGTGCTTCAAGGCTACGATAGAGAGGCCAAAATTTTTCGGCTTCGTCGGGTGTCAATTGCATTTTATCGGTTAGAAAAGCTATTTTTTGCGAGCGATACCGTTCTTCAACGTCCACGCGATTTCCTTGCGAAAACACGTTTAAGGAAAACCAAAAGCTTAAAAAAATCAGTGCTATTTTATTCATTTTTTATCTGATTAGGATGCGGAAATGGATGCCATTCCTGCAAAATTATTTTATTTCGTTATCAATGTAAATATCTATTATCTCTTCGGTCGAAAGTCCTTCCATGTGTGTTAAGACATCCAATTCCTGCTCGTTGACAGCCAGGTTTTCGGTCGTATTATCCAATTCGTTGTAGATCATAAGTGCGTCGAAATTTTCGAAATCATTCAATGCCATCAGTTCATCTACGGAAATAGAAAAATCGTTCTTTTTGGAAATATTGGCATCAAAAACAAACAGCCAAAGCGCCAAAATCAAAAGTGCTGCCGCGGCAAACGATCCTGTCCGAATCCAAAGCATCCGATTTTTGTGTGGTGTTTCTGCGACTTTCTTTTGGTCGCGGCGGCTTATTACCGAATCGGCAAAAGCATCAAAATAAGTGTTGTCAGGTGCTTTAAAACCAGCATTCAATCGGGCTTTGGGTAGCCGATTCGAAATATTTTGCTCGCTGTTATTTTCTTTTTTCATGTATTTACTTTGACTAATGTAATTCAAAATCGTTTAATCCTCTTTAAAAATTTTTTCTATTTTTTTGACAGCATGATGATAAGAGGCTTTTAGTGCGCCCACCGAAGTGCCCAAAATACTCGACATTTCTTCGTATTTCATTTCATCAAAATATTTCATATTGAACACAATACGTTGTTTATCAGGCAAATTAAGAAGTGCTTTTTGCAATTCTTTTTCTACGGCATCCCCATCAAAAATATTATCATCTTCCAAATTTTTCTTTAGTTCGTCGCGGTAATCGCCCAAAGGCGAAAAGACATATCGCTTCTTTTTGCGTAAAAAATCAAAAGTTTCGTTCGTAGCAATCCGATAAATCCATGTATATAAATTGGAATCGAAACGAAATCCAGCAAGATTTTGCCAAATCTTGACAAAGGTATTTTGAGCAATATCATTGGCATCATCATGCGAATAAACCATCCTTCGAACATGCCAATATACCCGTTCTTGATAATTTGCCATCAGTACACGAAAACCCAATTCCACTGTGGGCGCTTGGCTAATGAGCTGAATTATTTCTTGATCGGTGTAGGTTTTCAAGGGCGTTTTTTTCGTTCCTTTTTGATGGATTAGTTTGGAAAAGGTTTAAACTGAAAAAAAATAATCAGCCTAGCTTCTGTTCCATCTCCGTTTTTAGATTTTCAATGGCTGTCTTTACGATTGGCTTTTTGAACGTTTTTTCGGTATTGATGATGAGTTGTCCCAATTTTAAAGCTACATCGTCCGATTTTAATTGGCTTGCAGAAGTATTGATCAATCGAACCACTTCTTCTTTGGTATTCGCGATCTGATCCCAAACCGATGAGCTAATGTAAAGCTGCTGAGAAAGATTGTGTTCAAATTCTTCGCGTATGGATTGAATTAGTCGCGTTTGCAACTGAAAAACAGTAAGCCCCGATTGATTTTGGCGCAGAATTAAATTGGCAGGAGCAATTCGTTCCAAATACAAAACCATCCTTTCGTAGGCTTGCAACCGCAATGGGGTAAGCAATTTCACATTCTCTTTTTTTGTTTCTCCAATCAGAATATTTTGCTGCTGTTCAGAATGCTTGTCGAACACTTGTTTCAGAACAAAATAGGCTGTAAAGAACACCACCAAAGAGGGCAAAATGAATTTCAGAATCTCCAACAGCATCATAAAAATGTTTTTAAATTGAGAATTCAAAAATAAGAATTAAAAACAAGCCGTCTCAGAATTTTTTAGGAAATCGCTTTTTTCAAAAGCGTAAGCATCATCGATTTATCTTTTCCCGAAACAGTCAGAATCAGCTCCAAAACGCTCGTCCGACTAATGCCCAAATTCCTTTCATAAAACGAAAGCAATTCGTGGTTTTCTTTGGTAATCCTAAAACCAGTATGTATCTTTTTTTCTTTAGACATGGCTTATTTTTTTGAAAGATTGAAATACGTATTGAGCAAAGAAGCGCGGTACTTTGAATTGTTGAGCCCAAGCCCGGTCGATTTATTGAAAACAGCATGTTTGGCGCGGCCTTTTGCCTTGGCAATAAAAACTTCTGAGCCAACCCAGGTAACTTCGCATTCCGTTCCGTTTACCCAAACAGTGTCGCCTACCCGAACGTCGCTGAGCATTTTCTGAAGCTGGCCCAATTTGGATTTACAGATTTCGTATTCTTCGGTAATGGACGAAAAAATGGCCGCATCGCCACCCAAATCCGGATGATACCGCCTTGCAAGCTTGCGGTATTCGGCTTTCAGTTCTTCCGCTGTTTTTAGATGATCGAAAAACATATATTTTTTTTTACAAATGTAAAACAATGTCAAACGTTTTGCAAATATTTTTTCACCAATTTTTAAAACCAAGAAACAAAAGCGTTGGAAATGGACTGATCGATTTGAATGTTTTTATATTCGGGAGCATTAATAATATCCGATAATCGAGAGGTTAAAGGAATTTTTATTAAGTTTACAGCAATTTAGATAGTCTCAAGCATTGAAGAGGCTATAAACGATATACTATATGAACAATTATACAATTTCATGCTTCCCTAACCAAGAAGACGGAAAGGCGGCCTTGATTGAACTGAAAGGCGAGCTTTCAATTCAAAATATCAAAGAAATAAAAGCCGAGATTGAAAAAACCATTGAAAAATTTGACGCTGTCGAATTCTTGATCTACGAGGCAACTATGATTGATTTGAGCATATTGCAATACCTCATTTCGCTAAAAAAATCCGAAAAATTACTTCAAAAGACCTTCAAATTTTCTTTCGAATTGGACGAAGATTTAAATGAATTGATGAATCAAGTGGGATTTAAAAATATAGATGATTTAATTTAGCATTACAAACAACTGAAAGAGAGCCAAGACAATGACCATGTAATTTATTTTTGGATAAATGGAATGGCTTTCAAAATTGACAAACAATTCAACACAAATGAAGAAAACGATTTTAATTGTAGACGACTCCGAAAGCATTCGGAAACTGGTGCAATTCAATTTAAACAATGCCGGCTACTATGTTCTGGTTGCAAACAATGGGCAAGACGCCCTGAAATATTTCAATGGAGAAACCATTCATTTGCTATTGACAGACTTACACATGCCTATTATGAACGG
>DYSK01000014.1:0-6774 GCA_020718315.1 Draconibacterium orientale
GTTCCGTGTTTAACCTTTAACGATTTGTTCGACAGCCTCTTATTTGGGGAATCGGATTATGGGGTAGTGGCCATCGAAAACTCCTTGGTGGGAAGCATTATTCCCAATTATGCGCTTCTTCGCAATTCAAAATTGAAAGTTCTAGGTGAGCTTTTTTTGCGAATTGAACAAAATTTGATTGTGTATCCGAACGAAAAAATGCAAGATATTCAGGAAATTTATTCCCATCCTATGGCCATTGAACAATGCCTCGAATTTTTAAATCCCATGCGCAGGGCAGGAGTTCGAATATTGGATTCTGAAGATACTGCGCTTAGCGTTAAACGCATAGCCGACAATAAACTCAAAGGCGTTGCCGCCATTGGGAGTTCGCTCGCCGCCGAAATTTATGGGCTGGAAATTCTTCAAAAAAACATCCAAACTAATAAAAAGAACTTTACACGTTTTTTGGTGATTTCAAACGAGCTTAATTACCAAATCTACATTCAATCAGTGGAGAAAAACAAAGCCTCGCTTAATTTTAAACTACCCAATGAAGAAGGTAGCCTTTCCCAAGTATTGTCGGTATTGGCATTTTATAAAATTAATCTTTCCAAAATTCAATCCTTGCCAATTGTTGGAACCGAGTGGGAATATATGTTCTACATCGATTTGGTTTTTAACGATTATGAAAAGTTTAAAGGAGCCTTGTCAGCCATTCAGCCTCTCACAATTGAATTAACTATTTTAGGCGAATACCAAAAAGGGGAGAGGCCGGCAGAAAACAAAAATTAAAATATATTCTTTATTTTTCTCCAATTATTTTTTGATTATGCACATATGTTCATTATATTTGTAAAATTAATTTAAAAAAAGGAGGACAAAATGCCGAGAGGTGACAGAATGGGTCCAAATGGAGCCGGAGCAATGAGTGGACGCAGCCAAGGTTATTGTAGCGGAAATACAATAGCAGGATTTCGCGCAGCAAGATTTTTTCAAGAAGGAGCCGCTTTTTATGGCCGCAGAAATGGCCGAGGAGGTGTAGGGAATCAATTTGGCGGAGGTTTTGGTAGAAGAAGCTTCTTATTTTCTTCATCAACAAATGAAAAAACCATGTTAGAAAATGAAATCGAGGAACTTAAATCACAATTAGACGTATTGGAAAATAAAATTAAAAATCTTGAGAAATGAGCGAATTTGGACAAGGTAAAGGATTAGGAATGGGTGGAGGCCGTGGTAGAAACAAAGGAGGCAGTTTTGGTGTAGGAGGTTTCTGTGTGTGTGCCAAATGTGGTGAAAAAGTTCCACACCGGCAGGGTGTAAAATGTACAGAAATTAAATGCCCGGCTTGCGGAAGTGTAATGGTTCGCCAAGAATTACTGGATCAAAAGCATTCTAAACCCAGAATATAAAGCTCCATCATTTGGCTTTCAGAATTCAAGACGAAAAAAATACTCTCTTTTTACGCCGATTTGCTTGGGTTTCAAATCGTGCACTAATTTCAACGGAGCTAAAAATTAGCACATTCAACATTCCTCAGGGAGTCAAAGAATGTTATTTGAGGGCTGCGGAATGGCTTTGGAATTTTTATTAACAAGAAGGTAGATGTAAAAAAATTCCGGCAGTGGTCTATTTTTAAAGTTGATACAAAAGCATTTTTAAAAAAGCCATAGCAAGAGCGAGAATTTGCTTGAAATTAAAAAAGCGTGTAAACGTTGAAATAAAGCTTCTGAATTTAGTAAACAACAACCAATTTATTTTTCGATGGATTAAAATATGATTTTTTCTTTCATATATCGATCATTTCTAAATATCTTCGACGACCAAATTGATGCACGAAATAGCCAGGATCAAAAATGAGTCAAATTCTACAAAACCAGTTTGACAAGGCTTTTTTGTTCATCAGAAATAATAAATTAGTCCACATGAAAAGAAGAAGCTTAAAAGAATTTTTAAACATACAAGGCAATGATTATAAGGCGTGTGAGCTCCGCTTTGTCTTAAACCGAAAAAGGACAAACAGATGAAAACATACCTCGAATGTATTCCTTGTTTTCTCAGCCAAACATTACGCGCCGGACGATTGGCCAGCCAAGACGATGTGCTTATCAAAAAACTACTCGGTCATATTGCCAATCAAATAGAAAATATTCCGATGGAGAAAACCCCCGCCGAAATGGGGGAAATCATCTACAGAAATATTCGGGAAGTTACAGGGGTTTACGATCCATATAAAAGTATTAAAGCACAAAGTATCGAAGAAGCGAAACTTTTAATTCCTACTTTAAAAGCCATTCTTGAAAAATCAGAAAATAGGCTTCAAGTAGCCATTCGAATAGCCATTGCCGGCAATGTGATAGATTTCGGTATGAGCAAGAAATTCAGCCTGACGAATGATGTGTATAGAATATTGGGGCAAGAATTTGCTCTTTTCGATTTTGAAGCATTTCAATCCCATTTAGAAAAAGCGACGACTGTTTTATACATTGGCGACAATGCCGGAGAATCAGTTTTTGATAAATTGCTGATTGAAGAAATGGGAAAGAAAACCTATTATGCTGTACGCGAAATCCCTGTGATTAATGATGTGATTGTGGAAGATGCAATCGAAAGTGACCTACACGAAGTAGCAGAAATTATTTCCTCTGGAAGTCATGCTCCGGGAACTATTATCAATAGCTGTTCTCCCGATTTTGTACGGCTCTTTCATCAAGTCGATATGGTAATCAGCAAAGGACAAGGAAACTACGAAGGACTTTCGGACGAAAAGCGATGCGTGTTTTTTCTTTTGAAAGCAAAATGCCCGGTCATTGCAAAAGATTTGAACATAAAAGAAAACGACATTGTTTTAAAGGGAATAAATATTTAGTAGAAAATAAAACCAAAATAAGATGTTGAAGCTTAAAAATCAATTTATTATGGCTCCCATGAAGTTAGGCTATAGCGATGGGAAAGGGAACTTGATGCCAAGACATTTCCATTTTTATGAACAACGTGCTCCTTATTTAGGCGCTATTAGTTTGGAACCATTGTATATGCATGCTGGGCTGCGAGAAATTCCGAACCAGCTTGGATTAGATTGCGATGAAAAAATTCCGGCTTATCAAGATTTAATCAAATTGATGCATAAAACGGATACCAAAGTTATTGCTCATTTGAATCATCCCGGTAGAATGGCCAATCCGAAAATACCAGACAATATTTTTTGGTCGTCTACGGATAAAGCCTGCCCAAATGGAGGTGCACGCCCCATACGAATGGATAAAAATACAATGATTGAAGTAATTGAGATGCACTGTTCTGCTGCTCAAAGAGCCGAAGAAGCAGGATTTGATTTTGTGGAAATCCAATTTGGTCATGGCTATCTTTTGGCACAATTTTTATCCCCCGAAGTAAACGACAGAACAGATGAATACGGGGGCTCTTTCGAAAACAGAATACGTTTTCCTTTAGAACTTCTGCATGAATTAAAAAGTAAAATTAATATTCCGATTATTGCCCGATTGAGTGGTGATGAAATGACTCCAAATGGATTTCATTTGCCCGAAATGATACTGTTTGCAAAAAAACTTGAAGAGTCCGGAATTGCAGCGATTCATGTAACTGCCGGTTCTGCTTGCACAACCCCTCCTTGGTTTTTTCAACACATGTTCATTTCAAAAGGAAAAACCTGGGATTTTGCAGCAAAAATCCAAGAAAAACTCCTTGTTCCTGTAATTTTTGTCGGGCGGATAAACTCCGTTGATGATATCAATTCGCTTCAAATAAATTACAAAGCCAAATACCTTGCATTAGGCCGCGCCTTAGTTGCCGATCCAGACTTTGTCGGCAAATATTTGAATTTGGTAAAAGCTACGATTCGCCCGTGTTTGGCGTGCGCTGAAGGCTGTCTTGGTGGCGTTAAAGAGGGAAAAGGCTTGGGATGTGTTGTCAATCCTTTGGTAAATACGAATCTTGTAAAACCAGAATTGACCAAAACTCCAAAAACATTTGCCGTTGTTGGAGCCGGTTTGTCTGGTTTGCAGTGTGCTGTTACATTAAAAGAGCGTGGATTTCAAGTTGATTTGTACGAAAAAGACAGTATTGGCGGACAATTTAACCTTGCTTTCCTACCTCCAAAAAAAGAAAGTTTAAAAGAAATTATCGACTTTTATAAAAGAGAACTCCTTTTTTGGGATGTCAATGTAATACTTGACCAAGCAAAAGCAGAAGTACTCAATGAAAAAAATTACGATGCAGTCATTATGGCTACCGGCGCCATTCCTGCAATTCCTCCAATTAAAGGGCTAAAAGAGTACTATTGGACAGAGTTTTTAAACGATGACCAATTGCCAAGAAACCAAAAAGTAGTGGTTATTGGAGGTGGTCTGATTGGATTGGAAGTGGCTTCAAAATTGATAGAAGGACAAAACCAGATTATTGTTGTTGAGATGCTTGAGGAAATTGCGCGTGGTATGGAAATGATTGAAAAAGCGATAACAGTCAAGCGACTACAGGAAAATAATGTAAAAGTATATCTTGGTCACCAAGTTGTTGAAATTGACAAGGACAAAGTATTTCTTAAAGCGAATCAGGAAGAATTCGCACTTGAAGGAGTTGAAAAAATAATTGTTACCGTTGGGATGCGAAGTTATTTGCCTTTTGAAGGGCAAATAAAGTCGCCACTTTATGTTATTGGCGATGCCAAAAAAGTAGGAAAAGCGCAAGAGGCCATTCGCGATGCGTACGAATTAGCACTAACCTTATAAATTATCCACAAAATGAAGAAAAAAACAAAAATTGGAATTATCATTTGCGATCGGTACAAAAGCTGTGCAGGAGGCAAATGTTTTCGCTCCTTGATAAATCGTCAAGGCGCTTTCGATATCTATTCTCAAGATGAAGACTTGGAATTGGTTGGATATACAAGCTGCGGCGGTTGTCCGGGAGGAAATATTGAATATGCTCCCGAAGAAATGAAAAAGAACGGTGCCGAAGTCATTCATCTGGCTACCGGTTTGATAGTTGGCTATCCTCCATGTCCTTATTTGGAGCAGTTTAAACAATTTATTCCTGAAAAATACGGCATTAAAGTAGTGGTTGGCACACATCCAATTCCCGAAAAATACAAAATCACACACGATGTACTTAAGACATGGGAATCGGCCGAATGGCAGGAAAACATAAAACCTACTTTATCCGATAAAAGTATTAGATTGGACTACGACTAAGCCTTTCTTATGGTTTCATTTTAGTAAAAGCCTTCGCTTTATAGAGAAATGCTGAAAAAGCGGTTATTTTTTAAATTGGGAAATACAATTTTCCACTTCTTCGAGCGTATTGCTTTCCATCAGGTTGGCTCGTAGCGCGGCTGCACCTTCAAAATCGTTGATATAGATCTTAAAAAAGCGTTTCAGAACCTGAAAATTACGATCTTGTCCCCAGGTTTGTGCATACAAGCGACTATGCAAAAGCAAAGTGTTTAGCTTTTCCTCGATTGTAGCTCGGTAGTTGGGATTGAAAAACCAAGGATTGTGAAATATTCCTCTTCCAATCATAAAACCGTCTGCCGGGAATTGTGCATGCATTTTTAAAGCCTCGTTCATCGAAAAAATATCGCCATTTCCTATGATGGGAATATGTGGTTTGCATTCATTTCTGATTTCAAGTGCTTTTCCCATCTCTTCCCATTCGGCCGGAAAATCGGTTTGCATTTTTTGGGTGCGTGTATGCAAGATGATGGCGGCAGGATCTTGCGTAAGCAAAAAAGAAATCCACTCTTCGGTGATATGTTTTGTAAAACCGGTTCTCGTTTTTACACTTACCGGCAGTTGAGTGGCTTGTTTGGTAGCTTGAATAATCTCGCCGGCCAATTCGGGAAACTTTATCAAAGCCGAGCAAGAACCTTGTTTCACCACTTTTTTTACCGGACAACCCATATTGATATCTATTCCGTCGAATTCGAAATGCGAGTCGATATATTTTGTGGCTTCGTAAAATTTTTCCGGATTGTTCCCCCAAATCTGCGCTACCAACTTTACGTCTTTCGATTTCAATAATTCTCGCTCCGACTGATTTACCATCAATCGACTTTTTACTTTTTCGCGGCCAATAGGATGACAAAGACCATCGGTATTTGTAAATTCGGTGTAAAGTACTTGCAAGTTATCAGCTTGGCTGAGCCGCAACACAATTTCGCGAAAAACAGTGTCGGTAACATCTTCCATTGGAGCGAGCATAAAGCTCGGATTCTTAAGCGTATTCCAGAAATTGGGCATTTTGATTGTTTAAAGCAGCAAAATTAATGTTTTATTTTCTTTCTAATTAGAAATAGTATGATTGATAATCAGTAATATAAATAACAAGATCGGCTGAAAGTGGCTGTATTGGAGCTGTTTTTCGTGTTTTCTCTTCAAAGCCAACCGAAAGTTGGATAAAGACAACTCAATTGAAAACAAATTCAATAAAATTTATAAGCAATGTGGGAAAAATGAATTATTCATTCCGTTAAAATAAAAAATATTATAGATTTTTTACGTTAAAATTTTCCAATTCTATTGGATGTTTTATATATTTGGGTATTATTTTATAAAAATGTACTACTATGGCAATATTTTCATTTAAGCAGCTAATATACGGGGGAATGGTTTCAATAGCCGGAGTCGATGGAAGTGTAACTTCTTCGGAGACAAAACACGTAAACGAGGTTTTTGACAAATACCTGAAAATGGGTGGTAGCGAAAAGAAAGAAGTACTTAAAGTTTGGGAAGAAAAGGGCGAAGCCCCGTTTACGGAATTGCTGATTGCCGAACTTCA
>DYSK01000014.1:6874-24733 GCA_020718315.1 Draconibacterium orientale
GGTAAGACTAAACGATTAAGATTCTCAGCCGATCTCAAAAAAAGACCGGCTTTTTTAATTCGTGCTTCTTTAACTCTGCTTTCCAATCTTGATTACATTTGAGAAAAAATTATGCTCCACTCTCGTAGATTTTACTATGTTTTATTTGTAATAGGAGCTCTTTATGCGCTGCTTGTACAGCAGTTTTTTAAGCACGAAGGGCGTTTGATTATTCAATCTAAATCTTATCCCAAAGAAACAGTCTATTCTTTTAAACAAGTTTTTCAGGAACTAAATCTGACAATAAATCAAGACATTAATCTAAATGGAATCTGGTTTAAAAACGAAAACACGAAAGGATTATTTCTTATTTTTCCTGATTCAAAGGAGAACCTAAAGTCGATAAACATCAGTCTGAATAATTATTTCAATAATGGTTTTGATGTTTTAATAACGGCCTACAGAGGATCTGCAAAAAGTGAAGGAACGCTTAAAAGCGAAACAGACTTGTATTACGACGCTCAAAATTGGTACAATTTTGCAATATCACAATTCCGCGAAAACAACATTGTTATTGTTGGGCAAGGTTTTGGCGGAAGTATTGCCGCATCGCTGGCTTCGAATAATAATCCGAAAGCTTTAATTCTGGAATCGCCCTATTTTGCAAACGGAGAAACTTTTTCGAAGACGCATTTTTTTTGGTTGCCTTACAATTATTTTACTGCATTTCCCTTGAAAACATGGGAATCTGTACGCAAAACAACCTGCGAAATTGTTCTTATTCAAACTGAAAATCGCAAAATTCAAAAAAATTACCTTAGTAATTTCTTAAAAAGCAGTGATAAAATAATTGATTTAAAAGATCAACACAATAAACCATACAGCGGTTTCCCCGAAAATGCTGTTTTTTTTAATAAAATAATCAATCAACTTTTTCAACCTGCTCAATCTGATTCTCTCATTTTGAAAATTAAATAAAGTACTTAACTTTGAGCGGCCAATAATTAAACCATCACAAATGAAGAAAATAGCTTTACACTGGAAGATATTAATAGGAATGCTTATTGGCATAATTTACGGAATAGTGGCTGTAAATTTTGAAATGGGAACCTTTACACAAAATTGGATAAAACCTTTTGGAACTATTTTTATCAATATGCTCAAGCTGATTGCAGTTCCACTGATTTTATTTTCATTAGTAAGCGGAATTGCAAATTTGAAAGATATCTCAAGGCTTTCTAGCATAGGCTTGAAAACTGTTAGCCTGTACATTCTTACTACATTAATAGCTGTAAGTATCGGCTTGGTTTTAGTGAATATTATCGATCCTGGCGCTTCATTTCCAAGAGAAGACCAACAGAAATTTGAAGAGCGTTATGGTGCTGATGTAATTAAAAAGAGAGCAGATGCTGCTGAATTAAAAAACGAATCGCCCTTGCAATTTGTTGTGGATATGGTGCCAAGTAATATTGTAAATGCCATGTCTGAGAATTCCAGAATGTTACAAGTTATCTTTTTCGCCATATTTATGGGCATTTCCATTATTTTATTACCAGAAAAAACAACCGAACCCGTTACGCGCTTTTTTGTCGGAATGAATGATGTGATATTAAAAATGATTGATCTGATAATGGAATTTGCACCAATTGGTGTATTTGCGCTTCTTGGAGCAATAATTGTTGAATTAAAAGGAGATTCGGCGCTTTTTACATCTTTGGGATTGTATGTAATAACTGTTCTTTCCGGCTTATTAATTATGATTTTTATTATTTATCCACTCTTTTTGAAACTTTTTACAAAGACTAATTATCTCGATTTTTATAAAGGGATTGCCCCGGCACAAATGCTGGCATTTTCCACTAGCTCAAGCGCTGCCACTCTACCGGTAACTATGGAATGTTGCGAAAAAAACTTGGGAGTATCAAGCGAAGTAGCAAGTTTTGTTTTGCCAATTGGCGCAACTATAAATATGGATGGAACAAGTTTGTATCAAGCAGTAGCAGCGGTTTTTATCGCCTCTGCTTTTGGAATGGACTTGACATTTGGGCAGCAATTGATTATAGTCTTTACAGCAACAGCCGCTTCTGTTGGATCTGCCGCAGTTCCCGGAGCGGGAATTGTTATGCTGGTTATTGTGCTAACTGCCATTGGGGTTCCTCCCGAAGGAGTAGCTCTTATTTTTGCAGTAGATCGTCCGTTAGATATGGTTCGTACAATGGTAAACGTTACCGGCGATGCAATAATTGCCTCAATAATTCAAAATATTGAAAATAGAAGCCGGAAGCTCGTTTAGTTTACTTTATCAAAGGCAAGCCCAAATCAGGATATCTATTTCATTTGATATGTTTTTTATTAAGTATTTAAACTAAACAATATTATAGATGTCTTAGAACAAATTGTGATGATGCTAACACTAATGCTGACAAGTAAAGGCGTTGCAGGCGTTTCTCGGGCATCATTGGTAATATTATTAGGGACTGTTGCTTCTTTTGGATTACCTGTTGAACCTATTTTTATTATCCTAGGTATCGATGCATTGATGGATATGGCACGTACAGCAGTTAATGTAGTTGGAAATTGCCTTGCTGCTGCTGTTATTGCTAGATGGGAAGGAGAACTAGATACTTCCGAAAAAGTATTGATTCCCGTTGAAAAGGAATAGTTTTTCTGCTTTCAGCGTCGCAATACTCTAAAATTTTTCAGTGATTATTTGTCATAGCTCCACCTGTTCTTCATCTATTTAGTCTGTTTGGAGTAAGGAAGCGTGTGTTAATTGATACATATTATGGGTGAATTCAGAAGCTTTTTTTCAATGATAGCTCGATTTTTAGGCACACAATGCCCGTTCTTATTCTTTGTAAATGCAATACACTCTAGAAGATATGCAGATATTCAGAAGGCTAAAGAGGTAAATCTTCTTCATTCATTCTGGAAGATCGAGTAACTGTTCTTGGTGAAGGAGAAGCAGAGGTAAACTCGTCTGATGGTTTCAAGGAGGAAGATGAACGCCCGGTAAGATCGAAAGATACGTCATCAACGAATTTGGTGTATTGACCAATAAAGCGAAGTTTTATAGAATCTAAAGGACCATTTCTGTGTTTTGCAATAATTATTTCTCCCTTTCCTCTCATATCTTGACCATCTTCATTCACGTCAATTTCATAGTAATCTGGGCGATAAATAAAGACCACCATATCGGCATCTTGTTCAATAGCTCCAGATTCACGGAGGTCGGAAAGTTGTGGTTTCTTTGATCCTCCACGTGTTTCTACAGATCGGTTTAATTGCGATAAAACCAAAACCGCGACATTTAATTCTTTGGCCAAAGCTTTCAGCGAACGCGAAATAGTACTGATTTCCTGTTCGCGGTTTCCTCCCGATTCGCCCGAACGCATCAATTGAATGTAGTCCACAATAATAAGTTCTATACCGTGTTGCTCTTTCAGTCGGCGACATTTTGCACGCAATTCAAAAACGGATAACGACGGAGTGTCGTCGATAAAAATGGGCGCTTCTACCAATGCTTTTACGCGCGTGTTTAGCTGTTCCCATTCGTGATTTTCGAGTTTTCCTTTTTTTAGTTTATCAGAAGTAATTTCGGTTTCCGAAGAAATTAAACGCGTGGTTAACTGCACTGCCGACATCTCCAAAGAAAAAATAGCCACCGGTTTTTTTGCCATGGCGGCATTTCTTGCCATCGTTAGAGCAAACGCAGTTTTCCCCATTCCGGGACGCGCCGCAATGACCACCAAATCCGACTTTTGCCAACCTGCCGTAATACGGTCGAGGTCGGTAAATCCGGAAGGAACACCGCGAAGAGCTCCTTTGGAATCACGTGCGGCTTCAATTTCGCGAATAGATTCGAAAACCAAACTCTGCATATCCACCGATTCTCTACGGAAGTTATGTTCACTAATATCAAAAAGCTGTTGTTCGGCTCGGTCTAATAATTCAAAAACATCCGTACTGTCTTCAAAAGCATCTTTAATTGTTTCGGACGAGGCGCGAATCAATTCACGTTGGACAAATTTTTGTAGAATGATCCGTGCGTGAAATTCAATATTGGCCGAAGAGGCCACACGATTGGTTAATTGTGTAATGTAATAGGCTCCACCTACTTCGTCCAAATCGCCTTCCGATTTCAATTTGTTTGAAACAGTAAGAATGTCAATGGGCTCTGTCGAAGCAAACAAATCCTGAATGGCTTTGAATATTTTCTGATGGGCTTGCTTGTAAAACACTTCTGGATGTAAAATGTCGATGACGGCAGTGAGTGCGTTTTTTTCCAGCATCAATGCACCTAAAACGGCTTCTTCAAAATCAAGTGCTTGAGGTGGTATTTTGCCCGATCCTACTATGTTGTTTACGTTTGCTAATCCCGTCTTTTTTACAGGCGAATTATTTCCAAAAGTGTTCTGATTCATAAGTGCAAAAATAACATTTAATGTATGGAGCGAATGAATAAATTATCATTTTTAGTTTTTAACAAAATAGATTTTAGCTCATCACCGTTTGTATAAAACAGTAAATTTAGCCAAAAATCAATACATATGTTGGAAGAAATAAAATTGAAATTTGTGGCGCTTTTCAATGCCGAACCTATTTGTTTTCGTTCACCAGGACGCATAAATATCATTGGCGAACATACCGATTACAACAACGGATTTGTGTTGCCTGCCGCCATCAACAAATCAATCTATTTTGCAATTGCGCCAAATAGTTTTCAGAAATTTCGATTTTTTGCGTACGACTTAAATGAATATATAGAGATTACCGACGTTGCCCTATCTAAAATACAGTGGGCCAATTATTTGTTGGGAGTGATTGACGGGCTGTATAGAAAACACAAAAGCCCAGGCTATTTCGATCTGGTTTTTGGCGGCGACCTTCCTTTTGGTGCCGGATTTTCATCGTCGGCGGCCATTGAGGTAGGGCTGGCTTTTGCTTTAAACAAAGTGTATGATTTGGAAAACTCTGCCATGGATTTGACTTTGATTGCTCAAAAGGCCGAACATGATTTTGTTGGAGTGAAATGTGGGATTATGGATCAGTTTGCTGTAATGCACGGCAAAGCTGATAAGTTGATAAAATTGGACTGCCGCAGTTTAGAATACGAATACCACGATTTTAAACTCAAAGACTACTCTTTTGTTTTTGCTGATACCGGCGTAAAGCATAATTTGGCCGAAAATGAATACAACCTACGCCGCGAACAGTGCGAAAAAGGAGTAGAAATTATGAAGGAAAACGGTTTTCCGATTCTTAGTCTTCGCGATCTGTCTCTGGCCGAACTTGAAGAAAACAAAACCCAGATGAAGGATTTGATTTTTCGACGCTGTTCTTACGTAATTGAAGAAAACGAACGTTTGCAAAACGCACTTCGGGCAATGGAAAAAAATGACTGGAAAAGTTTTGGCGAACAATTGTATGGAAGTCATGAAGGTTTGCGACACAAATACGAAGTGAGTTGCCGAGAGTTGGATATATTGGTAGAAGCAACCTACGATATGCCTTTTGTTTTGGGAGCGCGTATGATGGGCGGCGGATTTGGGGGCTGTACCATAAATCTGGTGCAGAATGAGGCAATACCTGAATTTAAGACGCAACTTCAAAAAGCCTATGTCGCGCATTTTGAAAAACCCTTAAAAATTTATGAAATGAAACTGAGCGACGGCGTTGGGATGTGTTGATTGCTCAATGTATAAACATTATTTTGGTAACCATACTTTCTGAGCCGTCAATATTGGCAATAAAAACAAGATAAACACCCGTTTTCACTCTTTCGCCATTCATATTTTCTCCGCTCCAGATTGCTTGACCGCCTTCCGATTGAATTTGATTTACCATCCGGCCGCTGATGTCGGTTATCTTTACATAAGCATCGCGAGTAAGTCCGTGAATAGCAATTGGGCCAACATAATCGGGGCGTATGGGATTTGGAAAAACGTACACATCATTAAAAGTTTCTTCGGCACGAGTAGCCGTTCCTTTGTAAACCAACAATCCCAAATCGGTACCTATAAAAATTTCGCCATCTTTGTTTATTCCCAATGAGGTGATTCTGTTCGAAAACAAAGGACTATTTTCGGCTGTAAAATTTAATAATTCCTCTTGGCCGTCGGCCGATAACAGAAACAGCCCGGCTCTATCCGTTCCAATCCATTTTCTGTTGGCACCGTCCACAGCAATGGCGTTAATTTTTTCGCTTTCCAGCAAATATTGAGGATAACCATCTCGTTCTACCACAATTTGTTGAGCATCGAAATTGCCGCCGGAAAAAATATTTCCAGGCTGATAAATGACTCCAATACCTTCGTCGGTTCCAATCCATATTTCGCCATCCAAATCGGATGCAATTGATAAAACTTTTGTGCCGGGAATATTTCCGTATCCGGGAGCTGTACTCAGTCCTTTTATTTGCTGGTTTGTATTCTGATTTTCGTCAAAAACAAATAAGGAATAGGCTCCGCCGCCACGCAAGATAATCCATAAATAATCCCTTTGATCGGCAACCATATCTTTTATATCATAAGCTGTCCAAGCTCCAAATTCAAAAGCAGTCCAATTTCCGCTTGGATCTTTCTTGTGCAACAGCGCATTGGAAACGGCCGAAGCTACCCAGAGATTGTTTTTGGAATCGTATGCAACACCGCCTAAACGCATGATGTGACTGTAGGTAGAGTTTGGAGTTAGACTACTATTGTGTTTTCCGTATGCCTGATCAAAACCATTTTCATTAAAAGTATATAAGCCTTTTCCCCAACTGCCCACCGCAAATTCGTTCGTGTTGTTCGGGTTGATATCTACACAAACGAAATCATAAGCCGTATCCAATGCGGGTGTTACGCCTTTGTAATAATTTGTCCAGCTTCCGTCATCGTAAGAAAAAATTCCGTTCTGCAAATAGATATTGCCAAAAGATTCGTCGCGGCCTCCCGAAGCCACTACTACTTTGTTTCCCGAAACGGCAATATCAAAAACTCTTGTCGTTCTCGGCCCGTTCAGCAGATGATTTTGGAAGTGTATCAGATCGGCCGAAGCTACAATACCCTGAAGTCGGTCGGCTACATAATAGTTCCCATCCGTAGAGGTAAAGATTTCGTTGGGTTGAAGGGTTATCGAAAAATTTTCGCCATAGGTATATATCTTTCGATTGAATGAAAAATCGGAATTGAAAATTCCGGCGGAATAACTGTGCGAAACAATGAGCTTATCATTGCTTACATCAATATTGAATGTTTTGTCGGAAATGGAAGAGAATATTTCTTTCCAGGAAGTGGCGGTAACGGCAAAGAGCTGGTCTTTCCCTACATCTGTCAGGCGATTTATAACCACTGTATTTTGGAAAGGAACGATATGATTGTACGGATCGTTTGGGAACGGCAAATGGTTAAGTTTTTTCCAGTTGCTGTAGTTTGCTAAATTTGGATTGTTTATGTCGGCCTGATAAATTCCTTTTTCTGTTGCTGCAAAAAGCGTTTCGTTCAAGAGGGCAGTCTCGTAAACAGAGAGATTTGTGCCATCTTCGCCAACGTAATAGGTGTCTTTTATTTCTTCACGGTCAATATCCACTACCACGATTCCAAAACCGCACGAAAGGTAGGCATATTGATTTTTGAATAAGATGGCGTTTATTTTCTTGTCGCCAAGAATGGTTTTTCGTTGAATATCCGCTAGGTTGATTATTTTTCCGTTTTTAATTAAATCGATGTTTGCGTTGGTATAAGCCACCAATAAGGTTTTGTATGTCGAATTGTATTCGATATGGCTAACGCCAAAATCAGACAAACCGTCCACTTTCGAAATCCGTTTTAGTACCGCTTCTTTTTTGTGCAAGCTGAGCAAGCTGTAGGGCGTGGCTGCATAGATAAATTCGCCCGATTCCGTCAGGTCGATAATTTGATTGTAAGGAATCTCGTCGCGCCAACTGCCGATTGTAAGATTTTGGGCAAAAAGCAGCGCGTTTTGAAGAAGTAAAAGCAAAAAGAAAGCTTTGTTTAGCATGGTTTTTTTTGTTTCATAAACGACTGTATCCGTATCGTTCTAAATGAATTAGTTCAGATTGGCAAGCAGCAAAAATCATCTAAGCCAAGCGAGTTTATCCTTCGCGTGTTTTGCTACGATTGATAATGTTTTGAAAGGAAACTGAGAATGTTTTTCTCCACTCGTTTCAAGACATTCGGGCTGTCGGCTTTCTTGAATTTTTCGCCAGTAATTTGTTCGTATAGTTCAATGTATCGTTCCGAAACAGAATGAACAAATTCGTCTGTCATTTCGGGCAAAACATCTCCTTCGCGACCTTGAAAGTTGTTTTCCATCAACCATTCGCGAACAAATTCTTTGGAAAGTTGCTTTTGCGGTTCGCCATTGGCAAAACGTTCTTTGTAGCCTTCTTTGTAAAAATAGCGGGACGAATCGGGTGTATGAATTTCGTCTATTAAGTAGATTCTTCCGTCTTTTTTTCCAAACTCATATTTGGTATCTACCAATATCAATCCTTGCTCATCGGCCATTTTGCTTCCGCGTTCAAAAAGTTCCATGGTGTATTTTTCGAGCAGAGCATAATCTTCGGGCGAAGCTAAACCACCTCTGAGAATTCTTGTTTTGGATATGTCTTCATCGTGGGCGCCTTGTTCGGCTTTGGTTGTGGGAGTGATAATGGGTTCTGAAAAACGTTCGTGTTCGCGCATTCCGTCGGGAATGTGGACGCCACAAATCTCTCGTTCGCCTTTTTTGTAGGCACGCCAAGCAGAGCCGGTCAAATAGCCGCGGATAATCATTTCGATGGGAAATGGCTCGCACTGAATTCCAACGGTAACCATTGGATCGGGTGTTGCAATCTTCCAATTTGGTACAATATCGACGGTGGCATCTAAAAATTTGGCGGCTATCTGATTCAGAACTTGTCCTTTGTAAGGGATTCCTTTTGGAAGAACTACATCGAAAGCGGAAATCCGATCGCTTACCAACATCACCAATAATTCTTCTTGAATGGTGTACACATCTCGCACTTTTCCTTTGTACATTCCGCTCAATCCCGGAAATTTAAACGCTGACTTTACAATTGTGTTCATTTATAGTGATTTATACTTTTTTTAAAAATGCTAAGTTAGAAAATACTTTACTAACTTTCTGTTTTTCTATGTTCTATTTTAGATAAAAACCCCATTTGACCTTCGTCTGTTTTATAGGCTTCGATTATTTTTGCTACCAAAGGATGCCGAACTATGTCTTTTTCGTTCAAATAAATGATTTGAATATTGGGGATATTTTTCAATATTTTAGTGGCTTGAATCAGTCCCGATTGTTGTTTTTTGGGCAAGTCTATTTGGGTGATATCGCCTGTAACAATAAATTTTGCCGTTTTTCCCATTCGGGTCAGAAACATTTTCAACTGATTTTGAGTTGCATTTTGCGCTTCGTCCAGAATGGCAAATGCGTGATCCAGTGTTCGGCCACGCATATAGGCAAGCGGCGCAATTTCGATGGTTCCATCTTCCAGATATTTTTCTAGTTTCGCGGCCGGAAGCATATCGCGCAAAGCATCGTACAAGGGCATCATGTATGGATCCAGTTTCTCTTTCATGTCGCCGGGCAAAAAACCCAGACTTTCGCCGGCTTCAACAGCCGGACGAGCCAAAATGACCCGTTTTACTTCTTTGTTTTTCAATGCTCTCACCGCCAGCGCAACAGCCGTATAGGTTTTTCCGGTTCCGGCAGGACCAATAGCGAACGTCAAATCGTTTTGATCGACCGAAGCAACCAGTTTTTGCTGATTTTCTGTGCGAGCCTTTATATACATGCCATTTCGGCCATGTACCAAAATATCGTTCGGCAAAAAGCTCCCTTCTGTTTTCGATTCGCTCGAAAAAATAGTTCGCAGATCGCTCTCCGAAATGGACTGATATTGCTCAAAATGCATCAGCAGTTGATCAAAGTATTCTTCAAAATGTTTCATCGTTTCGACCGAGCCAATGAGTTTGATCATTTCTCCTCGAACGATAATTTTTAAATGCGGAAACAAGTTGCGGATAATTTCCAGATTGCTTTCGTTGGTGCCAAAAATGACAAGCGGATCATAGCCTTCGACAGAAAGGACTTTCTCTCCCATGCGTTTGTTGTTGGTTTAAGTGGCGAATTTCTGAAAAATAATGGCTTGAATGGGCTGTTTTAGTAAAATATTTTGACGAATATTCTGTTCTATTCAAAAAAATCAAGGAATGGTTTTTTTGGTATCTTTGAAAAATATTTGTGTTCTAAATCAATGAAAATGCCTATCGTAACACTTACCACAGATTGGGGATTGAAGGATCATTACCTCGCATCCGTTAAAGGGGCTTTTTTAAGAAGTGTTCCCAATTTGATTATCGTCGATATTTCGCACCAAATTCCGCCTTTCGACCTGAATCAGGCATCGTTTATTCTTAAAAGTGCCTATAAAAATTTTCCTGAAGGAAGTATTCATATCGTGGGCGTAAATACCGAAGCTTCAATAGAAACACCTCATGTGCTTATAAAATACAAAGGGCATTATTTTATTGGTGCCGACAATGGTATTTTTGCACTTATTTTCGATGAAAAGCCAGAGATGATTGTGGAGATTGACATCATTCAAAGTTCCAATCGGTTTTCTTTCTCTACCAAAGATGTTTTTGTTCAAGCGGCCATGCATTTGATCGAAGGCAATGATATTGCTCTTTTGGGCGATAAACGCGAATCGCTTACCAATAAATTATCGTTTAAGCCGGTTGTTGAAAATAATTTGATCAAAGGGAAAGTCATTTATATTGATGGCTATCAAAATGTAATCAGTAATATTACCGAGAAATTATTCAATGAGGTGGTAAAAGGTAAAAAATTCAAAATACTTTTACGTGCCGGAAACTACGAAATATCGAAGATTAGCAAATCGTATATGGATGTAAACGAAGGCGAACTTTTGGCTCTTTTTGATTCGGAAGATCATTTGGAAATAGCCATCAACAAAGGAAAAGCCAGCAGTTTACTTGGTTTGAATATCGACGATGTCATTCGAATCGAAGTTTAGGTTTAATTTTACCATACATTCATGTTTGCTTTATATAAAAAAGAGATTGCTTCGTTTTTAAATACGCTTGTCGGTTATTTGGTTGTATTGATTTTTTTATTGATCAGTAGCCTTTTGCTTTGGGTTTTCCCTACCGAATACAATATTCTCGACTTTGGATATGCCAATTTGGATTCCTTTTTTAGATTGGCTCCTTTCGTATTTCTATTCCTTATACCGGCCATCAGCATGCGGCTTTTTGCCGAAGAAAAAAAGAGCGGAACCATTGAGCTTTTGTTCACCCGGCCTCTGAGCGATTGGCAAATTATTGGCGCAAAATATTTGGCCGGAATCAGCCTTGTATTGCTTTCTTTGCTGCCAACACTCATTTATGTTTTTACAGTTTATCGGTTTAGTTTCCCGAGCGGAAATATCGATTTGGGGCCAATTTTCGGTTCGTATATCGGATTGTTTTTTTTAGCGGCGGCTTTTGTGGCGATTGGTTTGTTTGCTTCGGCCAGCACCGACAATCAGATTACTGCATTTATTCTTGGAATTTCACTTTCTGCATTTGCTTATATCGGTTTTGAAATCATTTATTCGCTCGATATTTTAGGTCATTTTGATTTGTTTGTTCAATCGTTGGGAATAAATGCCCACTATGTATCCATTCGCCGAGGCGTAATTGATTTGCGCGATATCCTCTATTTCTTTAGCATTTCGGCTCTTTTCCTATTCTTTACACACACGATATTGAGCAAAAGAAAATGGTAACAGAACAGAATAACAAAGTCAGATCGCTCCGCGAAAAAAGTCTCATTCGGCTTTTTGTGGGAATTCTTATCCTGATTGGGCTCAACGTTTTCGTTTCGGGTGTGTATCTTCGTTTCGATCTTACAGCCGAAAAAAGATATACACTTTCGGATGCCAGCATTCAAATGCTCAAAGAATTGGACGATTACGCCTATTTTAAAGTGTATTTGGAAGGCGATTTTCCGGCTGCCTTCAAAAAACTTCGCAACGAAACAAAAGATATGCTCGACGAATTTAAAGCGTATAGCCCTTATATCGAATATGCTTTTATCAATCCTTCGGCCATTGGCGACAACGAAAAACGCAAAGCTTTGATGCAGGAGCTTGTGGATAAAGGATTGCAGCCAACCGATTTGCATGTAAATAAGAAAGACGGAAATAGTCGAATGTTGATTTTCCCCGGAATTGTTCTTCAATACAAAGGAAACGAAATCCCGATAGAGCTGCTCAATGCTCAAATGGGCGTTTCGCCGGAGCGAGTTCTGAACAATTCGATCGAGAATCTGGAATACAATCTGATGTCTTCCTTGCAAAAACTGCTCGACGAGAAAAGACCTACTGTTGCGTTTTTGGAAGGTCATGGTGAAATGCAATCCATTTATTTGGCAGACATTATACGCTCGTTAAGCGAATTTTATCGTTTGGGAACTTTGCGGATTGATGGCCGAATGAGCAGCTTTTTTGAAGCAGATTCCGCTCAGCGAAAAATAGTTCCGAAACCATTGATTGATGCTTTGATTATCGCTCAGCCTTTGCGCGCATTTTCCGAAGCCGACAAATATGTGATTGATCAATATATTATGTATGGAGGAAAGGTTTTCTGGCTTATCGATCCGGTAAACGCGAATATGGATAGTTTGCGTTCCAGTAGTCAAACAATCGGCTTGCCTGCTGAATTGAATTTGGAAGATCAGTTATTTAAATACGGAGTTCGATTAAATGCCAATTTATTGTTGGATCTCAACGCGCGCTCCATTCCTGTTGTTACCGGAATGCTTGGCAATCAGCCACAACAAGAATTGCTTCCATGGGTCTATTTTCCTATTTTAACGCCCCAATCGAAACATCCGATTGTTCGAAATTTAAATTCCATCTTAAGCGAATTTCCATCCACTTTAGATACTGTATTGGCTCAACACACAAAGAAAACTGTTCTGTTGCAGTCGTCAATCTATTCGCATATCGTGCCAAGTCCGGCAATTATCGATTTGGCTTTATTGGAAAATCAACCCGAAGCCTCGTTTTATCAGTCGTCGCCGCAAATTGTTTCGGTGCTTCTCGAAGGCGAATTCAGCAGTCTGTTTGCCAACCGAATAAAACCGGTTTTGAAAGACAATTTTGCTCTTCCAGAGCAAAAATCAATTAGTGAAAACACGAGTATGTTGGTATGTTCGGATGGCGATATGATTAAAAATCAGATTCATTATACCCAAAATTATCCTTTGCCTTTGGGCTACGATCAATTTACGCAACAATCATTCGGAAACAAAGATTTTATCATCAATAGTCTGAATTATTTAACCCAATCAAACGGATTGATAAATATTCGCTCGCGCGAAATTAAAATGCGATTGCTTGATAAAACAAAAGTGCAGCAATCTGTTCTTCTTATCCAAAGTATGAATGTATTGATTCCCTTGTTTTTGGTAGCAATTGTTGGTTTGTTTTTGGCTCAAAGAAGAAAAAGAAAATTCACCGTAAAGTAAACAACCGGCTACCTTTTATGGAGAACGATTCAGGAGTTGGAGAATAAAGTTTAACCCAGCCTCAATCCATATTCCAGCCCAATGCGATAGATTGCCAAAATCAGCACTGTTCCAATGAGAGCCAAATATGAAACATTGATTCGTTTGGGCTTTTCGTCAAAATAAAACTCTTGATGGAAACGACTTAAGAAAAGTACTGGTAGGAGCATAAACAGAAGACTCAAGTTTACTAAAACATGGTAAAAAATCAATTTTGGCTGATTTATAATGAAAATCAGCAGGTTTCCTAAAATGTAAGGAATAAAAACTTGGCTGATGATAAAAGCTTGCCTATTGTTCGTTTTGGAATAATTAAAGTAGGAATTGGCACTAAAAATCCAAAATTTCACACTTGCAGAGCCTAAAACAACCATCAATAGAATAACAAATAGGGCAATAACGAGTTTGCCGGTATCTGAATAATACATATACATGATTACGTAACCGAATTCTTTTCCGGTAAGCGCCCCAATCAAACTTCCGCCAAAAAATGTATTGTAGGCATGGAAAATTCCCCATAGGATTAGGAGTTTCAGAAGTCCGTCTTCTAAATAAATTTTGCTGTAAAGGATAACCAAGAGCGTAGCAACAATTGCCATTAAAATGGGTCCAGATGCAAAAATAGCTTTCACAGCGTCGGCATACCAGTCGTCATTATCAACCAAGTACTCAAGTTTATAATAATAAATTACGTTTTTGTAATCAAAATGCATGGCCGTAAAAGCCATTCCTAATTTTTCGAGAAAGGAAATCAGAAAATAGGACAGCAAAAAGAAAACCAAAGAATTAAGCGCGATGACTAAATAATCATGCGTAAAAACTAAGTGAAGAAGAGCGCCTTTCTTTTTCTTTTTGCGGGGGAGTCCTTTTCCTAATATAAAATTACCAAGCAGTTGTAAATATCGTTTTACGACAAAAAAATAAATTCGGTGTCTTCGGTAGCGTTGAAACAGAGCCTCCTTCTTGCGCTTAAGTTTGCTATTTTGCCGAACAAGGCTTTTTTTCTTTGGCTTAAAAAAGCTTTTCAGAATCACTTTCCGAATTCGTTTTTTTCGGCGTTTTTCCCATTCTTTTCGCCGGCTTCCTTCGGTATAAATTTTATTTTGAAGATCCTTCTTTTTACCAAAAAAGAGAGCGCGAAAAACAACTTTCAGCTTGCGCCATAGCATTCGGCGTTTGAATTTATTTTTGGTTTTTTTTTCGCCTTTTTGTTCCTTTTTTTGTTGTTTTTTTTCATGTCTGCGTTTTTTTGCCGAGCGATATAGAAAACCGAATATTCTTCTTAATCGGCCAAATGTAGAATAGTGTCCGGGAGTAGAGTCGTCAAAAAACACAAGCATCCAATATACTGCTGCTCTTAAATGCGCGCTGCGCTTTAAAAGCAGAGGAGTTGTAGAAAGTTGAATTGTTGGGCTCATTGTTACAAATGTATTAATAAATGCCCGATTTCAATGAATTTAAAAACTTAGAAGCATAAAAAAACCCCGCATTCGCGAGGTTTAAAATGAGCTGAAACGGAGCGTTATTTTACACTCATCGATTTCATTTCTGTGCTGTATTCTTTGTTGGTCAATTTTTGTTGAATTTGGGAAAAAGTATTAATCGTGTATTCTACATCTTCCATGGTGTGGTCGGCTGTGGGGATAAGGCGAAGAAGGATAATTCCTTTGGGAACTATTGGATACGACACAATAGAACAGAAAATATTGTAATTTTCACGCAAATCATATGTTATTTGGGTCGCGTCTGCTACAGTTCCAGAAAGAATAACCGGTGTAACCATTGATTCTGTTTGTCCGATGTTGAATCCAGCTTCGCGCAATCCTTTTTGTAAAATATTTACGATCGCCCAAAGTTTTTCTAATAGCTCTGGCCTTGTCCTAATCATATCCAAGCGTTTCAAAGCACCTATTACCATTGGCATTGGAAGTGCTTTTGCGTAAATTTGCGAACGCATATTGTATTTTAAGAACTGAATAATGCCGGGCTTGGAAGCAACAAAACCACCAATTCCTGCCATCGATTTTGCAAATGTTCCAAAGTAAATGTCAATTTCATCCTCAACACCATAATGAACATGTGTTCCGCGGCCTTCTTTTCCCATGGTTCCGAATCCGTGAGCATCATCGATCAGGATACGGAAATTGTATTTTTTCTTCAATGCAACAATGTCTTTCAAATGTCCAAGACCACCAGTCATTCCATAAACGCCCTCTGTAATCAACAATATTCCGCCACCGGAAACATCGGTCAATTTTGTGGCTCTCTGCAATTGTTTTTCAAGCTTTTCGATATCGTTGTGTGGATACACAAATCGTTTTCCAATATGTAAACGCATTCCGTCGATAATACAAGCGTGCGCTTCGGAATCGTAAACAACTACATCATGTCTATCAACTAGGGCGTCAATAATAGAAACCATTCCTTGGTATCCGTAATTGAGAAGATAAGCCGATTCTTTTTTAACAAAAGCGGCCAATTCGCGTTCAAGCTGTTCGTGGTATTTAGTGTGTCCCGACATCATGCGCGCTCCCATAGGATAAGCCAAACCCCAATCCTTGGCTGCATCGGCATCTGCCTTGCGGACTTCTGGATGATTTCCAAGTCCTAAATAATTATTGATAGACCAATTCAGACGTGTTTTTCCTAAAAACTCCATGTGAGAACCCAGAGGCCCTTCCAATTTAGGAAAAATATAATAACCTTCAGAATCCGCAGCGTATTGACCTATCACGCTATTTTCTACTTTTAATTTATCAAATAAATCCATTGTATGTTTAGTTTTTTTGTGTGTAATGATAATAATAAATGCAAAGCTATCTTAAATATTCCTATCAGCCAAAAAATGCATTCATAATTTAAACTAAACAAAATCCAATGCGCTAAAATTCAGATGATTGTTGAGTTTGAGTCCTTTTGTTTCGACTCGTTTAGAATAGAAAAGAATGCTTCTTAATATAAATTGCGATGGCAATCGGAACACAAACCTTCTTTCCACGATGCATATTCATCGTTGGGATGGACAAACTCTAAGGCTTTGAAAATGGACCCACCTTGAAGACTGTCGGAAATTCCCTGAGCCACAATGGTATGGCAAAGGTTGCAATCCATCGAAACAGTTTCTCCTTTACTTGTCGAATGTTTGTTGTTATGACAACGAAAACAGCCATCAAACTCCAAATGGCCAATGTTATTTGGATAAACATTCCAGCGAACGCCCATTTCAGGGAAAATATTTTTGCTGAATTCTTCTTGAATACTCCTTATTGCCCGAACGATTAATTCGGGTTTTTTTTCATATAATTCTTTATAAGAATTTGCGTAGTATTCCTTTATCTCAGATTCAATAAACCTGAACGCGCTATCTTCGGTGGAAAAGTTAGTCGAAAGAATACCCATCGCTAAAGATTTAATGTTTGGTAATTCCGGCGAGATACACCCTGCTGCAAGGGCGTTATTTATGAATCGTACGGGCGTTTTATAGTCGTGCGAAGGCCTGTTGTGGCAATCAATGCAGTCCATCTTGCGAATCCCGAATGTGGTTTTTTCATTTTCATTCAAGGGAATTGATTTGTCTTCGAAAACTTTTGTTTCGCCGGTTTCCAAATTGGTATATCTGATCCAAGGAATCACCGACCTGCTGCTGTCGGTTGAAATGTATTCCACTTTATTATTGGGATTCACATGCCAATGGATTCCTTCCTCCAAGCCCAAAGCACTGTAGGCCGAACCCGTCTTCATCTGAAGGCCAATAGTCCATTCCGTGTTCTTTTCGTCGGCCAAATAATGTTTATTCATAACCAATTGGCGCGAATAAAACTTGGTGGGCCAATGACATTCTTCACAGGTTTCTTGGGCAGGACGCAGATTTTTTATTGGAGTCGGAATTGGTCTTGGAAAATTCGCAACAGTTACGGCATAGACTTGATACAAACCGGAAAGCTTCGAACGAGCATACCAGCCGGCCCCATTTCCAACATGACATTCTACACAAGCTACCTTTGCGTGCGAAGAATGATGATAGGCCACGTATTCCGGCTTCATTACTTCATGGCATAAGAGACCGCAAAATTCCACCGATTCGGTGTAGTGAAAAGCTTTGTAACCGCCTACTGTAGTGAGTAATAAAAAGAATAGCGTACCAATGGAAAAAATTGTAAACGCATTTCTCGTTTGAGGCTCGTTCAAATTTAGAATCGGCCATTTCTTCTCCGCAGTTATCGGCTGTTTCTTATCTCTTCTCCTTTTAAAAACCATTCCGATTGGAATAAGTAAAAGACCCATCACCATAAAACC
>DYSK01000115.1 GCA_020718315.1 Draconibacterium orientale
GGCGCTACAATCCATACCGTCTCAGTTTTCGAAAAGAACATTACAAAGCCAGTTACATTGCCTCCAAAACCGAGGTCCATTGTATTGAAAAATCAATTCTTCTTATAAGCTGTTTGCGCGGACTGAATATACCGGCTAGACTTCATTTAGCGAAAGTAAAAAACCATATTGGGATAGAGCGATTTGCAGAAAAGTTTGGCAACGATGAAATTACACCTCATGGCATGGTGGATTTATTCTTAAACAATAAATGGCTAAAAGTTTCACCGGCATTTAATATCGAACTGTGCACAAAATTAAATGTTCATCCCTTAGATTTCGATGGTGAAAACGATTCTTTGTTTCAACAATTTGACAAATCAGGAAATACGTTTATGACTTATTCGGAAGATTATGGCTCATTCGAAGATGTTCCACTTGAATTTATATATTCTAATTTCAAGGAAAACTATCCCAAAATGATGCCTTTATTCGAAAATAACCAAGAAATAATCATTTGATTTTACAAAATTTCGTTCTGATTCTATTTTCCAATACGCGTTGGAAAAAAAGAAATTAAGCCCTATTCCCCAAACAAACTATCCACAAATTCTTTTCTTCTAAAAATTTGCAAATCGGTCATTTTCTCACCAAGACCAATATATTTAACCGGTATTTTGAATTGATCGGAAATACCAATTACCACTCCGCCTTTGGCAGTTCCGTCTAGTTTTGTCAGAGCAAGTGCATTTACATTCGTAGCAGCGGTAAATTGTTTGGCTTGTTCAATGGCATTTTGGCCTGTTGATGCATCCAAAACCAACAGAATTTCGTGCGGAGCGGTCGGAATAACCTTCTGCATTACTTTTTTTATTTTGCCCAATTCGTTCATCAAATTCACTTTGTTGTGCAATCGGCCGGCCGTATCAATGATTACCACATCCGTTTTCTTTGCTTTTGCCGATGCCAAGGTATCGTAGGCCACCGATGCGGGATCGGCACCCATTCCCTGGCTTACAATGGCTACATCAACCCTGCTTGCCCAAATTCCCAATTGGTCGACAGCAGCAGCTCTAAAAGTATCGCAAGCACCCAAAACAACCGATTTTCCTGCTTGCTTAAACTGATAAGCCAATTTGCCAATGGTGGTTGTTTTTCCAACACCATTTACACCAACAACTAGAATCACATAGGGTTCCGACTGCTTTTCAAAATCGAAATCTTTCAAATTTGGGTTTTCCGTTTCATCAAGCAAAGCGGTAATTTCGTCGCGCAAGAGCATGTTCAGCTCAGCGGTTCCCAAGTATTTATCGACTGCTACGCGCTTTTCTATCCGCTCAATAATTTTCAGAGTCGTGGAGACGCCCACATCAGACGAAAGGAGAATTTCTTCAAGATTATCGAGTACTTGATCATCGACCTTCGATTTTCCAACTACCGCTTTGGTGAGTTGCGAAAAAAAACTAGACTTGGTTTTTTCCAAACCTTTGTCGAGCGTTTCTTTTTTATCTTTTGTGAAGAACGATAAAATACCCATAATCAATATATTATATAAAAAATGCCCTATCTATTCGAAACAGACAAGGCATTCTATTTTTTACAAACAGAAATATTATTGTTGAGCTACCACTCTCTTCGCTTCAGCCATAGGAAGAATTTCTTCCTTGAAAGAATAAGCGCCTGTCTTTTCTGATTTTACTGTACGAATCACTTTCGCCCAATCTTTTCCTGCAGTTTGTAAACTTGCAACTACTTTCTTAGCCATATTGCTTCTTATTTAATTTCTCTGTGAATAGTCATTTTCTTCAAAATGGGATTGAATTTTTTCAATTCCATACGTGCAGGAGTATTTTTCCTGTTCTTTGTAGTAATATAACGTGATGTGCCTGGCATACCACTTTCTTTGTGCTCCGTGCACTCAAGAATTATTTGTCCTCTTGCTTCTTTGCTTTTCTTAGCCATAACGATTAAATTTCAGGGCTGCAAAAGTACTTTAATTTTTTTCATAATCAAATCTTTTGCGCATTTTTTCGCTTTCTTTTTTGCAAATAAATATTCATAAAATAAGCGCACTTCAAAAGTAAGAAAAAATTGGATTTTCAAATCAGAAATTTTCGTTTTAAAACTTCAATGTTCACACAAAAAACCAAGTTTATTAATCCATAGGTCGCTGGATATAGGCCGAATAATCTTTTAAGCGAACCTCATAATCTTCATCAAAAAGATGGGACGAGATAACAAAGTCGGCCGTTGAACGATTCGAAGCAGTTACCACATTGTATAAAACGGTGAGTCGCAAAAGTGCTTTTACATCCACATCGTGTGGCTGTGCCGACATTGGATCCCAAAAAAAGACCATCACATCAATTTTCCCTTCGGCAATCATGGCGCCCAATTGCTGATCGCCACCCAGAGGTCCTGATTTCATCTTTTTCACCACCATTTCATGTCCCAGAATATCTTTATTTAATTCTTCCTCTACTAGTTTTCCGGTTGTTCCAGTGCAGGTGATCAAATGATTACGTAATTTTTTCTTGTTAAAACGAACCCATTCAATTAAATCTTTTTTTCTGTTGTCGTGTGCAACCAGCGCAATGCTTTTTTGTTTTTTCATTCGTATCTAGTTTAGCTTAAAAATCTTCTAACGATGTTGTATTTTCTCGAATCGGCCAAAAACACATCCTTTTCAAAACCGCGATGAAGTAGGATGAATAGCGATTCCTTTTTTATTTTTCGATGCGCAAATCCAAGTCCTGATTTTTCCATTGACTATCAACCACGAGCTTTTTTGTTTGCTTATCCCAAAAATAGTCGCCTCCTTTTTTGTTTTTCGCTTTCAATAAGCGTCCATTTAAAAGCACTTTCTCGGGTTTCGAATTCCATCCATGTACGATTAATTTTAAGACTCTATTTTCTCTTGGAAAATGATCTGCTTCTTTTTCAAAGATCACATGAAGAAGGTATCTATTATCACTGGCTGCAATTCGTGTAAGCTGATATTTTTCGTCGCTGATGGAATTAAAATCGGCTCCATCGTCTTCAAATAATTTGGTGGAAGATTGGGTGTTTGCTGCCAAGTAGTAATGCACAGTTAAATCTTGCGGATAGTAATCGGTCGAATTAAAATCGGTTGTGGTGCAAACAATTGAACCGGCTTTTACGAAAACAGGGATATTTTCCTTTTCAACAGCTACCAACACTTCTTTTCCACCAACAATCAATTCGTCGGTAAAAAAATTGTACCATTCGCCTTTTGGGAAAATCAGTTTCTTTTCTTTTACACCGGACTGAACAATGGGAGCAACCAAAAAAGCATCACCAAAAAGATAGGCATCGGAATAATTCAGCAGCTTTTCGTTTTCTGTCTCCAGATAAAAAAGCGGTTTCACCAGCGGTTTTCCTGAAACGGTATTTTCGTATGCCAGCGTATAAATATAAGGCATCAAGCGATAGCGAAGTTTGATGGTTTCGCGCACAATATTTTGCGTTTCTTGATTAAAGAAAATAGGTTCGGAGGGAATTCCTGATCCGTGAGGCCTAAAAATTGGATTAAAAGTTCCAAATTGCAACCAGCGTCGATAGAGTTCCTCGTCTTTTTCGCCCATTGCAAAACCGCCCAAATCGGAAGAGATATAACCCAGACCACTGATACTCATATTGAGCATAAGCGGAAGTTGAGCTTGCAAACCGCTCCATGAGCGCGAAACATCGCCCGACCAAGGAAAAATAGAATAGCGTTGCGAACCGGCAGCTCCGGCTCTATTGAGATGAAACAGCCGACGATTTGGGTAAAATTCGCGGTATTTTTCGAACAGCATTTTTTCCCATTCGTGGCCATAAATATTGTGCACTTCATCAGCAGTTCCGTTCACATGAATCATATCCGATGGATGTGTTTCGGGTTCACCCAAATCGCCCCACCAACCGGCTACGCCAATTTTAATTTGGTTCTCATATTGTTGCCAAAACCAATCTTTGGTTTCTTGTTTGAAAATATCCATCAAAGCGCCGGGCCCAAAATAAAAATCTTTCATGATATAGGTTTTCCCTTCGCTATTCTTCGCAAAAAGATTTGAAGTATCGCCGTGTGTAAACCAATAAGCTGTATCAATCACCATTGGCTCGGTAATGAGAATTGTTTTGACACCTTTCTCCTTAAATCCGGCAATCATTTTTTCGGGTTCAGGCCAATTCTTTTTGTACCATTTCAGATTTCCCAATCCGCCTTTGATGCTATCGCCAAACCAATAAAAATCGATGATTACGGCATCCAACGGAAAATCTTTTTTCTGCATTTCATCTACAATTCCTTCTAGTTCAGATTGTGTTCGATAAGCCATGCGCGATTGCAAATTTCCTAAAGCCCAACGTGGAGGAAGTGGCTGAAATCCAGTAAGTTTGCAATAATTCGTATTGATATCTTCAAACCTATTGCCTACAACAAGATAATAATTCATTTGTCCACCTAGTGCGCCAAACTCTAAAATATCTTTTTCTGCATTTCCAATATCGAAATAGCCTTTTTGTGGATTGTCAAACAAAACCAAATATCTGTTCGACGACAAGATGAGCGGAAGCACGTAATTCAAATTTTGTGCATTCAAACCATAATTGTAATCCGGTCGATTGTACAATTCCAAGCGATAACCTCTCCGATCCATTGGCACAGCTCTTTCGCCGGCTCCATAGATATGTTCTCCTTCGCCTAATTTAAGCCGTATTCCATTGTTATCCGAACGTTCAAAAAAGCCCAATTCCTCCCCAAATAGAAAATCGGAGCGATATTGATAGGAGATTTCTAAAGGCGATTTTTGAATATTTACTTGGATTTCGCCGGCTATAAAGGTGATTTCTTCGCAAGCATCTACTAAACTTATTTCAACTTCTTCAGGTTTTAGAACTACCGAAACAGACTGATAATCGACGCGTTTATTATCCGGAAGATATTCGAGATGCAAAATTTCATCAGAAAAAGGAGTGAAAAGATAGCTTCCGTAATCGGTATAAACCTGCAACTGCCCATTGCTCATTTTATGTGAAAGATATTCACGTTTTGTAAAGCGGAAGTTGGCCTTGCTTTTTGTTGGATTTCGATATCCATTCACAGCAACCAACAGATCGGTTTCTGCTTCCGTTTTGCCAACCAAATCGCCTTTCTTATTTCGAAAAACAAAGGCAAGCTGCTGAATTACTGTTTCTTCTGGGAAATCAAAAAAATTGTTTACCACCAATTCAAAACGGTATTTATCGCCACCGAGTGCTGTCATTTTCACTTTTTCATCGTCTTTGCCCCACTCTCCCACCACAAATTTCCAGTCTTTCTCGTCACGACTATTTTCAGTGATTAAACCGGCATGGAAATACAAATCTTCATGCAATCCAAACAGAGCTTTATTTCCTTTTCCAGCATCGTAGATAAATTCCAATCTTTCGTTGGTGAGCGGTTTGGAGCTATTTACAGTTAGTTGCGCCCACAAGGATTGAAACAAGAGAAAAAAGAATCCGGCGAAAAGAATGATTTTGAGCTTTGGAGACTTCCGATAAAAAAGAAGCATAATTTTTTTGTTTTGGTTCGATACAAAAGTAGAGAAAAATACACATATTTCTTGGGATATAGAATTAATAGGACTATTTCCCAGATTGAGATACCTGCGTAATTTTGAGGGTTTTAGGACAGACTATATAATTAGGTCGATAACGTTTATATCAATATTGAACCCAAATTCAGCAATAAAACAATACAGAATCGATACAATGCATGAAATCTACACATCGACAAATACACAAACAATTACCAAATTTTGAATTTCATAAATGGAATCAATGGTTTGTTTTTACAAATCTTCTTTTGATAAATTCGGGATGAGTTACTAAAACAGCGACAACAAAGTGAAAAGAGTCTGAAACAATTTAGTTTAAAAAAAACCCACAACGAAGCTTCGTTTCCCTTCAGCTTCTATATTCGAAAGCCCGAATGAAGAAGCGTTTTCAGCTTAAGACAATCAAAATTGGAATGCAAAAATAAAGTACTTTTGCGCGATGGAAATTGCTTTTTTAATGTTTT
>DYSK01000015.1 GCA_020718315.1 Draconibacterium orientale
TCGATAAAGAGCAGATGTTCGTTTACGCTTACATAGGCTGTAAATAGTACAAAATATGGAATTATCAACCCAATTAGGCTGATTGGGATGCTTCTCCAACTAAAAATTTGAAATAAAATGAGACTTATCCATAAAGCAGGATAAACAAAAATTACGGAAGGCACAAAAAGGCTGGCTATCGATATCCAAATAGAGGCTGTCAGCAATAAATTTAAACTTTGAGTCGATTTAAAATTGTTCAATATGTTGCGTAAAGCCAAAATTAGAAAGAGCAATGCGATTTGTGAAGGTTGAAAATTTAAATGCTCTGGGGTTCTGCTCAAAAAAAGAATGAATAAAAATCCGGCAAGAAAATTATTTCGATGGGTAAGTTCGTTGACCGAAAAAAGATACGACAAGAAGAAAGCCTCAAACAATAGTAATATAAAAGCAATAAACACGCTTAGAATAGGAAGTCCTAAGTATGATTCAGGGAATAGGAACGAAGTAAACTGATTGAATTGAAGTGAAACCACGGGTATTGGGCGAATAAATGCCGGCAGCCACAGAACAATCGTCAACAGAATTAAGAAAACTACTTGGGCTATGTAAGTAGTTTTAAAAAGTTTAAGTATCATAATTTGTTTACAATTTTAGAGGTCGAATCCAATATCCTCACGAAAATATTTCCCTTCAAAATGAATTTTTTCTGCTTCGGCATAAACTTTTGCCAATGCTTCTTGTTTGCTGCTACCGAAAGCTGTAAGCGCCAACACTCTTCCGCCGTTGGTGAGTATTTCTTGGTTTTCATTCTGTTTTGTACCTGCATGAAAAACCAAACAGTCTTTTACCAAATTCAAACCGGAAATCGGTTTATTTTTTTCGTACTCGCCTGGATAGCCGCCCGAAACTAAGATGATTGAACTTACAAATTGATTGGATATTCGAATCGGAATCTCATCCAATCGTTTTTCGGCGGTGGCTTGGAACAATTCCAATAAATCAGTTTCCAATCGAGGAATGATTGATTCGGTTTCCGGATCGCCCAAGCGAACATTGTATTCTATGACAAATGGATTGCCATTCACTTTTATCAATCCGAAAAAGAGGAATCCTGAATAATCAATTTTTTCGTTTATCAATCCGTTTAGAGTAGGTTGAATAATGCGGGTTTCCACTTTTTTCATAAAAGTTTCGTCGGCAAAAGAAACCGGCGAAACAGAGCCCATACCTCCGGTATTCAGGCCTGTGTCGCCTTCTCCAACTCGTTTGTAATCTTTGGCAACGGGGAATAGTTTATACGATTTTCCGTCGGTCAATGCAAATACCGAACATTCAATGCCGCTAAGAAATTCTTCAATAAGAACAGTTTTGCTGGCTTCGCCGAATTTTTCGTCTTTCAGCATAGCCGAAAACTCAGCAATGGCTTGGTCCAAATCGTCTAAGATAACGACTCCTTTTCCGGCGGCCAAACCATCTGCTTTCAAAACATAAGGTGATTTAATATCTTCCAAAAAACGGATTCCCTGATCCATCGTTTCTTTGGTAAAACTTTTGTAAATGGCCGTTGGGATAGCATATTTCTGCATAAATTCTTTTGCAAAATCCTTGCTTCCTTCTAGTTTTGCTGCCAGCTTCTTTGGTCCGATAACGAAAATGTGCTGTGTTTGTTTGTCACTTATTATCTGATCGTGCAAGCCTTCAACAAGTGGATCTTCGGGGCCAATTACTACCATCGAAATTTCTTCCAAAAGGAGAAAGGCTTTCAGTTCTTTGAAATTTCTCCAATCCAATGAAACATTCTTTCCATGCATGGAAGTTCCTGCGTTGCCCGGACTAATGAATAATTTGCTTAGTTTGGAACTTTGGGCTAGCTTCCAGGCCAAGGTGTGTTCGCGTCCTCCTGAACCGATTAAAAGTACATTCATTGTATTGATCGTCGATTTTTTGTTTGCAAAGTAAGGGTTTTATTTTTGTTTTTGTTCCATTTTCGATAAAAGAGCTTCCATGTTTTCCCAAAGAAGGAGAGAGGTTTTGCTCCAGCTGAATTTTGTTTTTTGGATGCGTCCTAGTGAAATAAAATGAGCGCGTACAATTTCGTTGTCCGTTTTTTTCAATGCATCGGCAATCTCTTCCACAGAATTTGGATCGACATAAAGTGCTGCTTCTCCGGCTACTTCGGGCATAGAACTCGTATTGGAGGTGATTACCGGCGTATCGCAAGCAAAAGCTTCCACAATTGGAATTCCAAATCCCTCAAAATGCGAAATATAGGCAAGTGCTTTGGCCGACGACAATACGCGGTGCAAATCGTTTGCATATAAATGACCGCATAGATGAACTTCGTTGCGGTACGTCATCGTTTTATGTGTTCGGAAAATTTCTTTCGTTTTGAAAAGAGTGGCTCCAACAACAAGCAATTGGGTTTGAGATGTATCCGTTTTTTTGTATTGGTCGAAGGCTTTCAGAAGATTGCATAAATTTTTTCGGGGATGAAGACTTCCAACAAAAACAAAATAGGGTTTTCCATTTGAAAAGGCGGTTCGAACAACTTCTTTTTCCATTTCTGAAATGGGGACAAAGGATTCGTTTATTCCATTGTAAACAACGCTAATTTTTTGAGGATCGATCGAATATTTTTTCACGATATCAGATTTCGAAAACTCGGAAACGGTGGCAATTTTGGTTGCCAATTGGGCGTATTTCGGAAAATAATGTTTGTAATAACGCGCTACAAGAGAAGGAATGCCTTTGGTTTGATGTTCAAAATTGATATCATGAATCACCGCTAAAGTAGGAATGCTGGATTTGAGTGGCAAAAATCCATCGGGCGAAACAAAAAGATCGATCTTGTGTTTTTTCAATAGTTTTGGAATGCGGCAATGAAACCAAACGTAAAACAAAAAAGGATGGCGTGCTTGAGGGCTTAGTATCAGTGGAATAACATTTTCTGAGAAGATAAATTCGGCTTGATAAGGCCGATCGAAAATGAAGTAAAAGCTATGTTCGGGATGTGCTTGGGTAATACGCCGGAGCGTTTCAAAGGTAAACCATTGTATTCCTTCCATTTTTTGATTGATAAGCAGACGGGTATTTACAGCAATTTTCACGGAAGCAATTCAATAATTAATAAATTTGTTCAAAGATAAAATATTGCTTTCAATAGAAGACCTTCGCTAAAATTATTTATGCAACGAAAATTTTTGACAAATCTGGCTTTACTTGTTTTGCTCAATTTACTAATTAAGCCTTTTTGGATTTTTGGTATTGATCGAACAGTGCAAAATGTAGTAGGCTCTCAAGATTTTGGATTCTATTTCACGCTTCTAAATTTTAGTTTCTTATTTAATATTTTGCTCGATTTGGGCATTACCAATTTTAATAATCGGAATATTGCCCAGCATTCCGCTTTACTGAAGAAACATTTTTCGGCCATACTCACTTTAAAATTGCTTCTTTCTGTCGGGTATTTTCTATCCACCTTTGCTTTGGCTTTTCTGATTGGATACAGAGGCAGTCAGCTCAAATTGCTTGCGCTGGTGGGTTTCAATCAGTTTCTGATTTCGTTTATCATGTATTTACGTTCCAATATTAGCGGCATGATGATGTTTAAAACCGAAAGCATTATGTCTGTCATTGATCGCGTAATGATGATAGCAATTATGTCTGTTCTGCTCTGGGGAAATGTGAGTAGCAAAGTGTTTCAAATAGAATGGTTCGTATATTCTCAAACAGTCGCCTATACAGCAACGGTCATGATTGGCTTTGGAATCGTTGTGTTTAAATCGCGCTTTCGTAAGTTGACTTGGAATCCTATTTTTTTTCTAATGATTTTGAAAAAAAGTGCGCCCTTTGCATTGCTTGTTTTATTAATGACACTTTATCATCGAATTGATAGCGTGCTTTTAGAGCGTCTTTTGCCTTCGAATGAAGGGGAAACTCAGGCCGGAATTTATGCTCATGCTTTCCGAATTATGGATGCTTCCAATCAGTTGGCATATTTATTTGCTATTTTATTGTTGCCCATTTTTGCGAAGATGATAAAAGAAAAGCAAAATTTGGCGCAAATGATAAGAATGCCGTTTTCAATCTTATTTACGGCTAGCTTTATTCTGGCCATCGGCTCTTGGATGTATAGTTATCAATTGATGGAATTGCTTTATCGCGATCATATTGAAGAATCGGGACAGGTTTTATCGGTCTTGATTTTTGGAAGTATTGCTGTTGCGAGTTCTTACGTTTTTGGGACCTTACTTACAGCCAACGGCGACTTGAAAATTCTCATCGGGATTGCCGCCTTAAGCATGTTCATCAGTTTCACGCTCAATGTGCTGCTGATTCCGAGGTATGCTGCTTTTGGCGCTTCCATTGCCAATATTTCTGCATTGTATTCGAGCGCATTTTTTCATTTGTATTTTGCTTCAAAGCAATTGAAACTTAAATCTAATTTGTTGTTTTCCATTCGATTATTCACTTTTGTCGTTCTTGATTTAGGGCTTGCTTATGTATTCTACGATTTTAATGATGACTGGTGGAAAAACCTGATTCTTTATGTAGGGTTGTCTTTGTTGTTGGCATTCTTTTTAAGGTTGCTCAATCTGAACGAAATGATTCGTATCGTTTTAAACAAAGAAAAAGAAATTGTTGCGAGGCCAATCATCGAATAAGCTGTTTATAAAAATTGAAAAGGCAGTCGTGTCGGGGTCAATTTTATTGTATTTTTGAAATGGATGAAGTGAAGGGGTTTTTACTAAAAGACTAAAAGATATAAAAATGGAGTTGGTTTTTAAAAATGTCAATTTAATTAATCTCGCTCTGAGATGGTTTAAATTATTGGTGACTATTCAGATTGTAGCCATTCTTATTTCTATCGTATTTTCGTCTCCAGTCTTCATTAAACCGTATTTTAAGAGCTGGGCAGTGGTTTATCCGTCCAATACAACATCCTATTCCGACGAAAGCCTTTCAGAACAAATGGTTCAGATATTGAATGCAAATCAAATCCGCGATAGTTTGATAAAACAATTTAGTTTGTGGAAACATTATCAAATCGACTCAACCAATTCTTTTGCCCAAACAAAGATGAATCGTATATACAATCGCAATGTTTCAGTTAGCAAAACTTTGGCCGATGCCGTTCAGATTCAGGTAACTGACACGGATCCAGTTCAGGCGAAGCTTATGGTAGATGCAATTATAAAAGGATATGAATTGAAAATAAAAACATTGCACGAAAAAAGATACGGACAAACGGTGGGAATGTGGAGCCGAGCTGTGGAGCGAAAACTCACTACCATCGATTCGTTAAAAACACGATTGCATACGTTGGCCACACGTGAAGGCTTAATCGATTTCGATGCACAGTCGGCCGAAATAGTGAAAGGTTATTTAGGAACTGTAGAAGGCGGCCTCACAAAAGTGGATAAAAAACGTGTTGAAGAGCTCAAAAAGCGAATGGACGAAAAAGGAGGTGAACTAATTCTTGTAATGGATCGTCTGAAATATGAAAACGGATTGTTAACTGGTTTGATTGCCGCTCAAGATAAAGCAATTGCCGATTTGGACAGGCAAGAAACCTATGTAGATGTGATTGAATCGGCTTATGTTGCCGACAAGAAATGCCGGCCTATACGATGGATTATTGTATTGGGAAGTATGTTGGCTGCCGCGCTTCTCTCGTTTACGGCTTTGGTTGTGTTCGAAGGAATTGAACTGAAAAAGAACTAATCGCAGCGATGGCTGATAAATGGAAAATAGTGCTCGCTAGCGCAATCGCTCTTCTTTTTGTAGTCCTAAATCTTTTTTTTATTAGCCACAACAACTATTTTGTTTTCCTATTTCCACTCGCGCTGATTGCTCTATTGTTGCTGCTTTTTGCTCAAGAATATTTGTATTGGACGCTGATTTTTTTAACGCCATTGTCTATCAATTTAAGTCAGCAGGTATGGGGTTTGGGAATTTCGCTACCAACCGAACCCATTTTGATTGCCTTTTTGGTTTTCTTTGTCCTGAAAATTCTTCGAAACCCAAAACCGGATGTTTTCTTGCTGAAACATCCCATCACAATTGCTATTCTTTTTTATTTGGGATGGATGTTTGTAACCAGCATTTCAAGTTACAAACCACTGGTTTCTTTCAAATTTCTATTGGCTCATTTGTGGTTCATTGTTCCGCTTTATTTTATGGCATTTCCTCTCTTTAAAAAGAATAAAAATAGTTTTCTTTTTTTTTGGTTGACGCTCATTTCTTTGGCTTTAGTGGTTGTTTATACCACGTTTTTGCATTCTTCCTATGGCTTTTCGGAAGAAGTTGGTCGATGGGTAATGAGTCCTTTCTACAACGATCATACGGCTTATGGAATGATTATTGCCTTTTTGCTTCCAGTGCTTTTTGGCTTTTTATTTTGGTCAAAATCGTCGCGTTTTACAAGAATAGCAGCTTTTGGATTCCTTCTGTTTTTTTTACCAGCATTTTATTTGTCATACAGTCGCGCCGCTTGGTTGAGCTTTGGCCTAGCAGTTTTTGTTTTTATTCTGATGAAATCGAAAATTCGATTTCGCTATCTGATGTTTTTGATAGTGCTTGGTTTAGTTTTGGTTTGGTTGAACAAACAGCGTATCGATCAACGCTTAGAAAAGAACGAAACTCAATCGTCGGAAGTATTTATGGATCATCTCAAATCTTCGTCAAATGTGATGTCTGATGCTTCCAATTTAGAGCGGATCAATCGTTGGAATAGCGCACTTCGTTTGTTTTACGAACGTCCTATTTTGGGCTGGGGGCCAGGAACCTATCAATTTGTGTATGGTCCATTTCAGCGGTCGGACGAACGAACTATCATTAGCACCAATTCGGGCGATGCCGGCACCGCACACAGCGAATATCTTGGACCGCTTGCCGAATCCGGAATTCTTGGCTTTTTTGCAATTTCGGCTGTTTTTCTGAGTCTTGTACTCACCGGTTTCAGAGTGCACAGAACTGCTAAAACGGAGACGATTAAATTTTTGGCAATGATCAATACTTTGGCTTTTATCACCTATCTAAGTCATGGAATTTTGAATAATTTTCTGGATACAGATAAAGCGGCAGTCCCGTTTTGGACGCTCGCCGCCATTCTGACTGCATTGGATTGGCAAAATCAACAAGACGATGAAAAAGCGATCGATTAGATCGGGCCTTTTGTTTTTTCGTATTCTTCCAGTTGCATTCTTACAAATGCCATTTCTTTCCATTTTGCGCGCGATTCAATAGCCGGAACACCAAAGTAGGTTTTACCACCTTCTAAATTTTTATCAACACCAGATGTTGCCAAAACAATTGCTCCTTTTCCAATTACGAGGTCTTTATTAACCGAAACGCGTCCCCAAAGTATTACATCGTCTTCGATTCGCGTTACTCCGGCAATAGCCCCATACGCTCCAATCAAACAGTTTTTTCCGATATACGTATCGTGTCCCACTTGGCAATGATTGTCGGTTTTTGTTCCTTGATCAATGATGGTATCGCCCGATACGCCTTTGTCGATAGAGCAAAGAGCTCCAATTTCGACATTGTCTTTGATAATAACACGGCCACAGCTCTCGAATTTCTTAAACCCACCTGCTCTTTTTTGAAAATAAAAGGCATCGGCACCAATAACCGAATTTGCATGAATAATCACATTGTCGCCTATAATTGTGTGATCGTAGATGCTTACATTCGAATGAATCAAGCAATTTTTGCCAATGCTTACATGATTGCCCACAAAAACGCCGGGTTGAAGAATGGTTCCTTCTCCTATTGTGGCACTGTTGCTAATGCTCTTGTTTGCTTTTTCAAAAGGGCGAAACAATTCAACCAATTTCAAATAATCGGAAAAGGGATCTGTAGAAACAATCAACGCTTTGCCATCGGGGCATTCCACCTCTTTATTGATAATAATTGTTGTAGCAGCAGAGTTTAATGCTTTGTGATAGTATTTTGGGTGGTCAACAAAAGTGAGGTCTCCCTTTTCAACCATGTGGATTTCATTCAATCCCGTGATTTGAAAATTGGGATCGCCAATGGTGTTTTGGTTTAATATTTTACCAATTTCGGTTAAGCTGAATGCTTTTGCTAGTTTCATATCGTTATATTTAAAAAAAATGGCAGGAAAAATAAATTCCTGCCAACTGATTTTTCAAAGATTTTTTAAGATTTCACTCGCTCGGAATAGTCGCCGGAACGGGTGTCCACTTTAATCAATTCGCCTGCATTGATGAATAAAGGAACTTTAACAGTAGCTCCGGTTTCAACTGTAGCATCTTTAAAAGTATTTGTTGCAGTGTTTCCTCTATCGCCGGGCTCGGTATAAGTAACTTCTAAAGTAACATAAGCCGGCAAATCTACGGTTAATGGAGTTTCTGTTTCTGCATGAAAGAGAATCTCAACACTTTGTCCTTCTTTTAAAAAATCAGCGGGTTTGCCTATCAATTCTCTATTGATAAAAGTTTGTTCAAAGGTTTCGTTATTCATAAAATGCATCGCATTCCCTTCGCTGTACAAAAATTGGTAGCTTCTGCGCTCAACGCGTTCCACATTTATTTTTACACCGGCAGTAAAAGTGTTTGGAATTACTTTTCCTGTTTTTAAATTTTTTAATTTTGTGCGCACAAAAGCAGGCCCTTTGCCTGGCTTAACGTGCTGAAATTCAAATATCGAAAACAATTCGCCATTGAATTCGATTACCAATCCATTTCTAAAATCTGAAGTACTTGCCATTGTTTATTCCTAATTATGAATTTTTTAAATAACCTTTCATTATTCCACGTTGCGAATTGCTTATGAAGGTCAAAATCTCGTCGCGTTCGGCTGTTATGGGCATGTTCGTTTCGATATAACTAACAGCTTGCGCCACATTTCGGCTACGTAAAAATAACTCGCGATAAATATCCTGAATATTGTTTATTTGATCCGGCGTATAACCTCTTCTGCGGAGACCAACAGAGTTTACGCCAATATAGGAAACAGGTTCTCTGCCAGCTTTTACATAAGGTGGAACATCTTTTCGTATCAATGCTCCGCCCGAAATCATGGTATGTTTGCCAATTTTTACAAATTGATGCACAGCAGATAATCCGCCAATGATAGCCCAATCTTCAATTTCTATATGTCCGGCCAGCGTAGCTGCATTGGCCATTATTACATTGTTTCCCACAATGCAATCGTGAGCAATGTGTACGTAAGCCATCAATAAGCAGTTGTTTCCCACTACGGTTTCCATATTTGCTTTGGTGCCTCTGTTGATGGTAACGAATTCCCGAATGGTTGTATTGTCGCCAATTCTAACAATTGTGTCTTCGCCAGCATATTTTAAATCTTGCGGAACAGCAGAGATGACCGCTCCGGGAAAAATTTTGCAATTCTTTCCTATTCTGGCACCTTCCATAATGGTTACATTGGAGCCTATCCATGTTCCTTCGCCAATTACAACGTTTTTTTCGATGTTAACGAAAGGTTCAATCACGACATTTTTAGCCACTTTGGCTTCAGGATGAACGTATGCTAAAGGTTGATTCATAAGATTAATTTTTCTTTGATATTTGAGCCATCATTTCGGCCTCCATGACAATTTTATTTCCAACATAAGCGATGCCTTTCATGTGGCAGATGCCTCTGCGTATGGGCGATAACAAATCGAGTTTAAAGAAAAGTGTATCGCCGGGAACAACTTTATTTCTAAATTTCACCTGATCAATTTTCATGAAATAGGTCAAATAATTTTCCGGATCGGGTACGGTAGTTAAAACCAGAATTCCACCTGTTTGAGCCATGGCTTCAATTTGCAAAACGCCAGGCATTACCGGCTCCTCAGGAAAATGGCCTACAAAGAACGATTCGTTCATGGTAACATTTTTCGATCCAATAATTTGGGAGTCGCTGATATGCAAAACACGATCGACCAGTAAAAATGGTGGACGGTGAGGCAATAATTTCATGATTGCATTGATGTCCAGCACAGGAACTGATTGTGCATCGAACTGCGGCAATTCTTTTCGTTTTTTATTGCGGGCAGATGCTTTCTTTAAAAGTTTGGCAAACTCAACATTGTTGAAATGACCCGGTTTTTTTGCGATAATATGTGCTTTGATTGGTTGGCCTATCAAAGCCAAATCGCCAATTAAATCTAAAAGCTTATGGCGTGCAGGTTCGTTGTTTGCAAGCAATTCCACATTGTTGAGGAAGCCTTTTTCGGTAATAGAAATGCGGGGTTTTCCAAACAATGTGGCCATGCGATCCAATTCGTCTTGCGAAACGGGTTTTTCTACAAACACCAAAGCATTGTTTAAATCGCCGCCTTTGATAAGGCCGTTTTTGAAAAGAAATTCTAATTCGTGTAAAAATGCAAATGTTTTAGCACCGGCAATTTCAGTTTTAAAATCATCAATATTCTTTAGTTCAGCGTATTGCATTCCAAGCACTTCGGAGCCGTAATCTACCATAACACTCAATCGAAATGTATCAGATGGAATGGCAATAAACTCGTTGCCTGTTTTTTCGTTTTTGTAGGAGATGGTTTCTTGAAGGTCGAAATAATTTTTTTGTACTTCTAGTTCTTCAATTCCGGCTTCTTCAAATAGTTGAATAAATTGTTTGGAACTGCCATCCAAAATTGGGATTTCGGGACCGTCGAGTTCCATTAATACGTTATCGATTTGTAAACCTACCAGAGCGGCCAAAACATGCTCAACAGTATAAACGCGTGCTCCGTTTTGTTCGATGGTAGTGCCTCTGGAAGTATCCACTACATTGTTTGCGTCTGCTTTGATTATTGGATTTTCTTCCAAATCGGTGCGTACAAAACGAAAGCCGAAATTCTCAAGAGCAGGTTTGAATTTAATTGTAATCTGTTTTCCGGTGTGAAGTCCTATTCCGGATAAGTGTGTTTCTTGTTTAAGTGTCCTTTGTTTTGTTAGAGCCATCAAATCAAGTATTAATTAAGTGTGAAAAAATTGTAAATAAAAGTCGCACATTTATTTTTGACTGCAAAGGTATTAAAATTAAAAATACAATTTAGAGTGGCTTTATACGTCTTTCAGCTTTTTCTCTATCGTATAAATCTTTTGAGCTAATTCGGGTAGTTTTTTGAAATAAACGGAGGATCTCATAAATGCGCCAACATCCATGGCCGGTGAGCCAATGATGGTTTCTCCATCTTTCACATTGCTAATAACTCCTGCTTGGGCACCAATTTTTACATTGTCGCCAATTCTGATATGTCCGTTCATCCCTACTTGACCGCCAATCATACAATTTTTCCCTATTTTTGTAGATCCTGATATTCCGGCAAGTGCAGCTATTACAGTGTTTTCGCCAATTTCAACATTGTGTGCAATTTGAATCAAATTGTCGAGTTTTACACCTTTACGGATAATTGTAGAACCTAAAGTGGCTCGGTCGATTGTGGAATTGGCTCCAATTTCAACATGATCTTCGAGAATCACATTCCCAATTTGCGCAACTTTAACATATTGATTGTTTGTTTGTGGCGCAAAACCAAAACCGTCGGAGCCAATTACAACGCCAGCATGAAGAGTGCAGAAATTTCCAATGATACATTCGGAATATATTTTTACGCCGGCAAAAAGAGTTGTTTCCTGACCAATTTTGCAATTGTCGCCAATATAGGTAAGAGGATAAATTTTTGAGTTGTCGGCAATACTTACATTTTCACCAATAACAACAAACTCACCTATATAAACATTTTTGCCAATTACGGCTGTGTCGGAAATGGCGGCTTGTTTCGAAATGCCTGTTTTATTCAGCTTTACCTTGTTGTACATATCCAACAGTTGCGAAAATGCGGTATAAGCATCTTTTACCCGAATAAGCGTACAACTCAATTCCTTGGTGGGGATAAAGGAGTTGTTTACGATTACTATACTAGCCTGCGTATCGTAAATATAAGGAATGTATTTTGGGTTGGCTAAAAAGCTGAGTGACCCTGATTTTCCTTCTTCAATTTTTGAAAGCGTAAAAACTTCGATGTCATTATCGCCATCAACTGTTCCGTTTAATGCTTGGGCTATTTGGCTGGCAGTGAATTTCATGTTTTTCTATTTTGATGATTAAAAGACGAGGGAAATTTGCCGGGTTGATTTCCTTTTGCATTTTAGCAATTTTATTTGGCTTATTTCCGATTGTCTGTCCAATTTGGTCAATTGTGAATTGTATTTATTTCTTTTGGGTAAAACAAAAAATATTTTTTTACCGGATCAGAAAGACTCCGAATGTTGAAATTGTCGGATGCAGTGGCAATTTCGGTAAGCATTCCGCTTTTTGAAGCAATAAAAATTTCATTGTGCATTTGGTCGTAGGCTCTGTTGCTCACAATTCCACTCACGACAAATCGTTTTGATTCATCAATTGTTATGCCATAATTTTTAGATACTTCGCTTTGTATTTTTTCCAAAAATGCCGGATCAAATTCTTGTTTCTGAATGTGAATTTTGGGTAAATGTCTATGAATAAGCATTTGGCTTAATAGCGACAAACTCTTGTCCGGATGTTGTGTCCAAACTTTTATGGCTCCCATGATGTCGAAATCATCCATTTGAACAAAATTTTCAACCACTTTTGGGTCTTTGTAAAACTGAAGCTTGTTTGGTTGTTTTCTTAAAAAAAACTCAAAAGCGGGTGAAGCGAATAGCGGCTCGCCCGATTTAGCTAATTGTTTTGCCCGCTCAATGATTTGAATGAGTAGGTTTTCGGCTACAATGACGGTTTTATGCAAATAAACTTGCCAATACATAATTCGTCGGGCAACCAAAAACTTCTCAACAGAATAAATTCCTTTTTCTTCAACTACAATTTGGTCGTTGATCACATTGAGCATTTTTATTAGTCTTTCAGTACCAATAACTCCTTCCGAAACGCCCGTAAAAAAGCTGTCGCGCCGCAAATAATCCAAACGGTCCATGTCCAATTGACTGCTAACGAGCTGATGGAAAAATTTGCGATCGTAGGTATTTCTGAAAATTTGAATAGCCAAATCCAATGCTCCGTTGAATTGCCTATTCAACTCCTCCAACAAATAATTCGAAATGTTTTCGTGTGTCAAATCTTCGATTAAAATCCCTTCCAAGGTGTGGGAATAAGGCCCGTGTCCAATATCGTGCAAAAGGATGGCTATCGAAGCTGCCGTTTGTTCTTGCTCCGAAACAGCAATTCCTTTTTCACGAAGTGTCCGCAATGCATGTTCCAACAAAAATAAAGCGCCCATCGAATGCTGGAAACGGGTATGCATAGCACCGGGATAAACCAAATGAGAAAGTCCCAATTGCTTAATTCTTCTAAGACGCTGAAAATAGGGATGTTCTATCAAGTCAAACAACAAAGCGTTTGGAACAGAAATAAATCCATATACAGGGTCATTGTATATTTTGCTTTTGTTGGTGATTGTTTCTTTCATAAGCGAATCTAGAACGGCTGCAAAGTTACGTAAATGCGTTTGAACGAGCGCAATAATTAAAAGAAAATTAGAATATTTGAGGCAATTGTTCTAAGCGGAATTTCTATTAACAAAGATTAACAGCTTCGAATTATTTTCGTCTATTCAAGAAGACGTAACTTGCAGTGCAAAACATGAAATGTTTTATTCGCTCTCAGATTGGCGGTTTAAAGAAAAAAAAGATAATGAAATGGCTAAAATAATATGGATTGATGATGAGATTGAGATTTTAAAACCGCATATTTTGTTTTTGGAACAAAGAGGATATGTGCTTAAAGTCGCAAATAATGGTATGGATGCTTTGGAGTTGATCGAAAAAGAGACCTTTGATATTGTTTTTTTGGATGAAAATATGCCCGGATTGAGTGGAATAGAAACACTTGAGCGAATCAAAAACAAGCATCCACAATTGCCTGTAATTATGATTACTAAAAGCGAAGAGGAATCAATCATGGAGGATGCGATAGGCTCTAAAATTGCCGATTATCTAATTAAACCTGTGAACCCGAATCAGATACTTCTTGCACTGAAGAAAAACCTGGAAACAAAAAAACTGGTCAGCGAAAAAACGCTGAGTTCGTATCAGCAAGAATTTCGTGCGATTAGTATGGAATTGGGTGGCAATTTGAATTTTCAGGAATGGGCCGACATATATATAAAGTTGGTTCAATGGGAACTAAAACTGAATTCGTCGAACGATCAAGGAATGAATGAAGTTTTGAAAATGCAAAAGGAAGAGGCAAATGCTCAGTTTGCGAAATTTCTGAGTCGCAATTATTTAAATTGGCTTTCGAGTCCAAAAGTGGAGGCTCCGGTCATGTCGCATACGCTCTTGCAAAGAAAAATTATTCCCGGTTTAAGTGCCGAAAAGCCGCTGTTTTTTTTTCTTATAGATAATTTGCGCTACGATCAATGGAAGAGTATCGAATCATTGCTCGAACCCTATTTTTATACGTCAAAGGAAGAATTGTATTATTGTATTTTGCCATCTGCAACACAATATGCTCGAAATGCGCTATTTGCCGGAATGATGCCGCTAGAAATTCAAAAGAAAATGCCTCATTTATGGGTAGATGAAATTGAAGAAGGAGGAAAGAATAGTTCGGAAGAAGAACTGCTTCGGCAACTACTCTTGCGTTCGGGCAATCGGGATGCGTTTTCTTATCATAAAGTTCTGAATGTTGATTTTGGGAAACGATTGCTTGATAAATTCCCGAATTTGCTCAATAAAACTTTAAATGTGGTTGTCTATAATTTTGTGGACATGCTTTCGCATGCACGAACAGAAGTCGAAATTCTTAGAGAATTGGCTCAAGACGAAGCCGCTTATTGCTCCATTACGCGCACTTGGTTTGAGCATTCGCCTTTATTCGACATGTTAAAATATTTGGCCGGAAAAAAAGTAGATGTGGTTATCACTACCGATCATGGATCTATTCGCGTGAAACACCCAATACAGATTGTTGGAGATAAGGAAACGAGTACCAATTTGCGGTATAAGACAGGAAAAAATTTGGCTTATTCATCCAAAGATGTTTTTGAAATTCGGAATCCTCACGATGCATCTTTGCCAAGGCAAAACTTATCGTCTAGTTTCATTTTTGCACGGCAGAATGATTTTTTTGCATACAAAAACAATTACAATCACTTTGCCAGCTATTATAAAAACACCTTTCAGCACGGAGGAATATCGTTGGAAGAAATTTTGGCTCCACTGGTGTTTTTAAAAGCAAAATAAACTCATTTTTTAGTTAATTTGTAGAAAATTAGACGATGATGAATTCTTTTACAATCCATTCCGTTGCTGAATTAAAAAATGTGGCCAAAAGTTTGTTGAAAACAAAAGCCAATGACAAAATATTTGCTTTTTATGGCGAGATGGGTGCCGGAAAAACCACTTTTATAAAAGCTGTTTGCGAAGAGCTAAAAGTGGAAAGAATCGTTACTTCACCCACTTTCTCCATTGTAAATGAGTATCAAATACAAGACGGAAATCGTGTATTTCATTTCGATTTTTATCGGATCGAAAATGCCCAAGAAGCCATTCAAATAGGTTATTTTGAATACATCGAAAGTGGGTATTTTTGCCTTATGGAATGGCCCGAAAAAATTGAAAACCTTTTGCCCGACAATTGCGTATACGTATCCATCAAATCTGATCATCAAAGTGGCTCAAGAACAATTTCTTGGCCATAAAATTGGAGAGAAAATTTTTCTAAAATGGTAACTGAACAAAGCATTTCAAATTTCTCACTTTCCTCCCAGTTGATTCCGAAAGAAGAAAAATTGGCATTTATGCCCAAAAAAGCAAGTTTGACAATCGCCTTATTGAAAGAAAACGACGACACGGAACGACGCGTTTGTCTTAGTCCGGAAGCAGTTGGGTTGCTCGTTCAAAACGGACACACACTTTTGGTTGAACGTGACGCCGGATTAACCTCACATTATCAGGATGTCGATTATAGCAACGAAGGCGCTAAAATTGTAGAAGACAAAGAAATTTTGCTCAAAGCGGGCATTCTTCTCAAAGTTTCTGCTCTGAATAATCAAGAAATCAAATCACTCACAAAAAATCAAACAATCCTTACAACGCTTCAGCTTTTATCACGCGATAAAAATTATTTTGCGCAATTGATAGAACATCGAGCTACTGCCCTGGCTTTCGAAAAAATTAAAGACAACACCGGTTCTTATCCCATCATTCGGTCTATGGGCGAGATTGTAGGGAACTCATCTCTACACATTGCTGCCAAATATCTGGCTCATCATAAATACGGAAACGGCTCTATGCTGGGTGGAATACCCGGATTGAAGCCAACCGAAGTGGTTATTATTGGTGCCGGAACTGTGAGCGAAAATGCTGCCAGAGCGGCTATTGGAATGGGAGCAATTGTCAAAGTTTTTGATAATTCGGTTTATCGCTTGCGCCGTTTGCAAGGAAATATTCAAAGCAAAATATTTACTTCGGTTTTGCAACCAAAAAACTTGGGGGAAGCCCTTTGTACTGCCGATGTGGTTTTAGGCGCCATGCGTAAACGAAAAGGAATTCCGCCATTTCTGGTTCCAACTTCTATCATTCAGAAAATGAAAAAGGGGGCCATAATTATCGATGTAAGCATTGATCAAGGCGGTTTGTTCGAAACTTCTCGACTTACATCTCATAGCGAACCAATCTACCAAGAATTTGGTATTACTCACTATTGCGTTCCAAACATTGCTTCTGGAGTTCCTCGTACAGCAAGTCAGGCTTTGTCGAACTTCTTTATGCCATTTATCTTGCAAATTGCCGAAGAAGGCGGTGTTGACCAATTGCTGAGGCGCGATGAGGGAGTTCGGTCGGGAGTTTATTTGTACAATGGAGTGATTACTGACAAAGAAATTGGGGAAACATTTGATTTGACCTATCGTGATATCGAATTACTTCTGGCAATGTTACACTAACTGCTGAAATGAACCATCCGTCAAACCGTTTTCTCAAGTCTTCTTTTTTTCCACCAAAACGATGGTTTTTTTTTCTTACAATCTTATTTTTGGCCACCTTCAGCATAGCTCAGGAAGATTCCTTGAAACAGGAAAAAAAAGAAAGTTTTCGAGCGATGTTTTACAATGTCGAAAACTATTTTGACTCCTTCGACGATCCGCTTATCGACGACAGCGAATACTTGCCAAATGGTATTCGAAATTGGAATTATTCCCGGTTTATCAAAAAGAGAAACAATATTTATAAAATAATTCTGGCTGTTGGTGGCTGGAGTCCGCCGGCAATCATAGGCCTGTGCGAAATTGAGAATTATTTTGTGTTGAAACAATTGGTTTACGAAACACCATTTTCGAAATTTGATTATCGCATTGTTCACCAAGAATCGCCCGACCGACGGGGAATTGATGTTGCTTTGCTTTTCGATCCCAAAATTTTTCAGCTCATCACCCATCAAGCCATCCCCCTCAATTTTCCTGATAATCCGGAATCAAAAACCCGCGATATATTGTATGCTCAAGGAATTGTTTTTGGAACGGATACGCTTCATATTTTTGTAAATCATTGGCCTTCACGTTATGGCGGTGAGCTTTCTTCCGAAAGCCGGAGACATTTTGCGGCAGCAGAACTTGCAAAGTATGTAGATGCTATTTTATCGAAAAACAAAGAAGCAAACATTCTCATAATGGGCGATTTTAACGATACGCCAACAGACCAGAGTATAAAGGAAATTTTGAAAGCGGGAAATTTATCCAAAGAAAATCGGCTTGCAAACCTGATGCGAAATTACAATGGAAATTTGTCAGGAACAAATAAATTCAATGGCGATTGGGCCATTTTGGATCAGATGATGGTTTCGCCTGCTCTGGTCTCAAAAGAAAATAATTTTTTTGTTGAAGGAGATGCTCAAATTTTTAATTCTGCATTTTTGTTGGAGAAAGATACCAAATTTTTAGGAAATAGGCCATTTCGCACCTTTTTGGGGATGAAATACAGTGGTGGTTTTAGCGATCACCTGCCTGTTTTTGTCGATTTTCACGAAAAATAGAGCAAAAAAATGCATATAAAGTATTAATAATGAGATAATTAAAAATTGTTCAAAAATAAACGGTTTTTTAGGGTAACGTTTTTTCGTTTTTAACCATAAATAGAGTGAAGAAGAGAAGGTATAAGGATGACGAAATCATTGATGGTTTGAGAAGCGGAAACGATGCAATTCTCAATTTCATCTACGAAAATTATTATGGAGTCGTTCAGAAATTGGTAAGAAAATCTTTCGGCACCGAATCCCAAGCTCGTGATCTTTTTCAAGAGGTAATAATAGTTATTTACACCAAACTGCAAACAGGCAGTTTTAAAATTACAAGTTCTTTTTTTACTTTTTTCTATGCGGTGGCCAAATACACTTGGTTGGATTATCGGAAAATTAAATATAAAAATCCGTTGAGAAATTCTACCGGTTATCATGATGTTTGGCAAATTGATGAGGAAACTGAACAAGTTGAAGTTTTAGCTCTGATGGCTTTAAGAAACAAATTGTTTTTTAAACATTTCAACGCGCTTTCGGAGACCTGCCAAACAATGCTTCGCCTTTCAATGGCCGATTATAGTTCGGATGAGATTGCCATTGAATTGGAGTTGAAAAACGTGACCTATGTTCGAAAACGAAGATCGGACTGTTTGCAGTTCCTCATAGAAATGATGAAAAAAGACGCTGTATTTAAGGAGTTATTATGAACGATGAACAAGAAAAATTAATGTATGCGAAGCTCAAAGGAGAGCTAAGTGAGGAGCAAATTCTCAGCTTTGATCAGAAGTTGAATTCCGACAAGGAATTTCGTGCCGATTTTGAAATTTATCAATTGGCTTATCTCAACTTAGGGGATAAGAATGCGATGATCTTAAGAGGAAAATTAAATGAAATTTATTCAAAAACGCAGGAAGTTAAAAAGGGAGGCAAGATGATTAAAATGATCAAACAAAATCGGTTTTCGGCAGTGGCCGCAGTGGCAGCCATTGTACTTTTGATTGGCGCTTATTGGTTTGTGGGCAGTTCAAAAGAATCTTTGAACGAAAAGCTATACAATACCTATTATAATCAAGATGAGGTATATGTGAATACGAGAAGCAAAGTCAATTTGGATATTGATGTTCTGCAAACCGGAATGTCGCTTTTAGAAAAAAAGGATTTTAATGGGGCTTTGTCGGAATTTAATAAACTACCGGGAAGTGTTACGGCCAATTATTATGCAGGCGTGGCCAATATGGAGCTTAAACAGCACGCAGTGGCAGTAAGTAAATTTGATTTTGTTATTACCAATTACTTAAACCTCTTTTATGATCAGGCTAAGTGGTACAAAGGGCTTTGTTTGGTAAAACTTGATCGTGAAAATGAAGCGTTGAGTTTGTTTGGCGAAATAGCAAATTCGGAAAGTTATTTTAAAGAAAAAGCAAAAGAAATTGTAGTCGATTTAAAAATTAAATAATTGCGCGATGGCACAAAATGAGTTAAGCCTCAATTTGTGCACTTCGAGCCGCTATTTTTCTGTCCACTTTTTTTACCAATCCCTGCAATACTGTTCCCGGGCCAACTTCCGTGAACCCATCGACTCCATCGGCAATCATATTGGTCATGATTTGGGTCCATTTTACCGGAGAAGTAAGTTGTTTTATCAGATTTTCTTTGATTGATTCAATATCTGTTACAGCTAGAGCCGTTACATTTTGATATATTGGACAAATTCCTTTGTTGAATTGTGTATTCTGAATTGCGTTTGCCAGTTTTACTCGGGCAGGTTCCATCAACGGGCTGTGAAAAGCACCGCCAACATTCAGCGGAATGGCTCTCTTGGCACCGGCTTCAATTAATTTTTCGCAAGCTATTTCAACGCCTTTGAAAGAACCGCTGATGACAAGTTGCCCGGGGCAATTGAAATTTGCCGGAACAACAATTTCTTCTATTAAATTGCAAATAGCGATCACTTTTTCATCGTCAAGGCCAATGATGGCAGCCATGGTTGACGGTTCTATTTCGCAGGCTTCTTGCATAGCCATAGCGCGCTGCGAAACGAGTTTTAAACCATCTTCAAAAGCGAGGGTTTTATTGGCTACCAAAGCCGAAAATTCGCCTAAAGAATGGCCAGCAACCACATCGGGTCGGAAACTATTTCCCATCACTTCGGCAAGAATGACCGAATGTAAGAAAATGGCCGGTTGTGTTACTTTTGTTTGTTTTAGATCTTCTTCAGTTCCATAAAACATCAAATCGGTTATTCTAAAACCTAAAATTTCATTGGCTTTTTCAAAAAGCTCTTTTGCGTGTGCATGGTTTTCGTACAAATCTTTTCCCATTCCCACAAATTGAGCTCCTTGTCCCGGAAATACATATGCTTTCATATTTTTCAAGTATAAAAAAAACGGACAAAATTATTTGTCCGTAATGATTAAAAATTATTTTTTGCCTATTTTCTGTTTCCCAAAAAGCGAAGTAGAAAAAGGAATAGATTGATAAAATCTAAATAGAGCGTCAATGCGCCCATAATGGCCAGCTTGTCTCTGGATTCGCCTTGATATTCTCCGGTTGCCATACCGATGCGTTTCAGTTTTTGAACATCATAGGCTGTTAAACCCGTAAAAATCAAAACGCCCAGAATACTGATTATGTATTCCATAGTTCCGCTTTTCATGAAGAAATTTACGACACTTGCCAAGATTATACCAACAAGAGCCATCATTAGAATGCTTCCGAATTTGGTTAGGTCGGTACTAGTCGTATAGCCAACAAGAGCCATCAATCCAAAAGTTCCGGAAGTCACAATAAATGTAGAAAATACGCTCGCCGACGTATAAGCCAATAAGATAAAGCTTAAGCTCATTCCCATCAGAATGGAATAAAAAAGAAACATCATGCTTAGCGTAGAACGGCTCATTTGCTGAAATCGGAACTACATGAACATGACAAATCCAAAAGGAGCAAGCATTACTACCCAGCCCAAAATAGACATTCCGCTTTCGGTGTAGAGCTGGGATATTAAGCTAGGACTAGAGGCAAATAAATAAGCTGTTACGGCAGTAATTCCAAGAGCAACAAACATCCATCCGAAAACGGACGACATGAATGTTTTAGCTACGGATTGGCTTTGAACATCTTCCGTATAAGTCTGTCCAAATTGATTTTGAGAAAAATTCATCGTTAATAGTTTTAATAATTACAATGCAAGATTATGAAATATTGTACCAAAGTGAAAGGAATTAACAAAATTTGACTTTTTGTCAGCCGTGCAAATTAGAACTTATCAGATGAATAAATTCTTCTCTGGTTTCTTTTCGTTTGAATGCACCCGTGAAATCGGAAGTGGTGGTAACCGAATTCTGTTTCTGGACTCCGCGCATAGCCATACAAAGGTGTTTGGCTTCAATTACAACAGCTACTCCAAGCGGATTGAGTGTATTTTGAATGGCGTCTTTTATTTGGGTTGTAAGCCTTTCTTGCACCTGAAGTCGGCGGGCATAAGCTTCCACTACGCGTGCAATTTTGCTCAATCCGGTGATGTATCCGTTTGGAATATAAGCCACATGCGCTCTGCCAATAAACGGAATCATGTGATGTTCGCACATGGAATACACTTCTATGTCTTTCACAATCACCATTTCCCGATAATCTTCTTTGAACATTGCCGAGCGTAATATATCTTCCGGATTCACATCGTAGCCTTGGGTGAGAAATTGCATCGCTTTTCCAACACGTTTTGGTGTTTCTAGCAAACCTTCACGTGTTGGATCTTCGCCAATTAATTTTAAGATTTCAAAATAATGGTGACTTAGTTTGTCTAGTTTGTCAGTATTCCACAATTCTATTTTTTCGTAATCGAGCATTTTGTTAAGTTTAGGATTGATTTTTTATTTGTTTTCGCCAAAATATTCCACTGAATTGTTTTCTGTTTCGGATATTTTGACACAAAAAAGTGCTGCTCCCAGCATAGTTATTTCCTTTTCCAGTTCTTCCCAAATGGAGATGGCCAATACTTCGGTGGAGGTAAATTTATTTTTCAGAAAATCGACTTCTATGTTTAGATTTATATGATCGACTTTATCGATTATTTTTTTCCGAACGAGGTTTTTCAATTCTACAAGGTTTACTAAAAAACCCGTTTCCGGATTTATTTCCCCTTTTATTGTTACAAATAATTCGTAGTTGTGTCCATGCCAATTGGGATTGGAGCATTTTCCGAAGATTTCGAGATTTTTTTCGTCGGTATATTCTGTTTTGAATAAGCGATGAGCAGCTGTAAATCGCTCGCGGCGAGTAATATATATCATTTTCGATAATTATTTCGATGGCTCAAAGATACAAAAAGTATAGATACAATGATTTTGCCAGCTCTAGTATTTATTTGAAAACAAGATTTTGTCAATCCAGATTGGACTGCGGTTTTCGAAGATAACTTAAAATGGAAAGTATCTCGAACACCGTAAAAATCATATAGTAAGCAAAGAAATTCAGGATAAAGCCAATGGCATCTGCCCGATTTATCAACACATAAATCAAAATTATACTTAGATACAAGAGTAATTTTACGGTTGTACTAAGCATAAAAGCATTGATAAATTTTCCTTGGTTGCCTCCCGATTTTTTTTGTAAAAATCGAAAAACGAAGATGGAAATTGCAAAGAAGAAAACGATTATGAATGGCCAGGAAGGACTAACTAGTTTTTCGGGCAAAAGATAGGTGAGTCCGGAACTAACTAGAAACGTAATGGCTGTCAATACGGTTAGTCTGTTGGCGAATTGATTTGATTGTTTCTTCATTTTCTAATTATTTCTTAATAAAATCTTTAATGGCCAAATAAATGGCCAATGCCACCGATGCGAGGGAGAAAAATAAGGTGAAAATGGGGAATTTTAACAACAAAAGCTTGTCGAGTTTAAAACCGCCAAACACGCCAATACCTATTACCAACCCCATTTGCATCGCTATGCTGGAATATTTTACATAGGCATTTGGATCCTTTTTAGGATTGTACTTTTTCATTCATCGAGCTATCCAAAGCATTTTTCATTTCACAATTTCCATTAAATTGTGCGCCGGCTTCGATGGAAAGTTTGGCTGTTTTGATGTTCCCGCTTAAACCAGAAGTTGCTTTTAAGAACAACAAATTTTCGACGGAAACATTACCTTTTACAGTCCCTGCAAAATCGGCATTTTGACAATAGATATCGCCTTCGACAATGCCGCTTGGCCCAATAACTACTTTGCCTATCGAACGAATACTCCCGATTAGTTGGCCAACAATTCTAAAGTCTCCTTCCGAGGTGATATTGCCTGTAACAATTGTTCCTTTACTGATAGTGGTTACAGAATTGGTGTCGAACTCGCCACCTTTCACTATGCTTTTGTCTTTTGTATTAAACATTAGTTAAAATATTTATTATTAAAGAATAGTTGGTATTTATTTATATCCTTGTCGATGAAAAAACGAGAATAATTTTCAGCCGAAATTACAAAAGTTTTAGAATCATTCCGAATTAGTTGTGGAAAAACATATTGGTCGGACTGAAAAGCCCGATAATAAGTCATAGCGTCTGTTTGATTTCTAAATTCGCCAATCGCAATAATATATTGTTGATCGAGTAGAGGATAATTGGTAAGTCGCAAACTCGAATTTTGTTTCTTGTTAAAATCTTGAATTCGAACCTGAATGGCACTTACATTTATTTTTTCGGCATCTAAAACAAGGAGAACAAAATGTTTGGAATCGGGATTTAAAGTGTAAAGCTCGGCTGCTTTTTCCATTGCTTCCTCTTTTGACACATCCGTTGAAGCGGTTTTGCCTTCGCTCGAAAAAGCAATTCCTTCTTCCGACAATACTGTTTTGGCCAGCGGTGCAATGGCTGCATCGGGATATTTATCTATCAATAATTCCAACGTTCTGTACATCGAATCCATTACGTTGGTTTGCGCCATCGACAGGGCTTTTATGAAAAGAAAATTGGCTTTTAAAGGATTATTTTCGGGTTTATTGATTGCTTGATTGGAAAGATGAAGTGCCAATAAATATTGTTTTTGCTCGAAAGCTTGATAAGCGCGGGCATATTGTTCGCTGAAGAAATTTTGTTTTTTTTCCATTTCCCTATAATAATCGGGATTTTGAACCAATAAAGCATAGTCGGTATCTGCATAATTATCGATAATCAATTGCTTGTATTTATTTTTTTGCTGTGCAAAAAGAGGCTCGTCGTAAAGCTGATACAATTGAAAATACACTTGCAATTGAAGCGAATGATTGTTTGTTCGGCTCGCAAATTCTTCAAAAACTGCTCTCGCTTTTTCGTTCTTTTTCAATTCTTCTTTATAGATAAAAGCCGCTTGATAGAGTGCATCTGCAATTTTCAAATTGGCTTCTTTTTTTTGAGCTTCTGTTCGGGGAATTTCTTTCAGATAATAGGCTCTCGAATTGGGATTGCTTTTCGTTTCGTTTTTTGAACTATCGTTTTTCAAACTGTTATCATCTCCGTTTTCAGT
>DYSK01000116.1 GCA_020718315.1 Draconibacterium orientale
TTTGTGACAACGCACTATATGGACGAAGCCGAATATTGTCATCGGGTTTGCATTATGGTAGATGGTCTAATAGAAGCGTTGGATCAACCAAAAATATTGAAAGAAAAATACCACGTTCAAACAATGGAAGAAGTTTTTGTTCAATTAGCAAGAGGATAAAATGAAGATATTTATCATCAAAGAGTTTTTGCAAATATTTCGCGATAAGCGATCATTAATCATACTTTTTGGAATTCCGATAGTACAAGTTTTGCTGTTTGGCTTTGCATTAAAGAATGAAATGCGTGATGTTCCTATTGCCATTCTGGATAAATCAAACGACGAATACAGTCGGCAGTTGATTCAGAAAATAACCTCGTCCGATTATTTTGTGTTGCAAGAAAACATAGCGAGCGAAAAGGAAATAGAAGCAGCATTTCGAAAAGGCATTATCAAGGAATTGATAGTCATTGAGACGGACTTTGCTGAAAAATTGGAAAAAGAAAACAGCGCTCCTATTCAACTAATTTTAGATGCATCCAATCCGAATACGGCCAGTATGATAAATGCTTATACCACAGCTATTTTGCGCGATTTTGAGCGTGAGATAAATCCGGTTCAAGAATCTATTCCAATGCTAATTCCCGAAACACAGATGCGCTACAATCCAAAATTGGAAAGTGTTTTTATGTTTGTTCCCGGACTGATCACCATCATTTTGATGCTGGTTTCGGCTATGATGACTTCCATATCGATTGCTCGTGAAAAGGAACTTGGAACGATGGAAGTTTTATTGGTTTCGCCCGTTAAACCCATTCAAATCATCATTGGAAAAGTATTGCCTTATGTTTTGTTGAGTTTTACAAGTGCAATTATGATTTTAATTTTGGCATTTACGGCATTTCAAATGCCTATTGTTGGAAATCTGGCTTTGCTTTTGGCCGAAAGTCTTTTGTATATTTTGATGGCTTTGTCGTTGGGGATTTTTATCTCTACGGTGGCCAATTCGCAACAAACCGCTATGTTGCTTTCTATGTTTGCTTTGTTGTTGCCTGCAATTTTGCTTTCGGGATTTATCTTTCCGATTAAAAATATGCCGGAAATCCTTCAGTATTTAAGTCATATCATTCCGCCTAAATGGTTTGTGATTATAATCAAAAATATAATGATCAAAGGAAACGGGATAAGTAGTATTTGGAAAGAAACATTGATTATTGCCGGCTTTACTGTTCTTTTTATCGGTTTAAGCGTTAAGAAATTTAAAATTCGATTGGAGTAATTCAAAAAAGCCAAAATCATTCAGAATGAGAACAATATTTTATATCATACAAAAAGAGTTTTTGCAAATTTTCCGCGATCGGATGATGTTACCAATCATCTTTGTAATTCCAATTTTTCAGTTGCTAATTTTGGCTCATACAGCTACTTACGAAATCAAATATGTAAATCTTGGCGTTTCGGATATGGACCAAAGCATTGCTTCCAGAGCATTGATAAATAAATTTGAAGCCTCATCATTTTTTAGAATACAGGCTCATAGTTCGTCGACAAACCAACTGAACGAAGCGATGCAAAACGGAATAGTTGAACAGATACTCATCATTCCCAATGATTTTGCACTCGATTTGGAGCAAAAGAAAGCTGTTAAAATTCAATTGATTACCGATGCCGTTGACGGAGCAGCAGCCGGAATTATGAATGCTTATGCGCTCAATATCGTGAAAGATTTCAATCGCGATATCCTTCTTCAAAGCCAAATATTTCCTCTAAAATCGAAAACAATTTCAGCAAGTTCGAGTTATTGGTACAATCCCGAGCTGGATTATAAAACCTTTATGATTCCCGGTATTCTCGTGTTGTTGGTGAGTATTATTGGATTGTTTTTGTCAGGATTAAACATTGTAAAAGAAAAAGAAATTGGAACAATTGAGCAGTTGAATGTGACTCCAATAAGAAAATATCATTTTATCATCGGGAAACTGACTCCTTTTTGGTTTATAGCCATGTTCGATTTGTTTTTTGGCCTTGCTCTTGCGCGATTTGTTTTTCAAATTCCAATTCTGGGAAGCGTTGGTTTAATTGTTGGCGTGGCCAGTATCTATTTGGTTTTAGTTCTCGGAATTGGTTTGTTTATCAGTACATTGGCCGATACACAACAACAAGCCATGTTTATTGCTTGGTTTTTTGTGGTCATTTTTATCTTGCTGAGTGGATTATTTACGGCTGTCGAAAATATGCCCGACTGGGCGCAGTGGATCAATGTAATCAATCCAATTGCTTATTTCATCGATTTTATGCGTTTAGTCATGCTGAAAGGAGCCGTTTTTGCCGATGTGAGCCGACACATAATCAGCATAAGTATTTATGCTTTTGTTTCGATTGGGTTAGCCACTTGGCGTTACCGAAAGGTGGTATAAAACTGCATTTTTAAGCGCCCAACGAATATGAAAAATAAATGCTTAAACATAGTAGCGCAAACGTATGCGTGAATATTTTAGCTCGGAATAAATTTCTGCGCAAAGATTATTAGTACTTTCGCAAACTGATTAATTCGACTTAACCAAACGTTTGATCATTGAACCAAAAAATAGTAAAAACGATCTATATTGATCAAAAAAACGAATATATGAAAAGAGTTTTAGTTTTAACTGGAGGTGGAGATTGCCCGGGATTGAACGCAGTTATCCGCGCCATTGTTAAACGTGCTTCTCAGGAAAAAGATTGGGAAGTTGTTGGGAGTATTCAAGCTTTCAATGGTGTTCTTTGGGAACCTACTGAAATAAAAATCCTCGATAGTAAAGCTGTTAAAGGAATTCATTATCAGGGTGGAACCATCATTGAGACAACAAATAAAGGAGGCCCATTTGCTTGGCCGGTAAAAAATAATGACGGAACCTGGTCTTCTGTCGATCGCTCCGATGAAATGATTCGGAAATTGCAATTTATGGGCATCGATGCCGTAATCAATATTGGCGGAGATGGATCACAAAAAATTTCGCAGCTTCTCTACGAAAAAGGATTAAATATAATTGGGGTTCCAAAAACCATCGACAACGATTTATCTGCAACCGATTCTACTTTTGGTTACCAAACTGCCGTAGAAATAGCTACCGACGCAGTGGACAAGCTGGTTACAACTGCCGCTTCGCACAATCGTGTTTTTGCAATGGAGGTGATGGGCAGATATGCCGGATGGATTGCCATGAATGCTGCTGTGGCCGGTGGAGCCGATGTTTGTTTGATTCCGGAAATTCCATACGACATTCATAAAGTTTTGGAAAAAGTTCAAAGTCGTTTTGTGAAAGATCGCGGTTTCGCCGTAATGGTTGTTTCAGAAGGAGCCCGCCCAAAAAATGGTAAAATGTCTTTTACCAAGAACGAAGAAGTAGGATACGAAAACCTAAAACTGGGCGGCATTTCTTCGCAAGTACTCAAAGAATTGAAAGAAGCCGGTTGCAATGCCGATATGAGAAATGTTATGTTGGGACATCTACAACGTGGAGGAATTCCTATTGCATACGACCGTGTTTTAGCCGCTCAATTTGGGGTGAAAGCCTTTGAAATGGTACTCAACAAAGAATTTGGCCGCATGGTATCTTATCAACATCCTGAAATCACTTCCGTTTTGCTGAAAGAAGCCATTGGTCGTCCAAACTTGGTAACACTTGATAATGCATTGGTAAAGACCTGTCAGGGTTTAGGAATATCATTGGGAATCTAAACAGATTGATCGTTCCCAATAGGAAAATGGATTCAGTTCCAAAAAAAAGGGTTCTGCTTCAAAACCCTTTTTTTTGTGTTCGAATCTTCGCCTTTCAGAAAAATAATTAGATTTGTAAATCAAATTAGGGAAAATGAAAGATTCTTTATTCTATCGGTTTACCTTTTCTCATCTTTATCTCAATATCAAAAAAAGAGATACCTATCATTTTTAGTTGTTTTTTCTATCGTCCTATTTTTTTCGTAGTATTTCATTTAAAAATATTTTGTTATGCAATTGCCTTTTGCAGAATCATTTAAGATAAAAATGGTGGAGACCATTCAGAAAAGTACGCGTCCGGAACGCGAACAATGGATCAAAGAAGCCAAATACAATTTGTTCAACCTCAAAAGCAATCAGGTTTTTATCGACCTGCTTACCGATTCGGGAACGGGAGCCATGAGCGACAAACAGTGGTCGGAATTGATGTTGGGCGACGAAAGTTATGCCGGCGCCAGTTCCTATTACAAGATGAAAAATGCTATCCAAGCTATTCTTGGATTTCCCTATTTTTTGCCTACACATCAAGGAAGAGCCGCCGAAAATGTGCTTTTCTCCGTGCTGGTGAAAGAAGGTATGCTCGTTCCCGGAAACTCCCATTTCGATACCACCAAAGGTCATATTGAATTTCGAAAAGCTACTGCCATCGATTGTACGATCCACGAAGCGTTCGACACAACGGTTTACCACGATTTTAAAGGAAATGTGGATCTGGAAAAACTCGAAATGGTATTAAAATCGAATCCTTTGGAAAAAATCCCGATGATTATCATGACCATTACCAACAATTCGGCTGGCGGCCAGCCTGTTTCGATGCAAAATTTGCGCGATGTGTATGCATTGGCTCAAAAATACGGGATTCGGGTGCTTTTTGATTCAGCGCGATTTGCCGAAAATGCTTATTTTATCAAGCTGCGCGAAAAAGGTTATGAAAACAAAAGCATCAAGGAAATTGTGCAGGAAATGTTTTCTTATGCCGATGTTATGACCATGAGTGCAAAGAAAGATGCCATTGTTAATATGGGTGGTTTTATTGGTTTTAAAGACGAAGAATTGTTTAAACAAGCCAGCGTGTTCGGAATCGTATTCGAAGGTTTTATCACTTACGGAGGAATGTCGGGACGCGATATGAATGCTTTGGCGCAAGGACTAGACGAAGGAACGGAATTTGATACGCTGGATTCCCGAATAAAACAAACGGCTTATCTTGGCAGTCGATTGAAAGAATTTGGTGTTCCCATGCAGGAACCCTTTGGCGGTCATGCTATTTTTGTGGATGTAAAACGCTTTTTGCCTCATCTTCCAAAAGAAGAATTTCCGGCGCAAACGCTTGCCATCGAACTCTATTTGGAAGCAGGCATTCGCGCTGTGGAAATTGGAGCCATCATGGCCGATCGGGATCCAATTACGCGCGAAAATCGTTTCCCTGATTTGGAATTGATTCGAATGGCTATCCCACGACGAACTTATACCAACAATCACATGGACTATGTAGCTGTTGCTCTGGGAAATGTTTTTGTTCGTAGAAATGAAATCAAACGTGGAGTAAAAATTGTGAAAGAAGCGCCCATTATGAGGCATTTTACGGTGGAATTGGAAAGACTTTAATAGATAAACCCGAGAAAAAAATTCTCGGGTTTCACGAATGTTATTGAGAAAATAGAGCTGGTTTTGTAGCTATTTTTAGGACAAATCACGCTCCACATCTTTGTCGCCTCTGCCGCTTAAATTGATGATACTGATTTGATTTGGTTTGTTTTTTAGAATTTTTTGGGCTAAAGCAATGGCATGTGCCGATTCGATAGCCGGAATGATTCCTTCTAAATGAGATAGCAGTTGAAATGCTTCAACAGCTTCGTTGTCGGTAATCAAATGATATTCAGCTCTTTTGCTGTCTTTTAACAAGGCGTGTTGTGGACTAACTCCCGGGTAATCCAATCCGGCTGCAATGGAACGTGTTGGATATACCTCGCCATTTTCATCTGTCAATGCATAGGAATAAGTACCTTGAAAAACTCCTTTTTTGCCGAGTGTAAGTGTTGCTGCTGTTTCGCCCAAAATAGCTCCAGCTCCTCCGCCTTCAGCTGCATAAATAGCTACTTCGTGATCTTTCAAGAAATCGTTGAAAAGACCAATTGCATTTGAACCGCCGCCAATACAAGCCAAAATATTATCAGGAAGGCGACCTTCGCG
>DYSK01000117.1 GCA_020718315.1 Draconibacterium orientale
CATTGCCATACACCGCTATCGAAGGATTAAAATACATTGATAAAATTATTGAAATCGACCAATCGCCCATTGGGCGAACACCACGATCAAATCCGGCGACTTATACAAAAGTTTTTGACGATATACGGAAACTCTATACGGATTTGCCCGAAGCAAAAATTCGAGGCTATGAAGCCGGAAGATTTAGTTTTAATGTGAAAGGCGGTCGTTGCGAAACGTGTAAAGGCGCAGGAATCAATGTGATTGAAATGAATTTCCTTCCCGATGTTTCGGTCGTTTGTGACGATTGTCAGGGCAAACGATACAATCGTGAAACCTTGGAAGTGCGGTACAAAGGAAAATCGATAAACGATGTTTTGAATATGACCATTGATCAAGCCGTTGAATTCTTCGAAAACATTCCTTTTATCATTCGTAAAATAAAAACTTTGCAAGAAGTAGGTTTGGGATATATAACGCTCGGACAGCAATCAACTACTTTGTCGGGAGGAGAAGCACAACGAGTAAAACTTGCTACTGAGCTTTCGAAAAAATCGACCGGAAATACTTTGTACATTTTGGATGAGCCCACTACCGGATTGCATTTTGAAGACGTAAGTGTATTGCTGGATGTTTTAAACAAATTAATGCTTGGAGGAAATACCATTGTTGTGATTGAACACAATATGGAAGTGATAAAAGTGGCCGATCATTTGATTGATTTGGGACCCGATGGCGGCGAAGGTGGCGGCACCATTGTGGCCAGTGGAACACCTGAGCAGGTGTGCAAAAGTGGCAAAGGATATACGTCTCTATTTTTAAACGATGTTTTAGAGAAATGCGAATCTCAATCTAAATAATGCCATTTTGCTCCCAATTTGTGGAGATCGTCGAAAAAATGCGGATACGATTTTTCAACACTTTCAGATTCTGAAATTTCGACAGAATTTTCCGCCGACAATCCTAATATTGCAGCCATCATAGCCATTCGATGATCTTGAAACGATGAAACCCGACCACCGCGCGCCTGTTTTCCATCAATGATCATTTCATCCTCCACTATTTCGATGTGGAGTCCCAATGTGTCAAAAATTTGCTGAATAGCTTCTGCCCGATTGCTCTCTTTGTGTTTGAGTCGATGAACACCTTTAATACGACTAATCCCCTTACAAGCAGCAGCCAAAGCGGCCAATGGCGGAAACAAATCGGGCGATTCAGTTGCATCAAATTCAAAAGCCTTTAATTGATTTTTTTGAACGAACAGGCTGTTTTCTATTTGATCGACAGTAGCGCCCACTTTTTTCAACACATCCACAATCTGTTTATCGCCTTGAAATGAATCTGCCCGCAAATTTTCGATCCGAACAGATCCATTTATCGCTGCAGCCACCACGAGAAAAGCCGCTCCACTCCAATCGCCTTCAACAGTGTACTCAGAGTTGAAGTACGTCTGATTTCCCGGAATGACAAACTGATTGTAATCGTTCTGAATTATATTTATTCCGAAATCTGCCAATAGTCGCATTGTCATATCGATATAAGGCTTGCTTTTAAGGTTCGAAACCACTAGCTCACTCGAAAATTTTGCTTTGGGCAAAGCCATCAAAAGGCCACTTAATAATTGAGAGCCTTCGCTCGAATTGAACGCCAACATTCCGGTTTTCATCGGGCCATTTATCCGAATGGGAGCAAAACCATTGTCTGTTTCGCATTTCGCACCCAAAGCGCTCAACACATTTTCGATTAAAATCAACGGTCGTTTTCTTAAAGTCCCACGGGCATCGAGCGAAAATTGTTGGTCAGTAAGTGCCAGAATGGGAGAAAACAAACGAATTCCTAAACCGGACTCACCAATATTTAAATGATTTGTTTTGGGTCGATTTTTGGATGAAAACACCAGAGAATTTCCATTTCTTTGAACAGTTTGCCCCAAATCCTGAACCAATCGCAAAGCAGCCTCAGCATCGGCACTGGATGTAAATCCATTCAAAGTTGTGACCGCTTCCGACAAAAAAGCGGCAGCAATGGCGCGCTGGAGCATACTTTTTGATGCCGGAGCATAAAGTTGCCCTTGTATTTTCGAAGGCTTAATTTCGATTTTCATTCTTTATACAAAAACCCGATTAATAATATCCGTTTGTTTATTGATACTTTCCTGATGAATGGCTTTGAAAATTTTCGAGACAAGTTCAGTGCTTAGACCTTTGGATTGCCCAAGCGCAATACTTTGTTCCAATATTTCGCTCCAGCGGTTGTTTTGCAAAACGATCATATTGTTTTCGCGTTTAAATTCGCCTATTTCCAATGCCACTTTCATTCTGGCTTCGAGCAACTCCACCAATTCCTGATCAAAATGATCAATCTTTTTACGCAAATCAAATAGTTTTGAATGAACATATTGGGCATCTCCTTTCGAACGAATAATCAAGGAGTCGATGAGTTCGGCATACTGTTCGGGCGTGATTTGTTGCTTTGCATCACTCCAAGCCTTGTCCGGATCGGGATGTACTTCTATGATCAATCCATCAAAATCCATATCCATCGCCTTTTGCGAAATTTCGAATAAAAGCGAACGTTTTCCTCCAATATGACTTGGATCGTTCAGGATTAATAGTTCCGGAAATCTTCTTTTCAATTCAATTGGAATTTGCCAATTGGGCGCATTTCGAAAAGCGGTATCGCCATAACTGCTAAATCCGCGATGGATTGCTCCCAATTTGGTTATTCCTACTTTATTTAATCGTTCCAAAGCGCCAATCCATAACTCCAGATCGGGATTGATAGGATTTTTCACAAATACAGGTATATCGACACCTTGCAGAGCATCTGCAATCTCTTGAACGGCAAACGGATTGACACTTGTTCTTGCTCCAATCCACAACACATCAATGTTGTGTTTCAATGCTTCGTAAGTATGTTTGGCATTTGCGACTTCAGTGGCCACTTTTAAACCGGTTTCTTGCTTCACTTTACTCAACCATTTAAGTCCCACAGTACCAACTCCTTCGAAACTATTTGGGCGCGTGCGTGGTTTCCAAATTCCCGCTCTAAAAACGGACACATTCTGTTTAGCCAATTCGCGGGCTGTTGTCAATACTTGTTCTTCTGTTTCGGCGCTACAAGGTCCGGCGATAAGCAAAGGACGCTGTTCGGTATGTTTTAATCCCCAATTTGCTAAGGGAAGTAAATTCAGTTCTGTTTTCATAGTGATTGATTGATTATTTTGTAAATAGCATTTGATTTTTCCATCAATTGGTTTAATCCTAGTTTATCTTCATTTTGGATATGCATTTTAAAAAGTTCAAGATTTGATATATATAGCTCCAATGCTTCGAGCATATTGTCTTTATTTTGAAGAAATACCGGATTCCACATGGCGGCAGAACTTCCTGCCAAACGCACTGTTGATGCAAAACCACCGCCGGCCAAATTAAAAATATTTCTCTCTTTATCTTCCACATTGTAGGCGGTTAAAGCCAGCGAAAAAGACAAAATATGCGATAAATGCGAGAGATAAGCCAAGTCCCGATCGTGTTCTTTTGCATCCATAAAGATTAATTTCATATTCAGCGATTTAAATAGGAGTTTGGCCAAATTTAAAGGCATACGGTCGTTTTGTTCTGGATTGCAAATAATGGCAACTTTGTCGGCAAAAAGCTGTTCGAACGAAGCGGCCGGCCCTGAATTTTCGATGCCGGCCATTGGATGAGCAGCCACAAAATTTTTGCCTTTCGGGTGCTTTGCAGCCAATTCGGTTATTTCACGTTTTGTAGAACCCATATCCACAACAACTTGATCTTGCAACTGATCCAATAGAACAGGAATTAATTCCAAAATTCCATCAACGGGTGTGGCCAAAATAATAATATCCGCTTCTTGAGCTCCGGGCAAAATTTCGACCGAGCGATCAATAATCTGGTTTTCTATACAATACGAAAGATTTTCAGGTGCTTTATCGAAACCTAAAATTTCGTCGGCAAAAGCACTTTTACGTAAACTTTTGGCCAAAGAGCCGCCTATCAATCCCAATCCAATAATAAATACTTTCATCTTATTCGCTTTTAATTCGGTTTAATGCTTCTCTTAAAACTGTTTCGTTGCTGGTTAATGAAAGTCGAATGAAACGCTCACCATTTTTCCCAAAAATAAATCCGGGAGTGATAAAGACTTTCTTATTTTGGAGGATATCCTCGCTAAAAGATTCGGACGAAAGCGCCTGTTTTGGAATTTTTGCCCAAACAAACATACCTGAGGCTTCGGTATTGTAATCGCACAAAAGCGTATCCAATATATACTGGGCAATTTTTTTTCTCTCTGAATAAATGTTTCTTTGATTTTCGTACCATTCAGAAGTAGTGCGTAAAGCTTCTGCAGCGGCAATTTGAATCGGCTTGAACATACCGGAATCCATATTTGATTTTACTTTTAATATTGCTTGAATATATTCTGCAGCACCGCCAATCATCCCAACACGCCATCCGGCCATATTGTGCGATTTGCTCAATGAATTCAATTCGATAGCCACTTCTTTGGCATTTTTCACCGACAATAGACTCAGTGGATTGTTGGTACTGATTAAACTATATGGATTGTCGTTCACAATTAAAATCCCATGTTTTCTGCCAAAAGCGATCAATCGCTCAAAAAGTTGCATCGAAGCGGGTTTCCCGGTGGGCATGTTTGGGTAATTTACCCACATCAGTTTCACATTTGTCAGATCGCTTTTTTCGATTTCTTCCAAATCCGGGCACCAATTATTTTCTTCCGTCAGGTTGTAAATTCGGCTTTTCGCCTCACAGATAGATGTGGCAGAACCATAGGCCGGATAGCCCGGATCGGGAATGAGCACTTCGTCGCCCGAATTGAGAAAAGCCAAAGAAATATGCATAATCCCTTCTTTAGAACCAAATAATGGAAGAATTTCATTTTCGGGATTCAAATCAACCCGGTAATATTTTTTGTACCAATCAGAAAATGCAGCACGAAGTTCCGGAATTCCTATATAGCTTTGATATCCATGATTTGCAGTCAATAGAGCCGCTTGCATTAATTCCTGAACAATGTTTTCCGAAGGAGCTAAATCGGGGTTTCCAATTCCCAAATTAATAACAGCATCTCCATTGGTATTCATCTTTCGAATTTCAGCCAATTTGGTAGAAAAATAATATTCGTCCACCGCTTCAATTCGTTTTGCAACTTGTATTTGCTTTATCATCATTTCTATTTTTTAATTTCTTTCCAAAAAAAAAGTTCTACTCCCGCAGAACTTCAGCTATTTATATAAAGCATCCGTTCTGCAGCTACTCCAGATAATAATAAAATCCATAAAAAAATTCGCAATGGGCCATCATTTCAATTATTAAAAAAAAAGAGTCCCACATTTCCTTGGAACTCTTTTATAAATTATATTTACACAAAGCTTTCCCCTTATGGTGTTCTAAACCAATAATAAAAATAGCTGTATGTATAAGTTGTCATCATTTCGACTACAAAAGTAAACTAGTTTCTTAGACTTCCAAATATTTTTTCTACTCTGTGAATGATTTAAAATTAATTTGCGAATACTATTTTAGCTAATTTTACTCGAACAAATAAAAAGCAGATGAATACAATTGATGAAGAAAATATAAAACACGCGATGAGTGGACAAACCTGGACGGAAATAAAAGCCCAAGATTCCTGGTCTATTTTTAAAATAATGAGTGAGTTTGTAGATGGTTTTGAAACTTTGAGTAAAATAGGTCCTTGTGTTTCTATATTTGGATCGGCCCGAACAAAGCCAGGTCACGAATTTTATCAAACAGCAGTAGACACAGCTTATCTACTGACAAAAAAAGGATTTGGAGTCATAACAGGTGG
>DYSK01000118.1 GCA_020718315.1 Draconibacterium orientale
TATGGAAAATAAAATCAATATTTTTATGGTTAACATCCAGCCATTCTAAAAAAAAATCCCGTTCAATTTTTTCGAAAAATAATTTGTTTGCCAGATTGAGGTCTTTTTCATGTTTCGAAAAATCATCGACTAAAACCAGATTTTGCAAGCCAAGTTCATTCAACTTCCCGACCAATACACTTCCAATAAATCCGGCGGCTCCTGTAATTACAATCATAATCGATTTCTTTTCGCAAAAATAGATAAAACTAGTTTAAGGCTGACGCGTTTTGAAAAGAGAATAGCGTTGCAAATCCAATTCAATTTCTTGATAGGCATCCGGATTGGGCGGAATTTCGCCTTTTGTAGATAGGAAATAACCACGGGTTTTTGTATTCACATCGTCAAGACTGATCGTTGCATAGCGCGCAAAATAGGCGTGCAACGACCATTCTTGCGCTAGTGATGGAGGAATTGCTATCAATTTATCCTTGCCGACATATTTACTGATTGCATAAACATCGTGCAATTGTTCTTGATCGCGGTCAACCTTGTTCTTAAAAAACAGCAATCCAAAGAATAGTACAACAAAAAAAAGCAAGAGGCTGGTGATTCCCAGATATTTATGAATTGATGTTGGCAATTGAATTAAATTTCGCTGCCGCACTAAAAATGGATAGGCCAGCAAAGCAAATCCAATGGCAAAGAATGGAAAAGCCGAAAGCATATAAAAACCACTTTGCTTTAGACTAATCATGATGGGCAACACACCCGAAAATCCGATGGCGAAAAAGAGAAAAATCAATTTTCTATCGTCTGAAAATGCTTTTTTAAAATCGGCGATTTTTTTTCTGTTTAGGATGAAAATGAGAAGTAAAATACCGAAACTTATCAGCGACTCATTCATCCATCGGAAGAGAATAAAAAAATGAGAATCGACGGTTTGCACTTTTGTCAGACTGGTTATCACCTGTATATTCAGATAGGAATAGAGCGAATGATGAGCGGATGAATTGAAAATGAGCAGAATCAGCAACGGCAGCAACGTGGCAAGAAATAGAATTCCGGTATGAATGCTGGCTTTGAAAAAGGATTTTTTTTTCTGAAAAAGCCAAAGCCAAAAAAAGAAACTCAGCGGAAACAGTGCCACAAAGCCTTTTGTAAGTAGTCCTAAAAAAAGCGAAAAACCAGCTAAAAGTAACCAATAAAATTTTTCGTTTCGAGTAAATTTGAGCAAACTCCAAACCGAAAATAAAACAAAAATTTGCAAAGTGTTTTCGAGCATATTGTTTGCCACTGCCCATATTACCAAAGGATTTAAAAACCAGAAAAGAAGTGGAATCCAAGCGGAAGTTGCCGGTTTATCGAGCTGTTTCCAGATTTTTGTGATTAAAAATCCGGATAAAAGAAATGTGAAAAGAGAATAAAACCGTTCAATCAAAAAGGAGGAGCCGAAAAGTTTAAAGGCAAACGCTTGCAAACCCAAAGCAAGTGGCGGATGCTGGAAAAATTCGCTATAAAGTGTTTGGCTCAAATGAGGTTGCCAAAATGTTCCAAGACCTACGGCCATATTTTTTGAAACAGCGGCATAAATGAGTCCATCCATAAACATGCCATCCGAAAACAACGAAGGAGCAACCAAAGCCAGGCATATTGCTACTAAAAAAAATGTTGAACTATAAGCTTGTAATTTAGCAGGCATCATTTTATTCTCGGATAACAGTGTATTTTCCCGATTTTTCTAATTTGATAATTGTACTTGGCTTATTAACTGTTTTTTGATGTTGTTCCAAATTTACAATGTAATCTACTCTCTTTTTTATTTGATCTGAAATGTGTGAAAAGAAAAGTGGGCTGGGTGTTCCGGACAAATTGGCCGAAGTGGATACAAGTGGTTTTCCCATTCGACGAATAAGTTCCCGGCAAAAATCGTGTTTAACAATTCGAATGGCTATTGTTCCGTCCGATGCAATTAGATTTGATGCAATGTTTTTTGCTCCATCGTATATAATTGTAAGCGGCTTCTCAATTGTCCGGATTAATTCGGCAGCAATGGGAGGGACTGTATCCACATAATGAGAAAGTTGGTCGAAATCGGCTAGCAAGATAATCATGCTCTTACTTTCGGCTCTGCTTTTTATAGAATAAATCTTGTCCACCGCTTTGTGGAGGGTCGCATCGCATCCTATTCCCCAAATAGTATCGGTAGGATAGAGAACGATTCCTCCTTTTTTTATAATCTTGAGTGCTTGTTGTATTTCGTTTTCCATTCTATAATCGGACTAATAATTGATTTGTTTCAATTGTCGAAGCGCATTTGAAATGATTCTCCGGACAATGTTTGTGGCCGTGCAAGCCGCAAGGCCGACAGCTTAATTTTTCTTGCGTTTCGATAATAAACGAATCTTCCGAAAGAGGTCCAAATCCAAATCTTGGAACTGTGGAACAGAAAATAACCGTTATCTTACCGTTTACCGCCGAAGCGATATGTTGAGCAGCCGAATCGTTTACATAATTCATAGCCGCATCGCGCATCAATGCGGCCGATTCCATAAAACTTAATTTTCCGGCCAAATTCAACAAACGATTTTTGGTAGATTGTTTTATCAATAAATCGCCCATTTCTTTATCCGCCTTCGATCCTAGAAGATAAATAGCCATTTCAGGGTTTAGCTTTTCGATAAAATCCAGCCATTTTTCGATTGGATATTGTTTTGTAAACCAAAGCGAAGCCGGCGTGATAGTGATGTATTTTTGAGTCTTGTATTGCGACATCAAAGCAAAATCTTTCATCGTAGGATAAAGTTTTGGATTGATTTTTATTGCATCCGTCAGGCTTGCTATCAGTTGCTGATTCCGATCTGTTTCGTGCCAATTTTCCTTGAACTGATGGGGAAAAGCTTTGCTGAAAAAAAGCGAAAGTGGGTTTTTTCGAAAACCGAATGACTGCTTGGCTCCCGAAAAAACGGTAAACAATCCGCTGGAAGTAAAACGTTGTAAATTGATAACAGCATCGTATTTTTCTTCTCTAAGCTGAAAAATAATGCGTGCCATATTTTCGTACTTTTTAGGTTTTTTGTCCCACACAAAAATTTCGTTTACCCATGGATTTCCATCAAACAAACGCTCCATGCCTTTCTTTACCAAATAATCAATTTGAGCGTTGGGGTAATGCTGAAAAAGCTTTTCGCCAATGGCTGTAGATAATATCACATCGCCGATGGAAGCGGTTTGAATCACCAGAAATTTTTTGTCGAATGTGCGATGGATTTGATGCATTTTCGTTCAAATTTAGACTGCCACGTTGTAATCGCGCAAAGCCTCGTTGAGGGAAGTTTTTAAATCGGTCGAAGCTTTCCTTTTTCCAATGATAAGAGCACAAGGAACTTGATATTCTCCCGAGGGAAATTTTTTTGTGTAACTGCCCGGAATAACCACCGAATGAGGTGGAATATAGCCGTTGTATTCAATAGGATTTTCGCCACTTACATCAATTATTTTTGTCGATTTCGTAAGCACAACATTGGCTCCCAATACGGCTGCTTGATCCACATGCACGCCTTCAACCACTATGCAGCGCGAACCAATAAAACAATTGTCTTCAATAATTACAGGGGCAGCCTGCACCGGTTCTAATACACCTCCAATTCCAACGCCTCCACTCAAATGAACATTTTTTCCAATTTGAGCACACGAGCCAACGGTAGCCCATGTATCAACCATCGTATGACTATCAACAAAAGCGCCAATATTGATATAGCTAGGCATCAAGACCACTCCCGGCGCAAGATAAGAACCATAGCGAGCCAAGGCATGAGGAACCACCCGAACTTGCAACTCGGAAAAGTTCGTTTTCAATGCAATTTTATCGTGGAATTCAAAAGGAGGCATGCTGATTGTTTCCATTTTTTGAATGGGGAAATAGAGAATCACCGCTTTTTTGATCCATTCATTTACTTTCCAAACGGAATTTTCTTTCTCGGCTACTCGCAATTTGCCCTTGTCAAGCAGCGAAATGATTTCTCGAATGCTTTCCTGAGTCGAAATTTGTTCCAACAAGGAACGATCATCCCAAGCCAGTTCTATATTTTTTCGTAAATCTTCGTACATATTAATTTCTATTAATCAGGTTGTAAAATTAATGATATTCTTTTGCTCCGCTTGAAATTATGTGATGAATTCTTTTTTATTCCAAATTGGTTTGATTTTTGCTTAAAAAAAAAACACAAGACTTTTTATTATCTTTGCAGTCGAGCAATATGAGTAGAATTTTAGCCATTGATTACGGACAAAAGCGATGCGGGATAGCCGTTACAGACGAACTGGCTATTATTGCCAATGCATTGGAAACGGTCGAAACGAAAGATTTGCTTGCTTTTCTGAGTCAATATCTTAGCAAAGAAGACGTGAAAACGATCGTGGTAGGCGAACCAAAACAGATGAACAATCAAGCTTCGGATGCGGCTCGGTTTATAAATCCATTCATCGGTCGTTTGCGAAAGCTTTTTCCGGAAATGGAAATTGCCCGTATGGACGAACGATTTACCTCTCGCATGGCTTTTCAAACCATGATTGAGGCCGGTTTGGGAAAAAAGGCACGTCGGAATAAATCTTTGGTTGATAGCATTAGTGCAACCCTTATATTACAATCTTATTTAGAATCTAAAATAAATCATTGAATATGTTTTTACCCATTGTAGCGTACGGTCACCCAACGCTAAAAAAAATGTCGGTGGATATTGATAAAGAGTATCCCAATTTGAACGAATTGATTGAAAATATGTGGGAAACCATGTACGAATCCAATGGAGTTGGTTTAGCTGCGCCCCAAATTAATTTGAATATTCGGCTGTTTTTGATTGATGCAAATCCGTTTATAGAGGAATATCCAGAAGCGGAAGGCCAGAAGAAAGTAATCATCAATGCACATATAATTGAAGAAGACGGCGAGCAATGGTCGTTTCAGGAAGGTTGTTTAAGCGTTCCCGATATTCATGAAGAAGTATTGCGAAGTCCACGCATTCATATTCAGTATTACGATGAAAATTGGGTGTTTCACGATGAATGGATTGATGGAATTGTTGCTCGAATTATTCAGCATGAATATGATCATATTGAAGGGAAAATTTTTGTTGAACGATTGAGTTCTATGCGTAAATTGTTGCTCAAAAGAAGATTGGCCGATATTACCGAAGGATTGATAAAGGTCGATTATCGGATGATTTTTCCGAAATTCAGAAAAAAATAAAATCTGTTTCCCAACAAGACATAAAAAAAGAGCCGACTTTCTATTGAAGGTCGGCTCTGTAGTTTTTGGCTATTCTGTAAGCGGGATTCTGTATTCTATCTCTAGAATCTCCATCATTTATCTAGGCCGAAGATCACTCCGCGGCTCAAGCGACTTACCCTCCGAGTTTGGCCGGACAAGCCTATTTTTCTGCCGAAACAAAAAATCCTCGGTTTATTTAGTCTTTCAACCCATAAGGTTTACCTCCGGTTTTATTCACATAAAACAAGCGTGGGCTCTTACTCCACGATTTCACCCTTGCCGTATTGTCCGAAAACAATCTTAGGCGGTTTGCTTTCTGTTGCACTTGCTGTTATTCCGATTTCTCAAAATACCTTCCTGTTAGGAAGTATGGTGTCCTGTGTTGTCCCGACTTTCCTCTCTTCCGCAAATGCGGAACAGCGATAGAGCGAATAGCCAAATTTCTTTGGCGCAAAA
>DYSK01000119.1 GCA_020718315.1 Draconibacterium orientale
TCGCACAAAAACCTTGTAAGAAAAAACTACAACAATTCTATTAGGTCAATCAACTGTAGGCAGTCTGCCAAATTCGAGCACCCATCAGGGAAAGTTACTTCGAAAGTTTCCCTTAGGAACAATGTGTTAACGATTTGTGATTTTTAATCAACAACGAAAATACGATCATTTAGATTTATACATTATTCATTTCTTAAACTCAGGCGTAATAGCAAACGAACGAGTAACTGAATAAGCAGTAAAATAGCCAAAAGCCCCATTATTCAGATTTCCTTGAATATTTGCCGGCGGACCGCTGAAAAGCGGATTAGAACCGAAGAGTTCTGTTTGTGCTTCTGTCAGAAAATCGAAATATTCTTTTTCAATGTTGTTTACTTCGGCAGTTATGGTATCACCGGGCTTCAATTGTTGTTCACTATTCCCCTGGTCAATGTATGCTATCGGTAACCCATTGGTATAATTCCCGTTAAAAAACTTATCATCGGTAATCAGCCATTCATTGAGCGTATCGGTAAGCAAAACCTGGTCTTTATACAATAAAAACCTGTAAAAATCAACTGTTGGAGGCTCCAGAACATAGCATTTCACTTCCCATACCCCGTTTTCTGACCATTCAGGATGGTACAACAGGCTTATGGAATCCATTGGAGTTACAGGGTAAAGGGTTGAACGGGCAATATAATCATCAAATCCGCCAATAGCATTTGCAAGTTTTATATCCAGCAAGTAAGTCTTTCCCGGGATACCATGTACATTGGGTTCGGTACAATATACACCAGGAGTTTTTTCTGTAAGATCAAATGTTTGTGTTCCATCAAAAATAGATACCAAAGCGCCAGTTACCGGCGGTGGAGATTGATTGTAATAATAGCTCGAAGTAGATGTTAAGAACACTGTATGAGCCATAGTATCTGTGGTTATAGACCCGTCAACTACCAGGCGGGTATAACTATCGTCGAGCGGGATATCTATCCTTTCGGTACAGGAAACCGCTATGAGTGACAAGATAGCGGATATGAATAGGATTGTTCTGAATTTCATTGCTATTATTATACATTTATGTTTTAGCGGTTGAGCTTTTTAAGATTAAAAATTCAACATAAATTTTCGGCTTTCACTAATAAAGTGCAAAATTCAAGTTTTTACTTTCATTCTCATTTTTCCCAGCTATTTTAAAATTTAAAGTTATATGTAATAGCTGGAATAACCGAAAACAGGTACGTTTTTTCGGCATAGGTTATATTAGGGTCAATATTATCCTGAGTGAAATTAATCGCCCATGCATTATGCCTGTTATAGGCATTGTAGACTGAAAAATTCCACTCCCCATACCATTTCTTACCTGGTTTTTCCTTTCCTTTCAATGTAACAGACAGATCAAGCCGGTGATAATCGGGTAATCGGTAAGCATTGCGATTTGAATAGATTGGAAGAATTGCGTTTCCATAAACAGCTCTACCGGTTGGGAAGGTCACGGGGAGACCGGTTGCATAAGTCCAGATCATGGAAGCTGAGATGCGCCTGGTAATATCGTAATTAGCTACTAAATTCACCGAATTGGGTTTGTCGTAAGGTGCATTATACCGATTGCCACCATTTATTTCAGGGATTATACGGAATGATCTTGAATAGGTATAGCTTAACCACCCGGTTAGCTTTCCTTCATTTTTACGTATCATAGTCTCAACTCCATAAGAATAGCCGTTTCCTATACGTATTTCGCCTTCCAGGTATGGATTGAGCAACAGTTGAGCATGATCGCGAAAGTCTATCACTTGTTTGTAATTTTTATAGTAAACTTCCGCCGAAAGCTCATACATGTTTTTATTTAAGTTTCGGAAATAGCCAATGCCAACCTGGTCAGCCAACTGAGGTTTCACATTGGGTGTAGCCGGGAACCATATATCAAGCGGAGTTCCTGAAGTAGAATTCTGAGCTAAAGTAAGATATTGTGCTGTATGCGAATAGCTGCCTTTTATGGATGAAACCTGGTTAAGAAGGTAGGTAAAAGCAAGCCGGGGTTCAAGGTTGCCATAAACATTAAATGAATCACCTTTTTTATATACAGTACTGTCGATAGGATTGTAGTCTGCATCATAATTAAAATAAGTTCCGGGGCCAACATTCTGAAATAATGAAAACCGCAGGCCATATTTCAAAGTTAATTTTGGTGCAACTTTATATTCGTCAGATACATATAAACTATATTCAAAAGCATATTCCGCCGGTAAAATAAATTCAGTAAAAGCGCTTTCACTGCCGGTTCCGTTGGCCGTTCCGGGGAAAAACTCATGAAACATAATGGTTGCTCCATATTTTAAAGTATGTTTATCCGTTAAATAATGAGTAAAATCAAAGCGTGCCGAATAATCGCGCATCATCGAAGTCCATTTGAACGAAGTGGCTTCTCCTTCGGGAGTTCCGAGTTCATAATTGTAACGCGAATAAATCAGGCTGAGGTTGAAAAAGAGTTTTTTCGAAAAAAGGTGGTTCCAGCGGAATGAGGCTGTCTGGTTGCCAAAACCCATGGAAGCAAACTGATTTTTAAACGTATCATGACCTACATAGCCTGAAAGATAAAGCCTGTTATTTTCGTTGATCACATGAGAAAGTTTCATGTTAAAATCGTAGAAATAAAGTTTGTTGTTGTGGACATTCTCGTCTTTTGCAAAAGGAAGAAACAAGTCAGCATACGTTCGGCGGCCGGAAACCAGGAATGTTGTGCGATCTCTGATAATGGGCCCTTCTAATGTCAGTTTACTCGAAACAGTACCAATGCTACCGGTAACACCAAACTTTTTGGAATTTCCATCCCTCATACGCACATCGAGCAGCGACGAAAGCCGGCCACCGTAAGCCGCCGGTATATCACCTTTATAAAGTGTAACTTCTTTGATGGCATCATTATTAAATACCGAAAAGAATCCAAGTAGGTGGGAAGCATTATGGATGGTGGCCTCGTCCAGAAGAATCAGGTTCTGATCGGAACTTCCTCCACGAACACTGAAACCTGTTGACCCTTCACTTGTCGCCTGCACACCAGGCATCAGTTGCAATACTTTAACCACATCAATTTCGCCTAATAGGGCAGGAACTTTCTGAATAGTTTTGATATCCAGTTTAGCTATACTCATCTCGGGGGCTTTCACATTTTCATCGGAGCGTTTCCCTGTGATGGTAACTTCGCCAAGTTGTAATTCAACCGGTTTCAGGTTAATATCCATTGACACGTTTTGATTGAGCTCAATTGTCTTTTCAATGGTTTCAAACCCCACATAGGAATAGCGTACGATATATTTACCCGGCAGAAGACTTAATGAATAAAAGCCGTAAACATTTGTAACTGAGCCCACTTTCAGTTCAGTACAATATACTGAGACACCGATCAGTAATTCACCATTCGACTGATCGTGCACATAACCGCTTAATGTAACTTTTGCCTGATCGTTCTCCCCCGAAGGCAAAGCAAAAGCAGGTTTGGAAATTAAAATCAGGAACACTGAAAGAAGTATAAAAATAAAAAGCTTCATAAATGAGGTGAAATTCGGCTTGATAAAGCGCCTGTAATAATTGATTTAAATGTTTTTATTTACCCAATGTTATTTGTAAAGGTCCACACCACTTTACAAAATTTATGATTCTGACTAATAAAGGATTTATTCCTTTTTTAGGTTCCGACAATCGTATAACGGTTTGCCGCTAAGCCCAGACAGGGAGTAAAAACCGCTTCTCTGTCCCGCATTAACAGTTATGCTAAGTTAGGAAAAACTTTCATTTCTGAAAGTCAAACCCTGATTGGCCTTAGCGGCTGTTACCAACTGGCCTTTATTAATTTTCAATCAATTAGCTATCAATTTTGCAGTGCCTTGTGCGTTCGGACAGACACACTCTTTGACAAGTTTTGGTCGTGCGGTTGGCTTTTTGAGCGGCTTGGCAATGTGTGTGGCTGTGAAGCGTTGGCATTAGTTTTCATGATTTGATATTGCTTCAAATATTTTCAATTTTATTTCTTCATTTATCTCAGGCTCATTAATTACCGAGTTTATCACTTCAAAGAGCAAATCTTTATCTATTGCTCCTGATGCTAAGTGGTAACTAATATTCTCCATTTCTCTGATAAATCTCGATACAATAAAAACGTATCCGTTTATTAACAAGAAATGTGCTCCCAATGCAATTGCAATCCGTTTATTTCCATCGTTGAAACAATGAAATTTGTTAGAACAGAAAAACAAATGTGTCAACTTATCCACAAAGGCAGGATAATAATCATCGTTTTGAATATGGTCTAAAACACTTTCAAGTTTGCCAATGTCAAGAATGCCATCATCGCCACCTCCACTAACTTCAACAGTTTTCCGATGAATCTCTTTTGCTTGTTCTATGTTGATATAAAACAATCTCATTCTCTTTCTTTTAAGCGTTTAAATACATCCTTTGCCTCTTCAAGTCTTTCGGCTAATTCCTTACTCTTTTCACCCAAGAAACGTTCAAAATCTTTTGCAGGTACGGCTCCAACATATTCTTCTAATTGTTGATGCAAAACTTCTCTAAAAGCCAAGTCTCGACTTGCCATTTTTCGTCTTGCTTTCTCAATCAACGGAACCCATAAAGGTAACTGCTCAAATGCAGAAAAAAGATTGTCTATTTCAAAACTTGTGAGTTTTCTGCCAAGTTTATTGTATCGCTCTTCGATTAGTTCTGCTAAACCAAATTCATAACTTGAAATCAGGTCTAAAACCTCGTTGTACATCGTTTCACGAACGTTGTCCTTTTCGCTGAGTTTCAAAATCTGACGGTATTCCGTAGCATGTTCTTTGAAAATGGATTGATATATCTTATTTGTGTAAATAGCATACTTTGCATTTCCCATTGCAATATAATTGCTTAAAGAATCAGTAAACTCTTTTCTGTACCTTTCTTCTTTATAATAACTAAGAATAAAGTCTTCGTCTCGTTGATTTATATATTTTGTGCTACCACCTGTGCGTTTGTTGATAGTGTCAAGTACAATATCAAGAACAATGCCTCTGAGCGTTCTTGCTTTATCGCTCTCTGTCAGTAGCATACCGAGGTTTAAGAATGCTCGAAAATTGAAAATTCCTAAATTTGCAGTCGACAGAGCGACATTTATGTCGGTCGCCTCAATATCTTTAACAAGTAACTTAAACTCTTTCAATCTTTTACCCTTCAATACCTCGTAACCATTCACCTTTAATTCCTTATCGTGAATTTCGAGATAACGCTCTATAGTTCGTTCATCAATTTCGAAGAAAGATGCAATTTGACTTTTTAAAAAGCGGAACTGATTATCAAACACGATTCCTTCAATCCCTACCGCATTTTGAATTTCTCCAATTGCATAGTTATTATTTAATATATTTTGCCGTGCTACGGTCGAGTTTGTTAAATCTTTCATTCTAACTTAATGTCATATTAATTTAAAAAGCCCATAATTTACTAATTTCTTTTCTATGAAGCAGGAGCATTGGCAAAAAAACAGCTCTTTTGCAAGCTGAAGCAT
>DYSK01000120.1 GCA_020718315.1 Draconibacterium orientale
GAAAAAGCAATAATTTGACCCGAAAACCCAAGCCCAAATAGATATTTTTCAATATTTCCACTTTAAATCCGCTCATGGCTTCAATCCAATGCGCTTGATTGGCAAATTGAATATTTTCTTCTAAAACCGAAGGCCAATAGCCGGAAGTGATTTGGTAATTTTCGAGCGTTTGGTCAAAAACAGAAAAACCATAGCGCGCTCCAATATAAAACATATCCCTGCTCAGGTCTTTATTGTCCTTGCGCAAATCGTAGTCGATACCTACCCGAAAATACTTTCCTTTGGATATGTAATTCAGCATGCTGCTCACTTCTTCGTAGTAGTTTTGTCCAAACTCTCCTATTCCATATAAATTTTCTTTCAATGTATAATCCACAGAAAAATCAAGTCCAGTGCGCTTTGGCGATATGGCACCAATGAGCATATTACTCAGATCCCAACCAAATTTTAAATCGCGTTCCTGAAAAGCGACAGCTTTCTTGGTCCGCTCTGCCGGTTCGATTGTCTCCGATTTTTTAAGTCGCATATCGATCAAGCTATCCTGACTTTGTTGAGCCAAAACAGACGATGGAATTAGCATAATTAAACTAATAGACCAATTGAATATTTTCAGTTGAAACGACATCAATTTCGGGGTTAAGAATACGTATTTCTTTGAGAAGGTGAGTAGTATAACTAAGATTAGTAATGGAATAACGGTAATAAACGCCACATTTTATTGAATTCAACAAAAGTTCTTTGTTATACTCTATTCGAATGGTATCTTTCAATCCGCCTACATTCAAAACAAAGCTGCTTTGGTCATGCGCATTATCCAAAGGAAGATAAAATTCACTAAGCTCACTTTCATTCAAAGCAATAAACTTTTCGGCCATCCCAAGAGCATAAAGCGTATCAATATACAGTTTATGCGTCAAGAGGAATTGATCTTGATTTACTGTTTCTATGGTGTAAATTTTCGCTTTTACACGAATATCGAGCGGCACGCAAATTTCATTTTTCAAACAAGAAGAAAAAATCGCGAGTAGTAAAACCAGAAATAGCAGACGCATCGATTTTTTCAAAATGAGATTGTTTTAGACCGAACAAAGTTAACAAAGCCGCTTAAATCTACAAGGAAGTTCATCAAGAAATATCATATTTTCAAACTCGCACAACGAACGCATTTCCGGCTATCGGGCATGAGCAGCAATCGAGCAGCAGGAATGGGATGTCCGCAAACAACACATCGATCAAATTCGTCGGTATAAAGGATTGTAAGGGCATGTTGCAAAGCATTTTGTTGCACAATTTTCTTTCTCAATGTAGATTCGTTCACACTTTTGTTGTTGATGGCATCCATACGGCTTACAGTACCAATGGCGCAATCGGGTTCTATTGGACGTGTTAGTTCTTTCAAATCAGCAATTTGAGCTTCCAATTTGACAAGTTTGGCTTCTATCAGCATGCCAATTTGATTTTTTTCTTCGGGACTCATTTGTATTTTTGGTAAAAGTACATTTTTATAAAAACATTAGCGTCATTTCGTTGGTTAAGTTTATTTTTGTACAAAACCTAAATTAGATTATGAAAATCACAATCGAGCAAATGAACGAAACGAGCAAAGGCACTATGATAGAAGTGCTTGGGATAGAATATTTAGTTGTTGAACCAAATTTTATCAAAGCGAAAATGCCGGTTGATGAACGCACGCGTCAGCCCTACGGAATATTGCATGGCGGCGCTAGTGTGGCCTTGGCCGAAACAATTGGAAGCATTGGCTCTGCAATCTTGGTAATTGGAAAAAACGCCGATGTGCGAGGTGCAGGAATTTCGGCAAATCATGTAAAAGCGGTGAGAGATGGATGGGTGTTTGCTGAAGCCCGAACAATTCATGTGGGAAAAAATACACATATTTGGGATATTCAGATTACCGACCAAACGGGCGATTTGGTTTCTACGGCACGTCTTTCAAATTTTGTTCTGTATAAATAATGACGAGCGATTTAGAAAGTTTTCACGAGCTGTTGATGCGTAAAGGAATTGCTTTTGTTCGATTTCGATTGCCCGGACAGCCGAATGCAAAAACGTATATCTCTTATTTGCCTGAGTCTTTTTCGGACTTAAACTATCTCTTTTCGAACAAAAAAAAAGGATTTGTATTTGCCCCTTTTCAGCCAAATAAAGAAACTCCCATTTGGTTTTTGACGGCAAATGAAATAATCGACGACGGCTCCGACTTGCAACAGCAGGAAGAATTCCTCTTGCAACTTCCTGATCGAATTCAATATATCCAACATCCGGAAATTCCATCGACCTCAAAAAATAAATATTCCGATTCCTTTTCCAAGCTAATGCAAGATTTGGAAACAGACCAAATTGATAAAGTTATCTTATCGAAGATTGTATCGAAACAAAGAAACAATGAAACTTTATTTGAACTATTTGCTCGACTTTCCAAAACATATCCTCAAGCTTTCACTTATTTTATTCATCTCAATACCGGAGAGCTTTGGATGGGAGCCAGTCCCGAACTTTTGCTTGAGCAAAAAGAAAATGAAATCCGAACAATGGCCCTTGCCGGAACACAAACACTTGCCAATCAGGAATTAGCCAATTTGGTTTGGAATACAAAAGAGCAAAAAGAACAAGCCTATGTGGCCGATTATGTCGGCGCCATTCTTCAATCTCGTGTAGGAATGAATGGTTTTGAGCAATCCGAAACCTATAGCGTTCAAGCTGGAAATCTTGCTCATCTACGAACCGATTTTAGCATTCAAAAAGATGTTGATCGAACTTTGGCCTTCGATTTGATAAAGAAATTACATCCAACACCTGCCGTTTGTGGAATTCCGCTTGAAGCCGCAAAAAACAAAATTGAGAAAACAGAAACCCATCGCAGAAAATATTACACCGGCTTTCTTGGTCCGATTCACTCCGATTCACTCAGCTTATTCGTAAATCTAAGATGTATGCAAATTTTGCCCGAATATTATGCATTGTATGTTGGAGGCGGCATTACGCGCGATTCGGAATTGGAAAAAGAATGGCTGGAAACCGAAGCAAAAGCACAAACTTTGCTAAGCGTAATTCAATCAAACTAAGAACAAAAGTTGAATATCAATCGGGTTATGGAAATCGGAAGAATCATCCAATCATTCTAGTTTCTCGTACTCATCCAAGGCCTTGGCAGCGATTTCTTCACCCATTTTTATAATGGCAGCCGCCTTGTAAAAATCAAAAAGACCAAACGATTGATGGGGGATATTGATCAATAAATCAGGCTTTCCTTTTTCGATGGCCATCAGTGATAATTGATGCACCATCAAACTCATCGTTTTATTTATCAAATTGAAATAGCCCAATTTATCATTTTCGTTTTTTGGAACAAAGGAATTTAACTTGCCAGAAAGCAAATAGATGTATTTTTTGAATCGTTGATCGTTTTTTAGTTTTTTCTCTTCGGCCAATTCCAATTTGTTCGTTTTTGAAAAATAGGGAATATGGGCGTTTACATCCACTACAACTAAAATATCCTGCGGTTTTCTTTCCACATGGTTTATCGGAATGGGATTCAATACACCACCATCCACCATTTGTATTCCGTTGTTTTCGAAAGGAATAAAAACAGTTGGGATAGAAATGGATGCTCTTATGGCATCGTATAAACTTCCTTCTTTTAAAACAACTTCCTGACCATTTGTGATATCGGTAGCAACGGCAGCAAAAGGCAAAGCAAAATCTTCGATTTTCTTATCCGGAATAATTTTTTTCATTTCGCGCAGCACTTTTTCGCCTTTCACCAAACCGTTTGCGCGAAGCGTAAAATCCACTAAACCGAACACGTCCATCCGGTCTAACGAGAGCAACCATTCTTTATACAAGCCTAAACTTCCAGAGGCATACAAACCGCCAACCAACGCGCCCATTGAAGTTCCAGACATAGCCGAAATTTGATAGCCGCGCCGTTCCAATTCTGCAATTACGCCAATGTGAGCAATGCCTCGGGCACCTCCACTAGACAAGACCAAAGCGATTGATTTTTTATTCATATTCAAAGGTAAAAAAGAAAGGGATTGCGAATGCAATCCCTTTCAAACAAGAATGATAAAATTTATCTTTTAAAGTTTTTCAATTCTTTTTTGAGTTTTTTCAGAACGTCTTTGGCATCGGATTGCAAGCGTTTTATTTCTTTTTCTGCTTGCTTCCGGATTACTTTCGCCGCTTTCTTGGCTTCTTTCTCCAACTCATTAAACTCAGCACCTAAGACATCGCCCACATTTTTGGCACTGTCTTTTAATTGTTCGCTAGCTTTGTCTTTATCCCAAGCGCCTTGTTTGATATTGGCTTGAGCTGCAGCGAGGCGAGCAATTGGTACACGGAAAGGCGAACAGCTTACATAATTGAACCCAAGCGTATTGCAAAATTCAACTGAGCTGGGTTCTCCGCCGTGTTCACCACAAATACCTATTTTAATATTTGGTCGGGTTTTGCGGCCTTTTTCGACAGCAATTTTCATCAAACTACCAACACCTACTCTATCCAACACTTGGAAAGGATCGTTTTCTAAGATTCCTTTATCAAGATATACGGGCAAGAATTTGCCGGCATCATCGCGCGAATAGCCAAAAGTCATTTGGGTCAAATCGTTGGTTCCAAAAGAGAAAAATTCGGCCGATTCGGCCATTTCGTCTGCTGTAAGGGCAGCACGAGGAACTTCAATCATAGTACCAACCAAATACTTGATACTATCATTTCTTTCTTCAAATACTTTCTCAACGGTTTTGCGAACAATAACTTCTTGCATTTTCATTTCTGCTTTAGTTCCTGTTAAAGGAACCATAATTTCAGGATAAGTTGTAATGCCTTTTTCCTTCAAATTGAGACAAGCTTCGATGATTGCCCGCGATTGCATTTCAGTAATTTCAGGATAGGTATTTCCTAAACGGCAACCACGATGACCAAGCATTGGGTTGAATTCGTGAAGTGCTTCTACTTTTGCTTTAACAGCTTCAATGCTAATACCCATTTCTTTTGCCATTTCTTTTTGATTTGCTTCTTCGTGAGGAACAAATTCGTGCAATGGTGGATCGAGTAAACGAACCGTAACGGGAAGATCGTGCATGGCGCCAAAAATTCCTTCAAAGTCGGTACGTTGAAGTGGCAACAATTTTTCGAGCGCGGCACGACGACCAATTTCATCGTCGGCAAGAATCATTTCGCGCATTGGACGAATTTTTTCTTCTTCAAAGAACATGTGTTCGGTACGACATAATCCAATTCCTTGAGCACCAAAATCGCGTGCCACTTTTGAATCGTGAGGTGTATCTGCATTTGTACGAACCAACATCACAGCATGTTTATCTGCTAAAGTCATCAAATCGCCAAAATCGCCGCTCAATTCGGGCTTGATGGTATCAATTTTTCCTTCATACACTTCTCCCGTCGAACCATTCAAAGAAATCCAATCGCCTTCAACAAATGTTTTGTTGCCG
>DYSK01000121.1 GCA_020718315.1 Draconibacterium orientale
GATGCTGCAACAGGTATTGCTTATACCGAAACGTATGCAAAAAATACTTGGGCTGTTTCTCTTGGTTTAGACATTAGTCTTGGCAAAAAGAAAACAGAATAAATTTTTCTAAAAATGAATTGAAAAGCCTCGATTTCGGGGCTTTTTTTTTGATTTTTGGACAAGTGCGATGAGATTGGACGCATTTTTAGAGGCTGACTCGCAAAAAAAATTGGACGTTCATTGATTTCGCGCTGTTTTTATTTGTAATCTTGTCCGTGTTGGGTGTTAAATGAAGAGCTAATTGATTAAGATGCCGATCAATGGTTTTGCCTTTAAGTATTTTTTAGGAATAAATAGCTTTTCCCGATGGAAGATTTTTATACTAAGATATTAGACTATCTAAAGCAGGAACGTAATTTTGATTATGCCGCTTATCATATTGAAATGCTAAATAGACGAATAGAAAATAGAATTGTTCGTATTGGCGCCGGAAGTCCCGAAAATTATTATTCAATCCTAAAAACAAAACTTTTTGAGCCTGATTTATTGATAGAAAATTTCATGATCAACGTCAGTTATTTTTTTAGAAATGCGCTCTGCTTCGAACTGGTCAATAAGAATATTATTCCCGAATTGATTCGGAAAAAACAATATAGCAAAGACCAAACCATTCGCATCTGGTCCGCCGGGTGTGCCACGGGCGATGAAGCCTATTCTTTAGCTATCCTTTTTACTGATCAGTTGAAAAAGGAAAAAAGCACACTGAGCTTTCGCATTTTTGCGACCGATTTCGACAGTTCGGCTATTGGCAAAGCCAAACAAGCTGTTTTTTCTTCGGAGAGTTTAAGAAACGTAAAACTCCATCAGTTGCAAAATTATTTTACCGAAAAAGAAGGAAAATACGTTTTAAATTCTGAAATTAAAGAAAAAGTGCAATTTTCAATTTTCGATTTAGTGGCCAAAAACAGCCATGCGCCAAGCGAAAGTGTTTATGGCGATTTTGATTTTATTGCTTGCCGAAATGTGTTGATCTATTTTAATCAGGAATCGCAGCAAATAATCTTCGATAAACTGTATAAATCGCTTGCTCATAACGGAATACTTATGCTTGGCGAAGCTGAAGTGCCTTTAAATTCTTTTAGAGCTAAATTTGAAATATTAACCAAGTATTGTAAAATTTATAAAAAGGTTTCTCTATCTTGACTAAAATTAAATAAGCAAGCTTATGATAGAGCAGCGTAGTAAATCTCGGGTTAAACAGCAAAGACAAACCCAATTTCGTTGCAAAAGCATATTTTGCTGTTCATTTATTTTTTTAGAAATCGACAATAAGCATTGTTAAAAAATACATTATCATTATGAAACGTCTTTCATTTTCAAGCCTTCGAACAAACCTCACTTTCTGGTTTCTAATTATTGCACTTGTTCCTTTGTTGGCTGCCATGTTGATTGCGTACCAACAAAATAGGAAAGCTTTTGAACAGGAGAGTGTAAATAAACTTTCTGCTGTGCGCGATCTAAAGGTAAATCAAATAGAAATTTGGCTTAAAGAACGAAAAGGCGATTTCAGAACGTTTGCCTTGAATACAGATACCAAACTTTTGACTCAGATAGTGGAAAATTCAAGCGATTTGCACGAGGATGCGAAAAAGCAGATACGATTCCTTTTACACAATTACCAAAAAGCTTATTCGGTTTACGAAGAAATCTACATAGTAAACAGCAAAACAGGAATTGTTGAAATCTCGACAAATCCAGCTAATGAAGGCGCGAATAAAAGTAGTGAATCGTATATAATTAAGGCCATTCAAAAAGACAAGATTCACATCGACCCCATTTATTATTCGGCCGAAGCAGGAATGAATTTGCTTACTATGTCGGCTCCGCTCTACCAAGAATGGGGCGCAAATTCAAATACCATAGCTGTGCTGGTTGCAAATATAAGTCTGGAAAATTCTTTGTATCCGTTGATGCTCATGCGAAACGGAATGGGAAAAACCGGAGAAACATTGCTAATAAACAAAGACAAATTAGTGCTCAACGAATTGCGCTGGTACGAACATGCGCCACTTCGGTTGTCAATAAATACCGAAGGAGTGCGAAATGCGCTGGATGGAAAAACAGGAGCAATCATTACGTTGGATTATCGTGGCGAAAAAGTGGTTTCAGCCTACACTTATTTGCCTGAAACGGAATGGGCGTTTATTGCCAAACAAGACTGGGCTGAACTGGAGAAAGAGACCAAAACAATGGGCAATATGTTTTTAATGTTGTTTTTTATCTCCGGCTTATTTATTATTTCTGTCGTGTATTTTGTAAGCAAATCCATTTCTTCACCCATCATTTTGTTGTCAAAAGATATCCGGAAAATTGCAGATGGCGATTTTTCAGTTCGAAATACAGTACAATCAAAAGATGAAATTGGTCAATTGGCTCAAGCCATTAATCGCACGGTTGAAAGTATCGAATCGAGAGACAAGATCAGAAATGGCATTTCAGTTCTTTCAGAAACACTGATAGGAAATGCCGATCTGAAGAGCTATTCAGAAAAAATGCTTCGGCAATTAATGAAACTAAGTTCTGCTCAGATGGTCGTGTTTTATAGGTTAAACGATAAACTGAATTTGTTCGAGCTATTTGATTCTATTGGAGCCAATACCAATTTAATAAAGCCTTTTCAGGCCGAAAGGCCTGCCGGCGAATTTGGCAATGCCATAGCAAATAAAGAAATCTATCATTTAAAAAATCTGCCCGATGATACCCAATTTAAATTTTTGACCAGTGCTGGTGAAATTGTACCTAAAGAAATTATTTCTGTCCCATTTCTGAATAATTCCGGCGAAGTTATTGGACTCGTTTCTTTGGTAAAACTCGAAAAATTTTCGCCCGAAACAATAGAAGTTCTTCAACTTTCGGGGAATGCTTTAAGTGCTTCGTATTCCATTTTAGTTGCTGCCGAACAAACTGCAAAATTGGCAGAAAAACTAGCCCTTTCCAATCAAAAACTAGAAGGGCAGTCCGAAGAATTACAGCAGCAAACAGAAGAACTTCGTCAGCAAGCTGAGGAGCTTCTAAGCAGTGCGGACGAATTGCAATTGCAAAATCAGGAATTGATTGCTCAACGCAAGCAAGTGGAAGAGAGTTCTCGACTAAAAAGTGAATTTTTGTCGAACATGAGCCACGAACTTCGAACTCCACTCAATTCAATTAATGCACTTTCGCGTGTTTTGTCGATGCAAGCAAAATCAAGACTTACCGAAGAGGAAAATAATTATTTGGAAGTAGTAGAACGAAACGGCAAACGATTGTTGGCATTGATAAATGATATTTTGGACTTATCAAAAGTGGAATCCGGAAAGGTGGAACTTCAACCCGAAAAACTAAATCTGTCTTTTGTGTTATCGCAAGTAATAGAAAGCGTTCAGCCTTTGGCACGACAAAAAAACGTGGAGCTTCGTTGCGATTCGTGTAACGATAAAATAGAAATTGAAACCGACAAAGATCGTTTACATCAAGTAATTACAAATATTGTTGGAAACGCTGTAAAGTTTACCGACAAAGGAAATGTTCTGATTTCCGTTTCTTCAGACGCCCATGAAGTGCATATCCGAGTAAAAGACACTGGAATAGGAATTTCTAAGGAAATGCTTCCTTTTATCTTTGATGAATTTAGACAAGCCGATGGTTCAATTTCACGCTCGTACGAAGGTACCGGATTGGGCCTTGCCATAGCAAAAAAACTTGTGAAAATTTTGAAAGGCAGCATTTCGGTGGAGAGCATACAAGGACAAGGCTCGGTTTTTACAATTACTTTGCCCACTAAATGGAAAGGAGAAGAAGCAATCGAAAATGTGGGATTGACAATAGATAGTATTTCGGAGGAATTTAATAAAAGGATATTAGTTGTGGATGACGACCTGAATGAGGCTAATAAAATTGCAAACAGTCTAAAATTATACGGTTTTCAAGTTTCTATCAGCAACTCCGGAAAAGAGGCGCTGGCCTTTGCCGAAAAATACAAACCGTTTGCCATTACACTCGATTTGATTATGCCGGAGATGGACGGCTTTGAAGTCCTTCAGAAACTAAAATCCAATCCGAAAACAGCAAACATTCCGGTAATTGTTATTTCTGTTTCCGACGATAGACAAACCAGTTTTGCCTTGGGATCTGTTGGCTATTTATCAAAACCCATCGATCCGCGAAGCCTCCTTGCAGAAATATATAGACTGAACGTTGGAGCGGTAACAACAGTGATGGTTGTCGACGACAATCCGATCGATCGGAAAATGGTTCATGATATGTTGGAATTGGAAAATATAAGAAGTGTTTTGGTTGAAAGTGGCCAACAGTGTCTTGAAATGCTTAGTCACCGCTTGCCCGATATATTGATTCTGGATTTAATGATGCCTGAAATGAGTGGTTTTGAGGTGTTAAATCAAATACGAAATAATCCGAAAACAACCGATTTGCCGGTGATTATTGTAACATCGAAAGATTTAACGTCAAGCGATAAGCAGAAATTGACCGGAAATGCGATGAATGTATTATCAAAAAGTGGTTTGACACCCCAAAAATTACTTTTCGAAATCAATCGAATCCTTCGTGCTTTGAAAAACAAAATAGAAACAGAAAACGCCTATCAGCAGGAAAATACATCCAAAAGAGTCTTACTTGTTGAAGACAATGAAATAGCTGTTATTCAAATACAAAAAGTATTGGAGCAGGAAGGAATACAAGTAGATGTGGCCGCAAATGGAAAGCAGGCGATCGATTATATTAAACAAATCATCCCAAACGGAATTATCCTTGATTTGATGATGCCCGAAATGGACGGATTTGGTGTTTTGGAATCAATAAGAAGTACGAATAAAACGAAAAAATTGCCTGTAATGATTCTGACAGCCAAAAATTTAACCAAAAGCGATTTGACACGACTTTCGTTCAACAATGTTTTTCAATTGTTGCAAAAAGGAGATATTGATTCAGAAAGCTTGCTGAACACTGTGAGGGCGATGCTTAGAATCCAGATCGAATTGCCCACGAAATTGGAAGAAAAAGCAAGCATAGAAAATGCAAGTTTTGAAAATCAACGAACCGAAACAAATAAACAAAATGCCGAACAAAGAATTTTATCAATCGAAGATAATTTTGACAATCGGCTGACTGTGAGTGCTATTGTAAAAGGAAAATATACTCTTTTGGAGGCTGTTGATGGGGAAGAAGGATTGCAAAAAGCCATTGAAGAATTGCCTGATTTGATTTTGCTCGATCTTTCGTTGCCAAAAATGGGTGGTATAGAAGTGGTTAAAGAACTCAAATTGAATCCAAAAACACAAGCAATACCGGTAATTGCGCTTACATCAAGAGCCATGAAAAATGATAAGGAAGAAATTCTTGAAGCCGGCTTCGATGATTATAT
>DYSK01000122.1 GCA_020718315.1 Draconibacterium orientale
TTTTTTTCGGCATTGTCTATCGGTCCAATAAGGAGCAATTTGATGTGATTATACTTTTTGGAAAGCTTTTTTACGGCTTCCATTAGTGTAAAAATACCTCTTCTTCGGGCCATCACACCAAAATAAAAAATGATAAATTCATTTTCTTTTTTTTGTATGGATGGATTTATTTGCATGGAATTAAAAAACTCAATATCCGGCACATTCGAATAGCGAACCATGTTTTCACCTTTTAAATTTGGATATTTTTGAAGCAATTCGGCTTTGTAATAGTCGCTCAAGACAATAATTCTATTGGAGGAAGAGAGAAAGAGTTCTTCTTTTTTGCTCCAGTAGAGAACGTTGTAGAAAATCTTGGCATACCATTTCTTGGTCCAGGCATACTGTTTTACTGTTTCGGGGTAATTTTCGTGCAAATCGAGCACCAACGGCTTATTGATTTTTTGCGCGACTCTATTTGCCGGCTGAAACATATACAAATCGTGGGCATGAATGGCATCTACTTTATAACGTTTGGCCAATTTCAAAAAATGTAGATACCAATAAAATTGCAAGAGTGGGATTCGTTGAGAAATTATATTTAATGCTCCAAATATTTTTTTTGGAAGGGAAATGCGTTGAATAACCAGCTTGTCTTGTCGCTCCATACCGCTTTTTCCTCGTTTTGATTTGCAGAGCAAAACCACTTGGTTTCCAGCTTGGAGAAGGACGTTTATTTCATTGCTAACGCGAATATCGTCATCAATCTCATTATCCAAAATCATTCCTATTCGCATAAACGACTTTATTTTATGCAAAAGTAGCAATATTTTAAAGCCGAAATTTCGCTTTTCGATGCTTGCGACTTTCATATTGAAGATTTTTATATATTTGGTCATAATTATTAAAACCAACGAATGAAAGCAGTACTCGCCTTATTTTTAGTCGTGGCATTGGGAACAACCACTTATTCGCAAGACATCGACATTTATTCCCAGAAGAAAAACATCAATTACGAATTTCCGTATTTAAATTCACAAATCTCTTTTGAAGAATTTCAGCTCCTAAACCGGACATTACGTTTACAAGATATGGCCTATGCAGCCATTGTTCCCGGCTATGTTCATTTTAAAGTGAAAGATCCTTTGATGGGTTGGTCGATGGTGGCCTATCGAGCTGTTGGCTATGCCGGACTTACATATGTGATCTTAGACGGTAGTTATTCGATTACAGATTTGCTAAATGGAACACCATCAAGCACTTCCAATGTATCGGATTACAACTCGCAACAAGACATCACTTATATTTCGATAGCCATTGTTCTTAGTTCGTATATGTTTGATTACATTCATGGCCGTCATCGATTGGAGAAAAAGCAAGAAATGATTCGGTACAAATACGGCCTAAAATTCAATATGAGTTTTGCGGAACCGCCCATCAAGGAAGGTAATTTTATTCCAACCTTTGGAATGCGTTATTCATTTTAAAATTTGATGAACATGAAAAAAAGAATCGTTTTAGGTTTTTTACTTGCAATGGTACTCACCGTATTTTCTCAAAACCTGCAAAGCGAATATCGCTATCTTACTTTGGTAAAAACACAGCAGAAGAAACTCATCTACGACAACCTCCGAAATGCAGAGATTGTTGCTGACAGCCTGCTTTTTTCGAAAACTTTGGACAAAAAGACAGCTTCATTATTTCTGATGGAGTTGGGCAACAACTATTCGGCTCTAAAAAAAGCTGAATTTGCTTTGTTTTCGTTTTTGCGTCAGCGTTTTTGCTTCCCCACCGATACGATCAGCTTATTTGTTGAAAAACAGATGCGTTTCAATGCGCTTCTTTTGAATATTGATAAACAAATGATTGAATTTATTATTCAAAAAAGCGCAGTCTACAATTTGTCGGATAATAAAGAAGAAAACTTGAATAAGTTGATCTATTGGGCGAGCAAGATAGAAACCAAAGATCTAAATCCACTATTATTACACCACTTGGATCTGATGAATGCCAAGGGCTATTCGTTGATTGATGATGTGCTAAAATGGGAAGATTTGACCCGGATATCGTTTCCCATAAAACACAAAGCTTTTTTCCTTGCTCACGATTTTGATTCGCTGGATTTTGCACACCAAAAGAGATATTACAAATATCAAACTTGCTATTTATTGAAAAACAAAGCTTGGAATAGAGCAAAAGATACTCTATTCACTTTCAGGAATTTGGCTGAAACAAAGAAAAGCAATTTGTGTTTTCTTAGATTCCGCTCAGAAATGCATTTTTAATTACCAGAAAAACAGATACAATAAGGTTACGATGGCAATAATAATGATTGCTCCAATATCAAAACTTCGTTCTGTTTTAAATATTTTGGTTGTCAGTTGAATGCCTTTCGAATTCATTTTTCCTTTTCCATCAACCAAACTAACAACCGCAATGATTAAGGAAACGAGAATAAACGTATAGGCCATTTGGTCCATCCAAGGTAGATTTGGAAAAAAGTTTTCCAGTGAAGTATGAGAAAACCAAGCTTTGCTTCCGGCTTTAAAAAACAAAGCCACCGGTACTGCAGAAATGGCACCCCAAACAGCCGCTTTATTTGTTGTTTTGCGCCAAAAAAGCCCCAGCATAAAAATGGCTAAAATCCCGGGACTGACAATTCCCGTATATTCCTGAATATATTGAAAAGCTTGTGGAAGATTTCCCAACATTGGGGCAATTATTCCGGCCACAATAAGCGCCACGAGTCCTGTAATTCTGCCAACATTCACCAATCGTTTTTCGCTCGCCAGCTTATTTATATAAGGTTTGTAAATGTCCATTGTAAAAATGGTGGCTGTAGAATTGAGCATAGACGCTAAAGAAGAAACAATAGCAGCAGCTAAAGCGGCCAAAATCAATCCCTTCAATCCAACCGGTACAAATCGATTTACCAGCCAAGGATACGCTTTGTCGCTGTCGATGGCACCACTGGCTTTCAAAAAGGAAGGATCGACCGAATCGGTGGTGAGCATTCCGGCGGCATCAGTATTGAGTACAAAAGCAATAATTCCGGGAATTACAACAATAAGTGGGATAATTAATTTTAGTCCGGCAGCGAAAACAATTCCCTTTTGTGCTTCTTTTAAACTTTTGGACGCAAAAGTTCGCTGAATAATGTATTGGTTAAAACCCCAATAATACAGATTTGCTATCCACATTCCTCCAATTAGAACCGATAAGGAAGGCAAATCCCACCAAGCATCGCGGCCATCGGGCATAATCAATTCGCCTTTTTCCAATATCATGCTAAATTTTTCGGGTACTTTTTCGTACAAATATTTAAGTCCTTCCCAAGCGCCTCCATTGGGAGCAAGATGATCGAGTGCAATGAAAGCCGTGATTAATCCTCCCAAAACCAATAAGAATACTTGCAAAACATCCGTCCATGCTACGGCCGAAAGGCCGCCCCAAAGCGAATAAATTGCTGTAAACAATCCCAATCCAATGATTGCAACAATCACCAAGCTTCCGTCGCCGGTGCCCAATATAGTGTCCAGAGCTAAAGCTCCCAAATAAAGTACTGTAGTTAGATTTACCAAAACAAACAAACTGATCCAAAAAATGGCAAGAATCGATTTTAAAGTTTTGCCATACCGTTTTGCCAAAAATTCGGGAATGGTATAAATGCCTTGTTTTATAAAAATAGGCAGAAAATATTTTCCAACTATCAACAAGGTGATAGCAGCCATCCATTCGTATGAAGCAATCGCCAAGCCAATGGCAAAGCCAGATCCCGACATTCCAATCATTTGTTCGGCCGAAATATTTGCGGCAATCAACGAAGCTCCTACCGCCCACCAAGGCAACGATTTTCCGGCAAGGAAATAATCCTCAGAAGTTTTTTCAACGCCCTTTTTCTTGCGTGAAACATATAATCCAATCCCTACAATGCTTAAAGCATAGATTCCGAAGACCAGGTAGTCGAGAAACGAAAAGTTTGTATTCATATTAAATTGGTTTTAAACATAAAAAATGACAAGTTTGCCTTGATAAGAACGGCACTAATTTAATTTATTTTATTATTCTGTTTGTTAATTAAATGAATAGAAATAGCAGCACCTCCACCTTCTGAAAGAGTGAGGTTCATTTCTGTTGAGCTATTCACTTTTTGCTCTTTAATGTTGTATAAAGTTGGCGCTCGCAACCAGTGCGACTTTTCATCATCTTGGTATATTTTGGCCAAATATTCTAAGTCTTTCGTTAAGAAGTCAAAAGTGATTGTTAGATTTCGTTTGTTTTCGTTGGTGATGCTTCCGAGAAACCAATTTTCAGCGTTTTTTTCTTTGCGGGCGATGGTGATAAATTCGCCAATCTCTCCATTTAGAATGAGTGTACTGTCCCAATCTGTTGGCACTTCTCTGATAAATTCAAAAGCCGGATTTCCTTCGTAATTTTCGGGAAGATCGGCAACCATCTGAAGCGGGCTATATAACACCACATACAATGCGAGTTGATTTGCCAAAGTGGATCGCACATATTGATCTTTTCTGTCCGATTTAAACTGAATATCAAAAATTCCCGGTGTGTAGTCTAATGGGCCGCCCAAACATCTTGTAAATGGCAAAATAGTGGAATGACTGGGTGGATTTCCATCGCCCCAAGCATTGTATTCCATGCCTTTTGCTCCTTCACGGGTCATCATATTTGGATAAGTTCTGCATAAACCGGTCGCTTTAATCGGTTCATGGGCATCGATCATAATCTGATATTTTGCAGCCAATTCAACTACTTTTTGGTAATGATTTACCATATATTGACTGTGATGGTGTTCTTTCGGGATTATTCCGGAGGCATAACCGGTTTTTACATACTGAATGCCCAATTTGTTGTAATATTGAAATGCTGTTTCTATTATTGAATCGTAACAGGCCACATTTCCATATGTTTCGTGATGTCCGATTAGATTCACGCCTTGCTCCTTGGCATAGCGAACAATTTCTTCCATATCAAAATCAGGATATGGTTCGGTTAAGCTGAAAATTTTATCGTCCCAATTTTCCCAGCCTGTATTCCATCCTTCTACCAAAACCCCTTGAATATTGTTCTTTGAAGCAAAATCGATGTATTTTTTTGTGTTTTCAGTGTTGGCACCATGTTTGCCCGTTCCAAAGTCCCAAGAAGATTTTCCAATGTGCATTTCCCACCAGACTCCATTGTATTTCAATGGTTTAATCCAATCCGTATTTTCCAGCACATTGGGTTCGTTTAAATTAAGAATCAAATTGCTTTTCACCAAATCGATGGCGTTTTCGGCTATTTGAACGGTTCTCCACGGCGTTACAAATGGCGTTGTAAGTTCTACCGTATTTCCATTTAAAGCGGGAACAAGTTCCGATTGCAATACAAAATCATCTTTCACCGCCAGCGTCATT
>DYSK01000123.1 GCA_020718315.1 Draconibacterium orientale
AAACGAATTTATTCGCATCAAAAATAGGTTCTTTTTATATGGAAGACAAGTTTTGGGTTTGGGAGAAAGAAGATCCCAATTCATAAATAGAAATAGAGGAAGCCCATTTCCATTGCAAACATTTGAAAAACACAGTTGAGGTATTTTGTTGATATCATCCTTTTGAAAATCTATAATTTTTTTGATTTGATTTATTCCCAGATATTTGAATCAACTGTGCTATACGTAACCCGAGCTGTGAGTATTGTGTGATTTTATATTTCTTGGCCTACACATCAAAATTTCCCCTAATTTCGTAACGATAAATAATAACAGAATCGCTATGTTTAAGAATTTCAATTTATTGCTTTTTGGCATACTAGCCGGTTTGGTTTCCTGTCAAATAGAAAACCCGAAAATTACAACCAAAGAACTGGACACTCATATTCGGTTTTTGGCTTCCGACTCATTAAAAGGACGTTTTCCGGGCACAAAAGAAAGTGAAATAGCTGCTCATTATATCAAAACCAATTTTGATAAAGGCGGTTTGAAATTGATTGATGAAAAGGGATTTCAGAGATTTGAAGTGGTTACCACTATTTCGGCCGGATCGGAAAATACTTTTTTGTTCGAAGGCAAACACGGGGTTTTAAACAAGGATTTCGCGCCATTTGCCTATACCAACAATTCGACGCTGGATGCCGATGTGGTGTTTGTTGGTTATGGATTTACAATTTCCAACGACAGTATTCGATGGAACGACTACGCAAATATGGATGTGAAAGGAAAATGGGTGCTCGTTTTGATGGGCGATCCGGAACCGGAAGTTACCACAAGTTATTTCGCCCAGTTTGCGAGCGAACGCGATAAAGTGGTGGGTGCAAAAGACAATGGAGCCGCCGGCGTTTTATTTGTAAATGGCCCAATGGTTGATAAAGCCGATAAACTGATAGGATTGAATTTTGATAAAACAAGATCCAATGCCGGTTTGCCGGTGATTCATGTAAAACGCGATTTCGTGAATTTGTTTTTGCAAAATACCAGCATAGAGGCGCTTGAAAAAAAATTGAACGAAACAAGGACTTCTCTTTCTTATGATATAAAAAAGGTGGTAAAAGCAAGCACCGATGTTCGCCAACAAAAAGTAGAAACCCAAAATGTTTTGGCTTTTCTTCCGGGGAAAGAACTGAAAGAAGAAATTGTTGTTTTGGGAGCGCATTGGGATCATTTGGGTTTAGGAGGCCCTGAATCGGGTTCGCGAATGCCGGATACTGTGGCGGTTCATTATGGTGCCGACGATAATGCATCGGGTGTTGCTGGCATTATTGAAATTGCAGAAAAATTAGCGAAGGAAAAAAATCGAAAACGAAGTGTCTTGTTAATCGCTTTTGGAGCAGAAGAAATGGGTTTGTTGGGATCGGCTTATTTTGCCAACAATCCAACAATTGACCTGAAAAATGTAAAAGCAATGGTAAACCTCGACATGATTGGACGAATGAAAGATGAAAATAGTATAATGATAAGCGGAACCGGGACTTCCAGCGAAAGCGAATCTTTACTTAAAAGCTTAAATTCTGATTCAACTTTTTCTATCAATATGCAACCCGAAGGTTTTGGCGCTTCCGATCATGCTTCGTTCTATGCAAAAGATATTCCTGTTTTCTTTTTGAGTTCGGGCGCACATCAGGATTATCATACGCCTTTCGATAAAGCCGATAGCATTAATCTTGTTGGCGCAAAGGCGATTGCAGACTACACTTTCGATTTGATGTTAAATTTGATAAATAGAGACGAGAATCTTCATTTCCAAGTAGCCGGACCAAAACAAAGAGCAGCCGGTGGCCGACGATTTAAAGTTACTTTGGGGATAATGCCTAACTTCACTTCTACCGAAAGCAATGGTCTTGGAGTAGATGGCGTTCGCGCTGGTGGCCCAGCCGAATCGGCCGGAATAAAAAAAGGCGACCGGATTGTCGCCATCAATGGTTTTCCGGTAACCAATATTTACGAATATATGACTCGATTAAACAAGCTGGAAGCGGGCTCAACGGTCAATGTAGATGTGATTCGTGGAGATGAAAGATTGGTGATATTGGTTAATTTATAAGTTTCTACAAAGCAACAGAACGTTTTTTATGTTTCTATTCCAAATCAGCGAAGTATTTATTCGCAAATTTATCAAATTCGCCCTCGTTGGGTTTTCGGGCGTTTTTATCGACTTTGGATTCACCTATTTGTTTAAAGAAAAAATAAAACTTCAAAAATACCTATCCAATGCTTTCGGATTTACCATTGCTGCCTCGTCCAATTATTTTTTCAATCGGATTTGGACATTTAGAAGCGAAAACCCGGAAATACTGCTCGAATATTCTGGATTTATTGCAATTTCGTTCATTGGTTTAGCAATCAATACATTTATCTTGTGGCTTTTGGTAAGCAAAGGAAAATACAACTTCTATCTGTCCAAACTTTTTGCGATTGGATTTGTTACAATTTGGAATTTTTTCGCCAATGCTTTATTTACTTTTGCTTAGTTTGCTCAAAAAAGAAAATCCCACCACCGTCGATAAACGGCCCATCGTAAAGACAAACTAATTCGAGCTTTTCATTTGCTACGACCTCTCTAAATTGTTTTCCCCATGAATGAAAATCGGGATTTCCAATTACAAAAAGTTTTTTGTCGTAAACGCCCAAAGCACCACCAATAAAACCGTTTTCCATTTCGCTTAATAAAACAGCTTCGGGAGAAAAATAATAAACCCTTAGGTTTTGCTTTCTTAAGGCCGATTCTATTCCCTTGTCGGAAGTGATAAATGTTTCGTTTGAGAGAGCAATCAGATTGCAGCGCGTATAAGCCTGAGGAACTTCAATAAACGTTAGACCGCTCGCGTTTTCCAATAGCTTAGAATCAGTGAATTCTTTTCGGTGGAAAATGTGCTTTTCTGTAATAGTGCAATTGTAATGAACAGATTCAGGATAATTTTTCCCAACAGCCTTGTCGCCCAAATAGAAGGCGATGAGGTTTTCTTTCAGAATATTCAAATAGCTCAATGGCAAGTTTGGGGCACAAATCACCCTTTGTTCAGTTTGAGAAAAAAAGATGTCCGGATGACAGGATATAGCAGGATAAGTGATGTTAAAGGTTTCAAATTCAATCACATTTCCGTATTTGGCTAAATGTATTTTTGCAATCTCTGGAATGCGTTTATCAATAACAATCAGCATAAAAAGAATAGTTGAAAAGCTTTTGATCAATCTTTATTTTAACGGCTTCAAATTTTTGTTCAAGAAAAGTTTTGTTCGAACTATTGTATCCGATTGCATAATTCAGCTCCGTAGGGGCTACATAGATAATAATAGATTTATTGCGTTTAAACTCGAATCTTTCCTCAAAACGATCTTTCCACAACGACGAGAGAACCAATTCGCGAAAAGAAGGATGATAAGGACCGTCGATGAGCGATTTTGAATTTGTTAATTCTTCGGAAGGATGCAGTCCAACGCGAATTATATTTATGTTCGCTGTCTCAAAAATACGATAGATTTCTTTTGTCCATAGTACAGCTTCGTTTAAACTCAACGGCTCATATTTTTTTTCTCTGAAAAGGGATGCCAATTCTGTCCCTTTTATTACCAAAGTTGGATAGATGCGAACATCTATTGGATTTAATTCAACAATTTGCTTTGCTGAATACAAGCTTTTTTCTAGCGAATCTCCTGGAAGACCTATCATCATTTGCAACCCGAGTTTAAAACCAGATTTTTGAATTAAATTGGACGCATCTATAATATCTTGAACCGTGTGTCCTCTTCCGGATTTAATCAAAACGCCATCGTCCATCGATTGAGCACCCAATTCGATTGTTTTGACCGAAAATTCTTTTAATAATTTCAGCACCTCGTCCGAAATGTAATCGGGTCTGGTCGATAAACGAATGGAGCTCACCTGCCCGCTATCCACATATTTTTGTGCAACATCCAAAAACAAACGTTGTTCGGTAGGCGGAATTCCCGTAAAATTGCCGCCAAAAAAACCGATTTCAATATGTGCGTTTTCTTCGGGAAGTGTTTCCAGGTATTTTGTGATCAGATCGTTCACCTCCGTTAAGCTAGGAGCCTTTAGCGTTCCCGAAATTTTTCGCTGATCGCAAAATACACACTGAAAGGGACAAGCGAGTTCGGGAACAAAAACGGGTATGGTGAAGTGTTTGATCATAGAGGCATTATTCGGATTTAAATTTAAAATCATTTTGATTCGGCAGTCTAAAGTAGGGAAAAATTTATTATTCTAGAAATAGAATCTAAAATATAATTCCAATGACAAGAAATATAATGTACTTTTGAGAGATAAGTAAAAATGCCTTGTTCAGATTCAGAATAGAAAATTTGTTAATTTTACCGAATAAAATTGGATTGACGCAAAAAATCATCTCCCAAAATTAAAAATTATGTGTGGAATTGTTGGATATATTGGCCCTCGACAGGCTTACCCTATCTTAATAAAGGGATTGAAAAGACTTGAATATCGAGGATATGATAGTGCCGGCATTGCTATCGCCGATGGCGAATTGAAGCTCTATAAAAATATGGGTCGCGTTAGCGAACTCGAACAAAGTATCAAAAATAAAGATTTAAGTGGAACAATCGGAATTGGTCATACCCGTTGGGCAACACACGGAGAGCCAAGTCAAGAAAATGCTCATCCCCACTATTCGCAAAACAAAACCCTAGCAATGATCCACAATGGAATTATCGAAAACTATGCTTCGTTGCGCGAGGAAATGCAAATGCGTGGGCATGTTTTTTTGAGCGAAACAGATACCGAGGTCTTGATTCATCTGATTGAAGACGTTCAGCAAAAAGAAGGCATTGGGCTGGTTGAGGCTATTCAAGTAGCGTTGAATCAGGTTGTTGGAGCTTATGCGATAGCAATCTTATCGAAAGGCGAACCGGATTTGCTCATCGCTGCCCGAAAAGGAAGTCCTCTTGTTATTGGTATTGGTGAAGGCGAACATTTTTTAGCTTCTGATGCCACACCAATAATTGAATATACCAAACAAGTAGTTTATCTGAATGATGAAGAAATTGCCATTATTCCACGAAACGGAGCAATGCGTATTATCACTATTTCTGATCAGGAAAAGACACCTTATATCGAAGAATTGGAAATGAACTTAACCGCTATCGAAAAAGGCGGATATGATCATTTTATGCTCAAGGAAATTTATGAGCAGCCATTTTCTATTCGCGACAGTATGCGTGGTCGTTTGCGCATTGAGCAGGAAAAAATTTCTTTAGGAGGAATTTCGGAATACGAAGATAAAATGGCGAATGCCAAACGAATCATCATGGTTGCATGCGGCACTTCTTGGCATGCTGCT
>DYSK01000124.1 GCA_020718315.1 Draconibacterium orientale
CGAACATGCTGTGTTGGCTGCAAAAGCAGTAAATTATGCAGGTGCCGGAACCATAGAATTTATCATGGGCGACGATTTAAAGTATTATTTTCTGGAAATGAATACCCGACTTCAGGTGGAACATCCAATCACCGAAATGGTTGTTGGTGTAGATTTAGTTCGCCAGCAAATTAATATTGCAAATGGACTAGAACTGAGTTTTAGACAACAGGATTTGAAACAAACCGGACATTCCATTGAATGTAGGATTTATGCAGAAGATTCTGAAAACAACTTTATGCCAAGTCCGGGTATTATCAAGCATTTCAGCGAGCCACTTGGCTTAGGAATTCGCCACGATGGGTATGTGTACAGTGGCTATGAAATTCCCATTTATTATGATCCAATGATTTCGAAATTGATCGTTTGGGCCGAAACGCGCGAAGATGCTATAAACAGAATGAAAAGCGCACTCTACAACTATAAAATTACCGGTATCAAGACTTCCATAAAATTTCTGGAAAGAATAATGAATACACCCGCTTTTGTAGGAGGAAATTACAACACTCATTTTATTCAAGAAAATGAAGCATTTTTGCTTGGCCCCAATAAAACCAATCCAGAATGTGAAGACATGGCTATGGTTGCCACTTTTGTTCAGTATCTGGATAAATTAGAAAAAACCTGCATCCAACCAATTAGCGGTTCTTCTGCTAGCAATTGGAAAGAATTTGGCAGAAAAAGAAATAGTATTCGTTTATAAATCACATTTTTATCCTTAATCAATATCATGAGCAAACTACTTTCCAAAACAAAACCCTGTACAAGTCGATGTTTCGAAAATAGCTATACCTAGCTCTAAAAATGAATAACAAATTAGATACAAATGAATAAAACATTAGAAATAAAAATTGGTGACCGAATTGCTACTTTGGAATTGATAAGTAGAAACGGAAACAAAATAGAGATAAAAGTGGACGATAAGGTGTATGCATTGGATATGCTTGAAGTTGAAAAGGGAGTTTATAGCATCTTGAAAAACCACGCTTCATACATTATAGAGATACTGCAAAAAGATCAGGCAAAACATTTTGAGGTACATACGCACACGCAAGTATTTGATGTAGAAGTGATTGATGCCGAATCCAGATATCTACTAAACAGAGGTGCTGAAGTAGCCGACCATGGTACGCTTTCTATTTCGAGTCCAATGCCGGGCAAAGTGGTCAAAATTCCTGTTAAAATTGGCGATAAGGTAAAAGAAGGCACTACTGTAATCATTGTAGAAGCAATGAAAATGCAAAGTGAATACAAAGTAAAGATGGATCGCGAAATCATTGATATCTTAGTGAAAGAAGGCGATGCCGTAAATGCAAATCAGCCACTTGTTATTGTTGAATAAAATAATTGGAAAACATGTCAAATACAGAAGAAAAATACAGACTTTTTGAAGAAAAAAATAAAATTGCCGAATTGGGTGGCGGACAAGATAGAATAGACAAACAACATGCAGCCGGCCGAAAAACCGCACGCGAACGCATTGACCTGCTTCTCGATCCCGGAACTTTTGTTGAATTGGATAAATTTGTAACACACCGCGCCACCGATTTCGATATGGACAAAACCAAATTCCTCGGCGATGGTGTAGTAAGCGGTTATGGCAAAATAGACGGTCGCTTGATGTACGTTTTTGCTCAAGATTTTACCGTATTTGGAGGATCATTGAGCAGAGCCAATGCCGATAAAATTATCAAAGTGATGGATTTGGCCATGAAAATGGGCGCTCCCGTTATCGGACTGAACGATTCCGGAGGAGCACGCATTCAAGAAGGCGTAGAATCTTTGGCCGGTTATGCCGATATTTTTTATCGGAATGTGATGAGTTCTGGAGTAATTCCTCAAATTTCAGCCATTCTTGGTCCGTGTGCCGGCGGCGCAGTTTATTCGCCGGCCATCACTGATTTTATCATGATGGTAAAAGAGAGCAGTTATATGTTTGTTACCGGTCCTGATGTTATAAAAACCGTTACGCACGAAGAAGTAACAAAAGAAGAATTGGGTGGTGCCATGACACATAATTCAAAAAGCGGTGTTGCGCATCTTACGGCCGATGACGATGAACAAGCCATGATGATGGTTCGGGAATTGATGAGTTTTCTTCCATCAAACAATTTGGAAGATCCACCTTTTAAAATGAGCTCTGATGATGTAAACCGCGAAGATAAAAAACTCAACGATCTCATTCCGGACGATCCAAACAAACCATACGACATGAAAGAACTGATCTTATCCGTTATTGACGATAAGCATTTCTTCGAGATTATGCCATTTTTTGCTCAGAACATGATCATTGGGTTTGCCCGCTTGGGTGGAAAACCGGTAGGAATTGTGGCCAATCAGCCCGCCATGTTGGCCGGAGTTTTAGATATTGATGCATCTACCAAAGCGGCACGATTTGTTCGTTTCTGCGATGCTTTTAATATCCCATTGATTACACTCGAAGATGTACCAGGCTTCTTGCCGGGAACAGCACAGGAATTTGGCGGAATTATAAAACATGGCGCAAAATTATTATATGCTTTCGCAGAAGCCACCGTTCCGAAAATCACGCTCATAACACGAAAAGCTTATGGTGGCGCCTACGATGTGATGTCGAGCAAGCACATTGGAGCCGATCTAAATTTTGCTTATCCCTCAGCCGAAATAGCAGTTATGGGATCGGCAGGAGCTGTAAACATCATACATCGCACAAAACTCGGAGATCAGACTTTTATTGATTCTGCCATTGAAGATTATAAAAACAACTTCGCCAGTCCTTATAAAGCGGCTCAAATGGGTTATATTGATGAGATTATCTATCCTAAAGACACACGAAAGAAATTGATTCAAGCTTTGGAAATGACTCAAAACAAATCGAAAACAAATCCTGCTAAAAAACATGGAAACATTCCATTGTAAAGAAACAGATCGCATTTTTATCAAGCCTGAGCCCGCGAAAGTACTCAGGCCTGGTTTTTAAAGGTCTATTGTTTAAAACTTTAGTAGAATTTAAACCCAAATAGTGGGAAAATAAGGAAAAAGATTTACTTTTGCACTCTAAAATTTGAACTAAATGGTAAAAAATAAAAACACCAAAGATGTTACAGAAGAACGTCTAGAAGCTGTTGAAGTAGCCTTGACCAGAACAGAAAAAATTCTGGAGAAATATCAAAAGAGTATTTTGATTGGAATTGGAATAGTAATCCTGATTGTACTTGCGTATTTTTCGTTTCAAAAATATTATTTAGATCCTATTCAAGATGAAGCGGCAGAGCAAATGTGGATGGCCGAAAAATATTTTGGTGCCAATAATATGGAAATGGCTCTGAATGGCGACGGAAACTATCTTGGTTTCTTGGCCATTATCGACGAATACGGAATGAGCAAATCAGCTAATTTGGCTAATTATTATGCCGGTGTTTGTTATCTGAGACTTGGGAAATATAAAGAAGCCATCGACTATTTAGGCGATTTCGAATCGGATGATCAAGTTCTGGCTCCCATGGCATTGGGTGCTATAGGTGATGCTTACATGGAATTGGGCGAAACCGCCAAAGCTGCCAATTATTATTTGGATGCTGCCAACAAACAAGAAAATGCGTTTACAGCCCCTTTATTTATTCAGAAAGCTGCTTGGGCTTTTGAGCTGAAAGAAGATTACAGCAAAGCACTTCAATTGCAAAATAGATTGAAAAAAGATTTTCCGGATTCTGCCGAAGGCCGTGAAGCTGAAAAATACATTGCTTTATTGGAAGCCAAAATAAAATAATTTCTTTTATTCGAAAATGAAAATACCTGAATCTTGATTCAGGTATTTTTTTTTGAAATAGATGTACCTTTGAAAAAAACAAATTCGTATGCGAATCGTATTTATGGGAACTCCTGATTTTGCAGTTGGCGCATTGCAAAAAATGGTGGAAAACAATTATTCCATTGTAGGCGTTATCACCGCCACCGATCAGATTGCCGGAAGAGGACAAAAACTGCAATTTTCGGCTGTTAAAAATTACGCCTTAAGTCAAGGATTGCCCATACTGCAACCCAGCAATCTGAAAGACCCCATTTTTCTTGAAGAGTTGAAAGAATTAAAGGCAGATATTCAAGTTGTGGTAGCCTTTCGAATGTTGCCCGAGCTTGTTTGGAATATGCCGCCATTGGGCACTTTTAATTTACACGCCTCGCTTTTGCCACAATATCGTGGAGCTGCTCCCATCAATCATGTACTGATGAATGGCGAAACTGAAACCGGTGTAACTACTTTTTTCTTAAACAAAGAAATTGATACCGGAAAAATTATCTTCCAAAAAAAATGCTTCATCGCAGCCTATGACAATGCCGGTAGCCTGCACGACAAACTAAAACATTTGGGAGCTGAATTAATTCTGGAAACGCTTCATTCAATCGAGAAAAACGAATTTCAATCCATCGACCAAAGTTTACTCACCACGCACTTGAGCGAGCTGAAACCTGCCCCGAAAATTTTTAAGCACAATTGCGAAATAAATTGGAACGAAAAGTCCAAAACGATCCAAAATAAAATCCGTGGTTTGAGCCCCTATCCTGCCGCCTTCACTTTTCTAGTGAACAAGGAAACCGGTCAAAAATATTCAATTAAAATTTTCGAAGTTTCACAAACTTCAGAAAACGACCCGATTCTGAATGCAGGTCAAATCTCGACCGATGCCAAAAATTTTCTTCATGTAAAAACTCAGGACGCAATGCTTTCCATGGAGCAAGTACAATTGGAAGGAAAAAAACGAATTGGCATAAAAGAATTTTTAAGAGGCTTCGCCATTAATGGGCAATGGAGCTTTACAACCCTTATCTAGCCTATATTCCGACTAGTTTTCAACTTTTAATGGTCTTTATTAACAAAATGGGTGCTTTTTTGCTGAAACACTTGTTTTTCTTATATTATCCGTTATATTTGCATTAGTGAAAATCAAATATGTTAATTAAAATCTTTTAAAAATGAACAAAGCTGAATTAATAGAAGCCATGGCTAACGAATCTGGCTTAACAAAAACAGATGCTAAAAAAGCATTGGATGCATTCATAAAATCAACTTCTGGAGCATTAGGTGGTGGTGACCGTGTTGCTTTAGTTGGATTTGGTTCTTTCTCAGTTGCTACCAGATCAGCCAGAAAAGGTAGAAACCCACAATCAGGTGCCGAAATTAAAATTGCTGCTAAAAAAGTAATTAAATTTAAACCAGGCAATGAATTGGCCGACAGCGTAAAATAATTTTACACTAAGAAATTAGGAAAACCCTGAAATTTCAGGGTTTTTTTTTGCGAACTTTTTTCGACTATCCTCGTAAAAACTTTTTTAACGACTCAAAA
>DYSK01000125.1 GCA_020718315.1 Draconibacterium orientale
TTTGAGCTCATCAACCTCGACATAGTCGAATTTTATATGCCTAATATTGCTGTTTGGGGGCTGGCGGCTTTGCCCGTTATAGGGGCTTATCTTGTTCAAACAAATCCTCAATTGGTAAAAAATGTTTCGCCTGTCGTGGCAAAAGTGTTTACGCCATTGGTTTTGGTAATGTTGATTGTGTACCTAATCGCCATTATTTACACCGGAAAAGACCCTTATAACGACCGGGAATTTCTGCTCATTTTTAATATACTTTTAATTGGAGTGATGGCAATTATCTTTTTTTCCATTGCGGAAAATACAAATGCAGAAAACGTAAAACATACAGGAAATAGAATAAGTACTTTGCTTTTGTTTTTGCTTTCTATTGTCACAATTATTATTAATGCGATCGCATTATCAGCCATTATTTTTAGAATTTCGGAATGGGGAATTACACCTAACAGACTCGCTGTTTTGGGCGGTAATGTGCTTATTTTAATCAATTTGATGATGGTAACTCATCGGCTATTCAAAGCATTAAAAAGTTCGGATAAATTAATGAGTGTGGAAAACAGTATTGCCTCTTTTTTGCCAATCTACAGTGTATGGACCATAGTGGTTACATTTCTTTTTCCGGTTCTATTCAATTTTAATTAAAAAGATCGATCATCATAAAATGAGATGCGTAATCTAACTTAGCCGACTGCGAATGGCGAATTATTAAGGCAAATTTTGTTTTACAAATTTAAAATCCAGTTCATTCTACCTTCTGTTTTTCGTATCTGTCACTCTGAACAATTTCTGCAAATTTCTATTTGCGATCTGTCTTTCAATATTTGCTGTCGAAAAGCCTTGTATTCTTCGTTTGTTTTGATGGTTTTAAAATCAGTCGAAATCAGATTTCCAAACTGATGTTTCGCGTTTTTATCAAAACAACACGGAACCAGATCGCCATCCCAAGTAATAACGCTGCTTTGCCACATGCGCAAACAGCGGTTTTTCAGTCGGTTCTTAATTTTATATTGGCCACTTTCTGTTTTTTCGTAGCGAGAAAAAGGCGATAGGGAAGTCATCATCTCTTTGCCTTTTTCAAATTCGTAAAACTGTGCAGTTTTAAGTTCTACTTTGTCTACACCTAATTCTTTTTTGAGTCGTTTTACTTCTTTAATTTGATGCTCGTTGCTTTTAAAAACAAGGAATTGAATAATAAGATAGGGATGATTCACTTTTGCATTTTTTTTTGCTTCCACCAAATTCCGGATTCCGTCCATCACCTTGTCAAAATTACCGCCAATGCGGTATTTTTTATAAGTCTCGGCATCCATTCCATCCAACGAAATAATCAGTTGATCCAAGCCGGATTCTGCCGTTTTTCGAGCGAGTGTTTTGCTTAAATAATGCCCGTTTGTAGAAGTTGTGGTAAAGATATTTTTCTTTTTCGCATAACGAACAAATTCAAAAAAATGAGGATTTAAGTATGGCTCGCCTTGAAAGTACAAAATAAGCCAAATCAGATATTTGTATTGCTTATCAATGATTGTTTTAAAATTTTCAAAACTCATTGTTCCGGTGGGCCTGCTAAATTTTTTTAAGCCCGATGGACATTCAGGACAGCTTAAATTGCAGGATGTAGTAGGCTCAACTGAAATGCTCCAGGGCATTCCCCAATGAATTGCTTTTCCCCTTAGGTAAGAGAGGTAAAAACTGCTGTACAAAAGAAATAGATTGGTCAATTTAGAAAAACTGAAAACCTGAAAAAGGCGAAAAAGACGAAAAATAGTGGAAGCTGTCAAGATGAAGTTATTTTGTGGGTCTATTTTACGGCTTAAAGATAAAAAAATCATTAAAATTGTAGATTATTATTTTGAGCATGAAAGAAGAGCAAGCAAAGAGCAGAATTGATGCGTTAAGTGTGGAAATTGACCGACACAATCGCTTGTATTATGATCAATCCAATGCACTCATTTCCGATTTCGATTTTGATATGCTTTTGGAAGAATTGATGCGTTTGGAAAAGGAATACCCACAATTTAAGCATGTCGATTCTCCAACACAAAGAGTTGGCGGAAGTATTTCGAAATCTTTTGAGCAATATACGCATAAAAATCCGATGCTTTCGCTCGGAAATACCTATTCCGAAAGCGAATTGCGCGAATTTGATCAACGTGTAAAGAAATTTGCCAACATTGAAGAAGTGGAGTACGTGTGTGAGTTAAAATACGATGGTGTTGCAATTAGTTTGATTTATGAGCATGGATTGTTGACCAAAGCCGTAACGCGTGGCGATGGTGTAAGAGGCGATATCGTAACCAATAATATCAAAACCATTCGCTCCATTCCTTTAAAACTTCAAGGCAATGATTTTCCAAAAGAGTTGGAATTGCGAGGCGAGATATTGATTCCCAGAGATGCCTTTTTGAAATTGAATGCTGAACGCGAAGAACTAGGCGAAGCTCCATTTGCCAATCCGCGAAATGCGGCTTCCGGAAGCATTAAAATGCAAGATTCGGCTGCTGTTGCCAAGCGACCTTTGGAATGTTTTTTATATTATGTGATTGCAGAAGAAAAAAACTTTGATTCACATTATCAGAGTTTGGAATTTGCCAAGAATCTCGGATTTCAGATTCCTACTACCATGGCACGCTATTCTTCTATTGAAGGCGTTTTTAGCTTTATCAAGGATTGGGCCGATGCCAAAGATCAACTCAATTTTGAGATTGATGGCGTAGTGATCAAAGTGAACGATTTCAATTTGCAAAAAATATTAGGGTTTACAGCCAAATCGCCCCGTTGGGCAATTTCTTATAAGTTTAAAGCCGAACGGGTGCAAACGCGCTTGCTTTCGGTCGATTTTCAGGTTGGACGAACGGGAGCAATTACTCCCGTAGCAAATCTAGAAGCAGTTCAATTGGCCGGAACCATTGTGAAACGGGCTTCATTGCACAATGCCGACATCATTGAGCAATTGGATATTCGGTTGAACGATTTGGTTTTTGTTGAAAAAGGAGGAGAGATAATCCCTAAAATTGTTGGCGTAAATAAGCAGGCCAGAACGGCCGAAAGTAGCGTTTTTAAATATGCCGAATCCTGCCCTGAATGTGGAACAAAACTCGTTCGGCATGAAAGCGAAGCCAACCATTATTGTCCGAACGAATTGCATTGTCCGCCTCAAATTAAAGGACGAATAGAGCATTTTATTTCGCGCAAAGCGATGAACATCGACAACTTAGGGGAAGGAAAGGTAGAAATGCTTTTCGATGCTGGATTGATTCGTCATTTATCTGATCTTTTTTTTATCAAAGCAGAAGCTATACTTGGAATTGAAAAGAGATTTGTTTCAGAGGATGGATTTCAAACAAAAACCATGAGCCTGCGCGAAAAATCGGTCGAAAATATTTTAAACGGCATCGAGAAATCAAAGCAAATGCCTTTTCCAAAAGTTTTGTATGCGCTTGGCATTCGCTATGTTGGAGAAACCACGGCTAAAAAATTGGCAACTCATTTCCGAAGCATGGAAAATTTAAAAAATGCTGATTTCGAAGAGTTAATTTCGGTGGAGGAAGTGGGAGAGAAGATTGCCCAAAGTGTATTAGATTATTTTTCTAAAGGCGAGCAAATATTGGAACTTGAGAAACTGAAAGCCGCTGGTTTACAGTTTGAAATCGAAGAAAACAACGTGAGCATTTCAACAATACTAAGTGGAAAATCGTTTGTTGTGAGTGGTGTTTTTACTCGTTTTTCGCGCGAAGAAATCAAACAATTGATCGAAGCGAACGGAGGAAAAAATGCAAGCTCCATTTCGGCTAAAACCGATTATGTATTGGCAGGCGAAAATATGGGCCCGGCAAAACTGAAAAAAGCAGAATCATTAAAAATCCCCATTCTTTCGGAATATGATTTTATTCGAATGATCGAAGATTAGATGTTGAGTGGCAGTTTTACCTGAAAATGGCTGCCTTTTCCTGGAGCACTTTCAACCGTTATTTCGCCCCCAAGCAAATTTATTGAATTGGACAATATCGAAAGTCCCATCCCGGTTCCTTCGATATTCGTTACATTTTTTGCCCGGTAAAAAGAATCAAAGATCATCGAAACGGTTTCTTCGTTCATGCCCATTCCTTGGTCAATCACATGTATCTCGATATGGGTTCCGTTTCGAAGTATATTTAAACGCACCCTAGTTTCTTTGTCGGAATATTTAAATGCATTCGACAAGAGATTATTCAATATATGACCAAGCAATTTTTTGTCGAGTTTGATAGTTCCTAAATTTTCGGAAATGTTTGGAACAAATTGGTGCAATTTCCCTATTCCTATTTCAATTTTAAAGATCAAATCTTTAAAATAAGAATCTAAATCAACCGATTCAAGATGAACCTGGTATTTTCCGGAATCAAATTTTTCGACCAACAAAACATCATTCAGCAACTCAATCAATTCGGCTACGCTGTGCTTGATCAGATTGGTATGGCGGAATACTTTTTCTTGCGGTTGGTTGTTTTTTATAAGCCGTTCCATGAGTTCGGCCGAACTATGTATGGTTGTCATGGGCGTGCGAAATTCGTGAGAAATGGTGGTAACAATACGCGATTTAAATTCATTGACCTCTTTTTCTCTTTTTAAAGCCGTTTCCAATTGCTCGTTTTTATTCTTAAGTTCAATGGTTCGTTCGTCCACTTTCGCTTCCAGTTCGCTGTTCAGTTTCTGAAGCTCCGCTTGTTTTTCTTTGAGTTGTAAATCCAACAAATGTCTTGCCCAGCCCATTTCTATTACGGTGCGAATCAACTCTTTGCTTATGGGTTTTAAAACATAGCCAAAAGGAGATGTTTTTAAAGCGCGAGCAAAAACACTGTCTTCGGCATTGGCAGTAACATAAATGATTGGAATGCCAAAGCGGTCGGAAATAATCTGAGCCGCTCCAATTCCGTCTTGCTTGCCCGGCATATCAATATCCATCAAAATCAAATCCGGTTTTAGTTCTTCTGCCCACACGATACAATCGTCTGTATTGGTGGCCAAGCCTTTTAATGTATAACCCAGTTTTTTTATGGTAATCGACATCATTTTTCCTGAAAGCACATCGTCTTCAGCTATAAGAATTGAAATAGGAGTCTCTTGCATTTGATCTGAAATTTGGATTCTTTCTGTTTTTTAAAATGGCTGATTTACAGCTACTTTTCAATAAACAAATGTAGCAATTTATGCTTTTCTTTCTTTTTTTGTTATTAACAATTGCGAACATAAAACAGTTATAATAATGGTTATCAATAAGATAAACATGTCTTATGTTAAAAACTCTGTTAATAGTTTATAAATAAATCCAATCCTAACCAAATTCATAGCCTT
>DYSK01000016.1 GCA_020718315.1 Draconibacterium orientale
GAAAATTTGCGTTTTTATAAAGAAGAAACCAAAGGCGACGAGGCTTTCTCGGCCAAATTGGCCGAGCTGGCCGATGTATATGTGAATGATGCTTTTGGAACAGCTCATCGGGCACATGCTTCTACAACAATTATTGCCAAATTTTTTCCGCATACCAAAGTTTTTGGTTATGTGATGGCCAACGAAATTGCCAGCATCAACAAAGTTTTGCTTGAAACAAAAAAGCCTTTTACAGCTATTTTGGGCGGAGCCAAAGTTTCTGACAAAATCGGAATCATCACAAATTTGCTTGAAAAAGTAGATCATCTAATAATTGGCGGTGGAATGATGTTTACCTTTATCAAAGCGATGGGAGGCGAAATAGGAACTTCTCTGGTGGAACCCGAATTGCTGAATACCGCCAACGAATTACTTGACAAAGCGAAAAAAAAGGGAGTTTCTATTCATATTCCATCTGATGCTATTGTTGCCGACAGTTTTAACAACGACGCCAATACAAAAGAAGTTCCTTCTTATAGCATTGATAAAGATTGGATGGGTTTGGATATTGGGAGCAAAAGCATTGAAAATTTTAAAGACATAATTTTAAAGTCCTCCACGATTCTTTGGAATGGCCCAATGGGGGTTTTCGAAATGGAAAATTTTTCCAATGGAACAAAAGAGATTGCCTTGGCAGTGGCCGAAGCAACAGCCAAAGGTGCTTATAGTTTGATTGGTGGTGGCGACTCTGTTGCAGCAATCAACAAATACCATTTGGCGGACAATGTGAGCTATGTTTCGACCGGCGGAGGAGCTATGTTAGAATATATGGAAGGCAAAATATTGCCGGGTATTCAAGCAATCCTCGACTAATTTTTGGAAGGTGATGTGTTGAAAAATAATTTCGATTTAAATTTCAACACCTCATTTTTTGGTTTTTGTTTTAAGGACTTTGGAATCGAGCGGGTATTTTAGATTCTTAAACTTATACAGTTCACCGTTTATACTTCCAACAATAATTTCTGATTTAACCAAAATTGGGATTCTGTTTTTGTCGTCGGTTACCCATAAAAACATAGGATAAGGATTATCAAAAACCTCCCCTTGCACAACCATTGGCTTAAATTTCATTGTTCTAAATTTTCCCAAACGAGTTTCTACAATTTCCTTCCCTTCATAAATAATCACAGAAGTATAAATAGAATCATCTAAATAGAAATTAATTGGGAAGCTCCCTCCAACCGGAATAGTGGCAATATCGAGGGTGCGTGCAAAATAAAACGCTGAAACCAAATCCTGAACACTCATCTCAATGCGTTTTTCCTTTTTCCTGCTTATGGCTTTTCCCTTTTTATAATCAAAACAGACATCATCATCGGCTATATAGCCCCCTTCATTGGTTCTGCGAGTAAAAAAATAAGATCGTAAGTTTTCAATATCAAACCAACTTTCAAACCGATCTCTAACTTTAAAAAAGAAATCGAACGTGCCGGATGAAAATCCAGTCCCCACTGCATGAAAAACTGTTTTCCCAAGTCTTTTATCTTCTGTTTTTTTTAATTCTAAGTTCGCTTTTCCAGCATTCAACTTGCCAAAAAGCGGCGCATCGTAATAGACAACAAAAGTAAACTCTTCCCCTTCTTGGAATGGATGGTCTTGAGAATAGACTGTCTTTATTTGCCAGAAAAAAAACAACATGACGAATAATAAACAACTGTATTTATTGAATTTCATTTTCGAATTTTGTCGATATCAGCTTCAAAAATAGGAAATAAAAGATGTCCTCGAATTATTAAATTGATTTTTACATGGGGCAGTTGCCCAAAGAAACTTATCTTTGCTCAACAAATTAAAATTAAAAAAAAGTATATGGCCAGTAAAATTACTTCTAAAACAGCCATGGAGCTGGAAGACAAATATGGTGCACACAATTATCATCCACTACCGGTAGTGCTTGCAAAAGGACTAGGTGCTTTGGTTTGGGATGCCGAGGGAAAAGAATACTACGACTTTCTATCGGCCTATTCGGCTGTCAACCAAGGACATTGTCATCCAAAAATTATTTCCGCCCTGAAAGAACAAGCCGAAATTCTCACCTTAACTTCGCGCGCTTTCTACAACAATGTATTAGGCGAATACGAGCAATACATTACCGAGTATTTTGGCTACGACAAAGTTCTTCCAATGAATACAGGTGCCGAAGCCGACGAAACAGCTTTAAAATTGGCTCGTAAATGGGCGTATGAAAAAAAAGGCATTCCCGAAAATCAGGCAAAAATTATTGTATGCGCCAACAATTTTCACGGTCGAACCATTACGATTATTTCCATGTCGACTGATCCGGACGCTTACAAAGGTTTCGGACCATTTACTCCCGGATTTATTACCGTACCTTATAATAATTTGGATGCGCTAAAAAGAGAGTTGGAAGATCCGAATGTAGCTGCTTTTTTAGTGGAGCCAATCCAAGGCGAAGCAGGGGTTTTCGTGCCGGATGAGGGTTTTTTAAAAAATGCATACGATGCCTGTAAAGCCAAAAATGTCCTTTTTATTGCTGACGAAGTTCAAACAGGAATAGCGCGAACCGGCAAACTCTTAGCCTGCGATCACGAAGGAGTAAAACCGGATATATTGATTCTCGGAAAAGCCCTTTCGGGTGGTGTACTTCCTGTTTCAGCGGTTTTGGCAAACGACGATATAATGTTGGTCATTAAGCCCGGCGAACATGGTTCCACATTTGGCGGCAATCCTTTGGCAGCAAAAGTAGCCATTGCCGCTTTGGAAGTTGTTAAAAACGAAAAACTGGCCGAACGTGCCGAATATCTAGGACAAATCTTTAGAACCGCCATTCGCTCAATCGATTCCGACATGATTGAATCGGTGCGCGGCAAAGGCTTGCTCAATGCGGTCATTATTAACCCTAAAAACGGAAAAGAAGCATGGGATGTGTGTCTGAAAATGGCTGAAAATGGCGTTTTAGCAAAGCCCACTCACGGTCATATCATCCGCTTTGCTCCTCCTTTGGTAATCAGCGAAGAACAATTGAGAGATGCCATTGAGCGAATTAAAAAATCGATTCTTTCTTTCTAAGAAAACGGCGATTCTATTCATAAACCCCCTGCTGTTTTGTATGGGGGTTTTTATTTCCTCAACAAGTTTTAATCCCTAACTCCGCATTAGTTTAGGTAGTCTATACCAATTTTCTTAAAAAGATGTTTAGTCCGCAAAGTAATTTCTGATAGATTCCATTCTCCTCTTATTTTCATCAAATAGATGGATTTTGATAGTTCAATGATATCTTTAGGAGAATATTTGGATATTAGATTGGCTTGCTTTAAACGACTGTAAAGTTTGTAATATGCTGTCATGGCAATAAAATTTGCCATTAAACAGCCTTCTAATACATATCTGTCTTGCATATACATTTTGTCAGCATGAAGAAAGTTCTTGTAACTATCAAACATAACTTCTATATCGTTTCTTTGTTTATATGCTTCGTATAGTCCCTGTGGAACACACATTGCCAAAATGCACAACAGATTAAAATACTAATTTTGCTCGTATGGAAAGTCATCATCACAAGCCATTGCAAGGAAGGAATTTGTTTTGGTCGATCGTTTTGAATTTATTCATTACAATGGCACAAGTTGTCGGAGGATTGATTTCAAATAGTTTAGCCTTGTTGACCGATGCATTGCACAATTTCAGTGACGTCCTTTCATTGATTATTAGCTGGTTTGCGCACAAACTTTCGCACAAACCTGCCAACAAAAAACGTACTTTTGGCTATAAACGCGCCGAAATAATTGCTGCTTTTATTAATTCAGCAAGCCTGCTTGCACTTTCCGTGTTTTTGATAAAAGAGGCAATAGAACGATTCTCTCAACCCAGTCCAATCAATGCAAAATGGATAATTCTATTAGGTGGTTTAAGTATCTTTATCAATGGATTAAGTGTTTTGCTGCTTTAGAAAGACGCAAAAACCAGCCTAAATATCCGCTCGGCCTACTTGCATTTATTCACCGATATGCTAACTACTGTAGCCGTTGTGGTTGGAGGAATTTTGCTTTTATTTTGGCCTATCTATTGGATAGATCCACTGTTAACAATCCTGATTTCCTTTTATCTAATTCTAAGTAGCTGGAAACTACTGAGCGAGACCACTAAAATATTAATGCTTTTCGCACCGAACAATATAGATATCGATTTGTTAAAAGACGAAATTCAAAATTTTGCTGAAATAAAAGACATACATCATGTCCATTTATGGACTTTTAGTGACAATCAAACCCATCTGGAAGCACATCTTTCATTTAATAAAAATTTAAACTTGAAGGAAACCAACCAAATATGTGTTTCGCTTGAAGAAAAATTAAAAGCGCTTTATCCCATCCACCACATTACTTTTCAGGCCGAATTTGACCCAGATTGTCAAATTGGAATTACACAACATCACTAATCTTTTTCCTATAAATAATATTTTTCGCCAAACTCTATTTAAAACGATAGGAATTTCGGATTTTTGTGAATGAAATAACGAACCTTAAAAAACAAAACTGCATGTCGTCTCCATTTTCACTAAGTCCAAACCCTTTGGTTAAATTTCTTCAAAAAACCCCACAACAATTCACAAAAGCTGATCTTTTACATTTTATCGAAATCGAACACATCCAAATGCTTAACTTCCGTTATGCCGGTGGCGATGGCCGATTGAAAACCCTCAACTTTGTGGTGAACGACCTAGAGCAAGTGGACGAAATCCTGAGCTCCGGCGAACGCGTTGATGGAAGCAGTTTGTTTCCTTACATCCAAGCCGGAAATAGTGATTTATACGTGGTGCCGCGCTTTAGAACTGCTTTCTTAAATCCTTTTTCGGATATCCCTACTTTGGATATCCTCTGTTCTTTTTACGATAAAAATGGAATTCCTTTTGAAGGATCGCCTGAATATATTTTGCAAAAAGCACATATTCAACTAAAAGAAAAAACCGGATTTGAGTTTGAGGTCATGGGTGAATTGGAATATTATATCATTAGCGAAAAAGAGCCGTATTTTGTAACCGACAACCAACGTGGCTATCACGAAAGTTCTCCTTTTACCAAATGGGAAGCTCTGCGAAAAGAAGCCATCTTGACCATTGCCTCTGTTGGAGGAAATATTAAATACGGTCATTCCGAAGTAGGTAATTTTACCGTTGGAAATCTCGAATACGAACAAAATGAAATTGAATTCAAACCAAGTAAATTGGAAGATGCTGCCGATCAATTGATTATCGGAAAATGGATTTTACGAACGCTTGCCTATCAGTATGGGGTTACGGTAACATTTGCACCAAAAATAAGCGTGGGAAAAGCCGGAAGTGGGCTGCATATCCACACTCGATTGATGAAAAATAGCCGAAATCAGATGATCGAAAACGGGAAAATAAGCGAAACGGCTCGCAAAGCAATCGCCGGCTATCTGAGTCTCGCAAAATCGTTGACCGCTTTTGGTAATACAAATCCAACGTCGTATTTCCGTTTGGTTCCAAACCAAGAAGCGCCTACAAGCGTTTGTTGGGGCGACCGAAATCGCTCTGTTTTGGTTCGTGTTCCATTGGGCTGGACAGGCCAAAACGATATGCTCAAACACGCAAACCCATTGGAGCAAGCCAGCAGTAACGACTTCAGTCACAAACAAACAGTAGAATTTAGATGCCCCGACGGATCGGCCGATATTTATCTGCTTTTGGCCGGGTTGACTGTAGCAGCCCGTCATGGTCTTGAAATGGAAAACGCTTTAGAATATGCAGACAAGACCTTTGTGGATGTGAATATTTTTGCTGCCGAAAATCAAGAAAAAGTCAAAAGTCTGGATCAACTGCCGCTTTCGTGTTGGGATTCGGCCACTGCTTTGGAAGCCCAACAAGATATTTATCTGAAATACAATGTATTCGACAAGCGCACTTTGGAAGGAATTTCTACAAAATTGAGAAATTTTCGGGATGAGAATTTGCGTTCGGAAATAGGGAACGACGAAGAACAGATTCTGGAATTGGTAGATCGGTTTTTTCATTGCGGCTAATCTTCCCATCTCTCATGAACACTTCTACACAAATCTACTTTGCCCCTTTTCAGGGAATTACGACCCATACATTTCGGAAAGTGTATGCAAACCATTTTGATGGAGTCGATAAACTTTTTACTCCTTATTTTTCAAATATCGCCACAAACCACTCGCTTCCATCCAAAAAAGCAATCGCTTTAAGCAATTCCATAGAAAATGGCATCGCTGTGATACCTCAAATTTTAAGTAAAGAAGCCGAAGAAATTGTAGGCTTTGCACAACATTGTCAGAAATTAGGGTTCAAAGAATTGAATTGGAACTTAGGTTGCCCTTATCCACAAGTGGCAAACAAAAAACGCGGCTCCGGAATGCTTCCTTATCCAGATCTGGTCGCAAAAATTTTGGATCGCGTATTTTCAGAAATTCAGATTCCGTTTTCAATAAAATGTCGATTGGGCTATTTTTCTGTTGATGAACTGGAAAAATTGATCCCTATTTTTAATCGGTTTCCTATCCATGAACTCACTATTCATGCCCGAACTGGCCGTCAATTGTATTCCGGATATAGCAATATGGACGAATTTGCTCGCTACGCACCTCAAATAGACATCCCTGTGGCCTACAACGGCGACATTTTTAGTTTGGGAGATTATCGTCGGTTCGAAACGCAATTTCCCGAAATCAACCGCATTATGCTAGGCAGAGGAATTCTTTACGATCCTTTTCTGCCAGCAAAAATCAAAGGAACGCAACTCCCCCAAAATCACAAAGCAAAGCTGAATCAATTCATCGATGACTTGTATTATGCTTACCGCAAAGAAAAAAATGATCATTTGACCTTGCTGAATATCCTCAAAGAATTTTGGACTTATCTGTCCAATTCTTTTGAAGAGCCAACAAAAGTATTTCGGCGGCTAAAAAAAATCAAGAATTTTGACGAATACGAGGACGCTGTGAAGGAGGTTTTTCAAGAATTTACGCTCAAATAGAAGCCCCGAAGCAATTTATTATTGTTCAAAAATTGGTGAAAAACAAATCCCAATCAAGGAGGCGAGATTCGCATAATGATTAACTTCGATTCGAAATTCACTATTGCTTAGAGTGGTATGAAAATTCTTTTACTCGTAAAAAATTTCGATTTTGGAGGAGCAGAAAATCATGTTTGCGATTTAGCCAACGCACTTCAGCAAATGGGGCACAAAGTGATTGTAATTTCCAACAACGGCAGGCAAGCACTAAAACTTTTGCCGGAGGTAAACCACATTCGATTGAAATTTTCGGCCTGGAAAATCCCGACTCAAATCCCATTTCTAGTTCGTCTTATTCGCAACGAAAAGATTTCGATCATCCACACGCATCAGCATCTTCCAAATTTGTTGGGCAGCCTGGCCGGGAAATTTACCAAAACGCCCCAAGTGATTACGATACACGGAAGAGCCCGATATGATTTGCGCTATTTACTCTGGAAAAAAGACATCCAAAAAATTATTGCCATTAGCCAAAACAGTCTGAAAGGAATGCTTACCGAGCCCAAACTGAAAGACAAAACTGTTTTGATCCCCAACGGCATTCGCTTTCCCGAAAACGGACATCCATTTCAACCGAACGAACTGCTTTTATACTATGCAAGCAGAATCGACAAAAGGCATGCAAAATTAATAAAGGAAATCCTGTTGGAAGTTTGGCCCCATTTGATAGCAACTTATTCGGATGCTAAATTCCGCATTATTGGGGATGGAAAAGAGTTGAAAAAGCTCAAAAAATTAGTCTATTCGAGCGAATTGAAATTGTCCGTTCAATTTGTTGGCTATAAAAGCGATATTTCTACAGAACTCAAAAAGGCAAGTCTTGTTCTAGGCGTGGGAAGAGTTGCTATCGAAAGCCTATCGCTTGGGGTTCCGGTATTTTCGATTAAACACGGGCGAGGCGGAAGATTGATTACTCAGTCCAATTATTCTAAAATCAAATATGGGAATTTTGTTGACCTGGAAAGCAGGCCGCCATCGGCTTCCCAAATCCTCACCACTTTTGAGGAATTTCTATCAAACCGCGCTTTTTATAAACAAGAAGCCGAAATGCTTCGAAAAGAAATGGCGGCCGAATTCGATATTCAAAAAATTGCTCAATCTACACTTTCCATCTATCAAGAGGTGGTTGAAAAATCGTAATTCTCCGGTCTTCTTTTCACCCGAGAATTTTTATCTTTGAAAAAAAAACATGGTACTAAACTACATCTGGATTTTCTTTTTTCTCACTGCATTTGTTATTGCACTAATTCGACTTATCTTCTTTGGCGATACCGAAATATTTCCTGCTATAATGAATTCTACTTTTGAAAATTCAAAAACCGGCTTTGAGTTGTCGTTGGGACTTACCGGCGTAATGACTCTCTGGCTTGGACTGATGAAAGTTGGTGAAAAGGGAGGCGTTGTTCAGCTATTATCCAAAGCGGCAGGCCCTTTTTTTCAAAAATTATTTCCGGAGATACCAAAAAACCATCCGGTTAACGGAAGTATCATGATGAATTTGGCGGCCAATATGCTTGGACTCGACAATGCTGCAACGCCCATGGGATTGAAGGCAATGGAACAATTGCAAGATCTCAATCCAAAAAAAGACACTGCCTCCAATCCGATGATTATGTTTTTGGTTTTGAACACCTCAGGACTTACCATTATCCCGATTAGCATTATGGTTTATCGGGCTCAATTGGGAGCGGCAAATCCGAGTGATGTATTCTTACCTATTTTGTTGGCCACCTTTTTTTCCACACTTACCGGAATCGTTGCTGTTTCTATTTACCAGAAGATAAATCTATTAAACAAAGTAATCCTATTGTATTTAGGCGGCTTTTCAGTATTTGTAGCAGGAATCATTTATCTCTTCGTATTGTTGCCACAAACAAAGGCTTCTGTTTATTCCACTGTTATTGCCAACGTAATCTTGTTTAGCATCATCACTTCTTTTTTATTGTTAGCTCTAAAGAAAAAAATAAATGTTTACGATACGTTTATCGAAGGAGCAAAAGAAGGGTTTCAAATTGCGATAAAAATTATTCCGTTTTTAGTAGCCATATTGGTTGCCATTGGCGTTTTTCGCACTTCGGGAGCCTTGGATTATTTGGTAAATGGATTGGGGGCAGCTTTTGCCTTTGCCGGATTGAACACCGATTTTGTGGCCGCATTGCCCACGGCTTTTATGAAACCATTGAGCGGTGGCGGCGCACGCGGTATGATGATAGAAACCATGACTACTTATGGAGTTGATTCGTTTGCAGGACGACTCTCGGCAATTTTTCAAGGAGCCACAGACACCACTTTTTATATCATAGCCGTTTATTTCGGTTCTGTTTCGATAAAAAACACGCGCTATGCCATTACTGCCGGCCTGATTGCCGATTTAGCCGGCGTGATTGCCGCTATATTTATCGCCTATTTGTTTTTTGGATAAATAAAAACAAGTTTTTGCCAATCAAAAACCAAACGGATTTTGCTTAAAACCAAAAAGGTCGCAGAATTCGGTCAGCTTCTATCCCTTAAACGCTTCGCTAAACAAAATTTACATCGTTCATAAATTTTTCGTTTTCTATTAACGAAAAAAATTATCTTTGTTTTATTAATAACAACATAAATTTTTGACGAGTATCTCTCCGATGCGCTGGGAATTCGTTTAGAAAATATCAAAATAGAAAAAGATGAGCACCTTACCCGACAAAACAGTTGAGCGATTGAGTCAATACAGAAGAAATCTATTGATTTGTGACGCCAAAGGAAAAGAACATATCTTCTCGCACGAAATTGCAAACATCCATCATATTACGCCGGTTCAAGTCCGCAGAGATATCATGCTGATTGGATACACCGGTACGCTTCGCAAAGGATACAATGTAAAGGAACTCGTTGCGCTGATTGGGGAAATTTTGGACAAACCCGAAGGCCAAAACGTGGCCATCATTGGGGCTGGAAACCTTGGACGTGCTCTGATGAAATATTTCAAAAACCGCCGTGAAAAACTCAGTGTTGTGGCGGCATTTGACAATAATCCCGAAAAAATTGGAACCATCTATGCGAATGTGGAGGTTTTTCCTATTAGTCAGCTAAAGCAAATTATCTCCGATAAGAAAATCAGCATCGCCATTATCTCTGTTCCGGTTGACAATGCAGCCGCTATTGCCGATTCTTTAGTAGAAGCAGGAATAAAAGGAATATTAAATTTTTCGCCTCGCCCGGTAAATGTTCCTGAACATATTTACTTAGAAGAATACGATATGATCACTTCTTTGGAAAAAGTTGCTTATTTTGCAAAAAATAAGAACTAAACCTCATCAAACAAGTGAAAATCTATTTTGGCTTCGAAGAAGTAAAAAAAATTAACAATGCGGTAGTTACTACTGGCTCATTTGACGGAGTTCATTTGGGACATAAGTTAATATTAAAACGCCTCAGCGATACGGCTCGAAAAATAAACGGCGAAACCGTTTTAATCACCTTTTATCCGCATCCGCGCCAAGTTCTTTATCCTGATACCATAGGGAAAGATTTGCTGATGATCAATTCAAGGCAAGAAAAAATTGATTTATTGCGCGAAGCCGGACTGGATAATATCATTTTCGTGCGATTCACCAAAGAATTTGCCGCTACTTCGGCACAAGATTTTATAAGAACTTATTTGGTTGACAAGCTGAATGTCAAAAAAATTGTTACCGGCACAAATCATCATTTTGGCAAAAATAGAGAAGGTGATATTGAAGAGCTAAAACTCTTGGGCGAAGAACACGGTTTTGAATTGGAGCTTATTCCATCGCAAGACATTCAAAATGTGGACATAAGCTCTTCTTTGATTCGACAGGCAATCCTTCAAGGTCACATGCAAATGGCGCAAACTTATTTGGGAAATCCGTTTTTTATAAAAGCTAAAATACAAGCCTCCGGCCTAGCGCAATTTGTCCAGATGGGTTTTAAAACCCGAAAACTGGTCGTCGAAGAAAAATACAAACTAATTCCTCCTTGTGGTTCGTATTTGGTTTTGGTCGATCATTTGCAAAAAAGACACAAAGGCTTATGTTTTATTACTAGTTGTGAAGATTCTGGCCTAGACACCATCGATTTATTTGTTCCTTCTTTTCCGCCACAAGAAGAAGATCAAGAAAATGTTCGGGTTCATTTTATTCGTCCCAGCAAAATAGAAAGCGATCCTTCTTTGCTCAAATCGGCAATTATCAAAGATTTGATTCGTTTCCCTCAAATTGAATTTTAAAGTATGGAAAACAAACTTCGAATTCGGTTTCTAGGAACAGGCACCTCCATTGGTGTTCCAATCATTAGTTGCAATTGCGAAGTATGTACTTCAGCAAATTTTAAAGACAATCGACTGAGGGCTTCCGTTTTGTTAAGCTACCGCGAAAAAAATATTGTTGTCGATTGCGGCCCCGACTTCAGAATGCAAATGCTTCTGGCCGGTGTAAAAGACCTTGAAGCAATTTTGCTTACACACGAACATCGCGATCATATAGCCGGCTTAGACGATGTAAGAGCGTTTAACTATATACTCAACAAACCCATTCATTTGTATTTGAGCGATCGTGTTTTGGAAAATGTAAAAATCGAATTCCCTTATATCTTCAATCCGGGCGATTATCAAGGCGAACCAAAATTGATTTTGCATGATTTAAAAAACGAACCTTTTGATGTGGGCGAAATAAGAATAACACCTCTTCTAGTTATGCACGGCGAAATGCCTGTTTTTGGATTTCGTTTGGGCGATTTCAGTTATATTACCGATGCCAATTTTATACCCGACGAAACCATCGAACAAATAAAAGGCAGCAAAATTTTGGTATTGAATGCACTTCGAAAACGCAAGCATCCTACTCACTTTTGCTTAAGCGAAGCTCTGGAAATAATCGAAAAGGTGAAGCCCGAAAAAGCCTATCTAACACATCTGGGTCATTATATTGGATTGCACGACCAGGTCAATAAATCGCTTCCGGCTCATGTTGAATTGGCCTACGACGGATTGGAAATTGTTCTTCACTACCAGAGCAACCAAGCTACAAACGCAAAATAAAACAATAAGAAAGCCCCGCCTTCCACCCTATCAATCTGCCTTCCTTTTCGCGTAAAAACAAAAACAAACAGCAAAAAACTGGCAAAAAGAGCTACAACTACATCACGATTCATGAGCGGATTGAATGCCACCGGCCGAATGAAAGTACTTACACTCAACACAAAGAAAACATTGAAAATATTCGATCCAACCACATTCCCCACCGCCATATCTGCATTGCCTTTGTAAGCGGCTACTGCAGAAGTGGCCAACTCAGGTAAAGACGTTCCGGCGGCAACAATCAAAACACCAACAATTGCTTCGCTTACGCCTAAGTTCAATGCAATTTCTGTGGCATTTGTTACAATCAATTCACCACCAAAATAAAGGCCAAGAATCCCAATAAATACAAAAGAAATTGATTTCCAGCCGGCGAACACTTTTACATCGTATCCCTCGTCTTGATTCCCGTGCTTGCTCACAATAAATGTGTAATAAATAAAGATAATGAAAAACGAAATCAATACAAATCCGTCAGAAAGACTCAATACTGATTGAGAAGTTCCATCAATAAGCGCATCATTAGCCAAGACAAATAAAACCAAAAAAGCTAAAACACTATACGGAATTTCGTATTTCACCGAAAAATGATGAACAGCAAGTGGTTTCACCAGAGCAGCAACACCGAGGACTAAAAACACATTAACAATTCCACTTCCAACCACATTTCCAATTGCCAAATCGCCTTTTCCACTGTAACTAGCCAAAATATTTACAATTAATTCTGGGAAAGAGGTTCCGAAGGAAACAACCGTTAACCCGATAACCAGATTTGGAATATTGAACTTTTTGGCAATGGATGAAGCGCCCATCACCATCACATTGGCACTGAAAATTAAAAGTATTAAACCGACAATTAAAAACAGATAGCTCATCATTATTTATCTAAACCAAGATTCTACTTCGTCCAATTGCAATGCAGGAATGGTTAGGTTGTTCTTTTTGCGGTAGCCGTTTAAAACCTGATGTATCTTGCTTGCCTTTTGTTCTCTAAATTCTTTCGGATTTGTAAATCCGGCTTCTATCACATATTTTGCCCATGTTTCGGGAACTCCAATCTCAACAAAATCTTCGGGCTTCGCACTTATTTTCTGAAGTTCAGGTTTCATTTGCGGAAAAAGTAAGACTTCTTGTATGCTAGAATTGTTGGTCATAAACATCACCAATCGATCTATTCCAATACCCATTCCCGATGTTGGAGGCATTCCATATTCGAGCGAACGAACAAAATCCATGTCTATCCACATGGCTTCATCGTCGCCTTTTTCGGCCAGCTTCACTTGTTCTTCAAATCGTTCCAACTGATCAATTGGATCGTTGAGTTCGGTATAAGCATTGGCAAGTTCTTTTCCGTTTACCATCAATTCAAAGCGTTCGGTTAGCTCCGGATTTTCACGGTGACGTTTGCACAAGGGCGACATTTCGACCGGATAATCGGTAATAAAAGTAGGTTGGATATAATGATGTTCGCATTTCTCGCCAAATATCTCATCGATGAGTTTTCCTTTTCCCATATTTTCGTTGGTATCAATGCCAAGTGAAAGCGCAATTTTTAGGATTTCTTCAACACTTTTGCCATTTAAATCGTGTCCTGTGTGCTCTTTTATCGCTTGCAAAATAGGCACTCTATCGAATGGCGCTTTAAAACTGATGGTATTCTCGCCAAAAACAACTTCCGTTTTTTGATGAACATCCAGCGCGATTTTTTCCAACATCGATTCCGTAAAATGCATCATCCAATTGTAGTCTTTGTAAGCGACATAGATTTCCATTTGCGTAAATTCCGGATTGTGTGTACGATCCATTCCTTCGTTGCGAAAATCTTTGGCAAACTCATAAACGCCTTCAAAACCGCCTACTATCAAGCGTTTTAAATACAATTCGTTCGCAATTCGTAAATACATGGGAATATCGAGCGAATTGTGATGGGTGATAAACGGACGCGCCGATGCGCCTCCCGGTATGGCCTGTAAAATGGGCGTTTCGACTTCCAAATAACCATGGCTGTTCAAAAACGAACGCATCGAATTGATAATTTTTGTTCGTTTTACGAAAATATCTTTCACCGAATCATTTACAATCAAATCGACATAACGTTGGCGATAGCGTGCTTCAGGATCGGTAAAAGCATCGAAGGTTTTGTCGTCTTTTTCTTTTACTACCGGCAGTGGGCGCAATGCTTTCGAAAGCAAACGCATCGAGCTTACGTGAATGCTTATTTCGCCCATTTGGGTAACAAACACATAGCCGCTAACGCCGATAAAATCGCCTATATCGAGCAAGCGTTTAAAAACAGTATTGTACAAACTTTTATCTTCTGTTGGGCAGATATCGTCGCGCTTTAGATACAATTGAATCCTTCCGGACGAATCTTTGAGCTCAACAAAGGAGGCGGCTCCCATGATTCGCCGGCCCATTATCCTTCCGGCAAGACTCACTTCCTGAAATAGATTATTGTCGGTGGGGAATTTTTCATGGATTTCCTGAGCCGTTGCATTCGATTCAAATCCTTCGGCAGGATATGGGTCGATACCTAATTTTATTAATTCGTTAAGCGAATTTCTTCGTACTAATTCTTGTTCGCTAAGTGCCATTTAAATTGGTTTTTAAAATCTAATTTTTTTGCAAAGATAAATTTTTATATCGTGTTTTTCTTTTCAATTTGTACACATTAAAAAAGCTTTCACCCATCAGATGAAAGCTTCTTAAAAGTATTTTTATTGATGATTAGAAAAACCGATAACGGTTGTCTTCAATTTTAGCATTCTCTTCCAGACTCTTGTAAAGGCTATAATTTACCTGCGCACTAAACCGGGTTTCCATCTGCTGTATCATGGCAGCATAATCCGTTTTTGCCTGAGCCGCTTTTAACGATCTCAGATTTAAAACGTAAACGGCTTTTTTACCTATTAATGGGGTGCTAATACTTCCTTCTTTCTGAGCAAAAACAGTACCTACAACAAGCGGCTCCGGTCCATAAACACCAAATCCACGACTGTCGAAGGTGAGATTTGAAACATTTTCGACTTTCAGGTTAAATTCGCTTGCCAATGAATTCAAATTTCCTTTGCCTGCAGAAGCATTTAGTTTTGTCACCATTGTTTCCGCCTTTTTAAGATTTTTTACCGCTTCAGTAATGCCTGGTTTGGCTTCAGCAAGCGATTGATATCCTTCTTCGTTAATTTTGCTCAAAACGGCTACAATGTATGTATCGCCTTGATCAAACAAGTTTACGTCTTCTACTTTTGTCTTGGTATTAAAAGCCCAGATAATGGTTTGCCTACTATCGTCCAATCCTGGAATAGAGACAGCCATAGGACTGATATGATCGCCAACACGAACAGTAAGTTTCATGGCTTCGGCTGCGCTTGTAAAGTTTGCCAAAGAGCTTGCTTTACTGGCAAATTCGCTAGCAGAATTGTAAATATCTTGATAGGTTTGGTTGCTTGGCTCAATATTTCGTTCAAGTAGGGCGACCTTCACTTTTTTAACAAGATCGCGTTTGTCGTCGATAGTGATCACATGAAACCCAAAGGCCGTTTCGACCAACACTATTTCGCCAATCTTGCCATTCACAACGGCTTCATTAAATTCAGGAACCATTTGTCCGTCGGGAAACCAATCGTAATGACCTTTGTTTTCGACCACTCCACCATCGTTCGAAAACTTAACTGCAAGTTCTTCGAGTTGTGTTTTGTTTTTTCGTACCAGTTGAAACAAACTGTCGGCCAAGGCGCTTGCTTGGGTTTTTGTGCGTTTCACTTCAGGAGCAGCACGCAAAGCACCAACATAGGAAATCAAAACGTGGCTTGCTTTCATTTCTTTTGGACGCATTTGCGTTTGCAAAAGACGTGCAGCATAAAATGAGTTGTTATACATATATGGAGAAACAATTGCCCCTATTTCGCCTTCAAACATAGCTAAATCGATCTGAACAGGCAATTCGCCTTGTGCATACCATTTGTCCTCGTGTTTCACGTCGGAATTGGAATGAGCAAATTTTGCTGCATCAGCAATATCGAGTCCTCTGAACTCTTGAAAGGATTCTTCAAAACGCGCACTCTGCTCTTTTCTATCTTCCTCCGATGGTTTTACATTGAAAACCACATATTGGACATTGCGTGTTTCGTCTTGTTTGAAATCTTCTTTGTTCTTTTTGTAATACGCTTCGAAATCGTTGTCGTTTACAGCAACTGTTTCGTTCGAAATAGCAGAATAGGGATATGCCACAAAGTCAACATTCGCTTGAGCAACGGCCATTTCATCCAATTTTTTGGCAAATGCTTTTGGCAAATGATAGGCTTTGGCTACAAGCGTATTGTATTTTACATTGAAATAATCTTCTTTGATTGCTTTTTCGAACTCAAACCACTGCACTTGATTTTCGCGAGGCATTTTGTCGAGGTTTTGCAAATAATTCAAAACCAATGCTTGATTGTAACCACCTGTAGCCGGATCGGTAAAATACTGTAAAATATAGCGGTGAGGAGTCAGTCCTTGCACTTGGTCGAACAACTCGGGAGCAGTCACCGTTAAACCAATTTCGGCTATCTGCTTGTCCATAATTATTTTACGAACCATTTGATTCCAAACACTTAGTTTGATATTGAATGCTTCTTCTACTTCTACCTGATTTTTACCACTGTTTTGCTTTTGAGCCTCGAGTGTTTTTTCTACTTGTATGCTAAAGTTTTTATAGGAAATTTCTTCTCCTTCCACAACCCCAATATTGTTGGGTGTACGGGGACCACTTTTTGCAAAGTCGCCCAAAATAAACGCGGCAAGGGCAATGGCAATGATTGCTACCAAAATCCCATAATGTTTTCTAATCTGTCCTATTGCGGCCATAGTGTATTATTCTTAATTTAAAACAAGTTGCAAATGTACAATAATTGCCAAATTTAAAAATGTTTTTTTGTATTTTGTTGAATGTGTAGGCTTTCCCAATCTCCGAAGCTAAAACCGATTCTATATAGGAAAAATAGTTTAAAGAATCATTCGATGATCTGAATGTTTTCGGCCGAAATGGTACATTCCAACCTAGAGCCTTCGGCAAATTCCATTTGGAGAAATTGCTTGTGGCTGATGTTTACTACCAAAGGCATTCCAATATCAATCAGCAATTCATAGCCTCTGAATGCGGGATAAACATCCACCAAAGTTCCCGAAAACACATTTTCCGTATGTTCAGCTTGGCTTTCGCTTATCCTATTCAAAGAAATATCGCCACTGTGAATCATTACAGCCTGAATAGTGGCTCTCTTCGAAATCTCTTTTTTACACCTGAGTTTTATTTTTCCTTCAATTTCCAAGGTGTTTTCTTCCGTCTTCGAAACGAGGAAATAGTTTTTAACGCCAATAAAATGCGCCACAAATTCCGACTTCGGCTGCGAAAAAACCTGCGCTTTTAATCCCTGCTGCACAATCTTCCCTTGGTTGAATATGGCAATTTTATCTGCCAACAGTATGGCTTCCTCAAAATCGTGCGTCACATGAACAATGGTTTGCCCCATTTTATGTAGCTTTCTGAGTTGGCTTCTCAGTTCTTTTTTTAATTGAATGTCGAGCGAGGCCAATGGCTCGTCGAGCAAAAGGAGCTCAGGCGAAAGAGCCAAGGTTCTGGCCAAAGCCACTCTTTGCTTTTCTCCTCCCGACAAATCGCGTGTATTGCGCTGAAGCAAATGGGCAATGTCCATCTGATTGGCCAATTCGGCCACGCGCTCTGCAATGCGCTCTTTTTTCCATCGTTTTATTTTTAAAGAATAGGCGATGTTTTGAAACACATTCAGATGCGGAAAGAGCGCGAAATCTTGAAAAACCAAGCCTACCGATCGCTCCTGAATTCGCTTTCTGGTTATGTCTTCTCTATTCAGAAAAAGCTGACCACTATTCGGCGATAAAATTCCGGCAATAAGTTCCAACACAACCGATTTTCCGGCTCCCGACGGACCAAGCAAAACAAAATAGTCGCCTTTGTCCAATTGCAAGTTGATATCGAAAATTGAAAATTCTCCAAACGACAAATTGATATTTTTGAGTTCAAGCATGGACATTTTTTCCTGACAACCAACGTAAAACAATGAAAACCATCAGACTGATGGCTATAAAGATGAGCGCCACCGGCTGTGCATATTTCAGGCCAAAAGCGCCAAAGCGTTCAAAAATCATCACCGGAGTGGTAAGTGGATGATAGGCAATGATCACCACGGCTCCAAACTCACTCATCCCTCGGGCAAACATCATAATCAATCCGCTCAAAATGCTTCGCCAAGCCAGCGGCAAAGAAATGCTAAAAAACATTTTGAACGAGCTGGCGCCTAAGTTCAGTGCCGCTTTTTCGAGACGGACAGGAACCGATTCAAATCCATTTCGAGCCGCATTGATCAAATAGGGCAGACTAACAAAAGCCATCGCGGTAGTAATCCCAATTGGATGTCCCACAAAGGAAAAACCCATCGAATCGGCTGCTTTTCCCAAAACGCTATCGCGCGAAACAAATCCTAAAAGGGCTATTCCGGCTGCCGAATGCGGAATAACAACAGGAATATCAATGATTCCGGAGATCAATCGTTTGAATCTAAACTCTTTTCGCGCCAGCAAATAAGCAAAAGGAATGGCACCGATGGCAAAAAACAAAGTGCCTAAAAAAGAAGCGCCCAAGGTTAAAACAATGCTATCTGTAACTTCTTTTTCTTTTCCGGTTTCGTAAATATCCGAAAGCGGCGTATCGAGCATCATTCCGATCAATGGACCAACAATGAATAGCAGAATAAGCCCGCTTAGAAAGGCAAAAAGTAGATTGATGTTTTTAGGTGTATTCACTGAACGATTTAAACTGTTTTTATTCGATTCCCAGCTTTGCTTTCAAATGCGCCGGAAGTGCATTTTTATGCACCCAAACATCGATGGTTTTCAACTCTACAAAAGCTTTGGAAGCAAAGAAAAACCCTTTGTAGTCGTTGCCGGCTTCGCTCCACGAATTTTTTACTTTGTAATACCGCTTTCCATTCTGATCTTCGGCAATGCCCGTAAAGAGCATTCCATGATCGTCGGTGGTTTGATAGTTGTCGAATTGCTTTTGCCTCATTTCCTGCGTAATTGTTTTTTCAGTTATCGGATTTTCGAATTTATACAGCAAATCTTCTTTCTCTTTGGCACTCAAACTTTCCCATTTGCCTTGCTCCAGATTGTGCAGTTCCGGCTTTTCGTCGTCGGGAACAATTGCCACACCGTTTTTCCAAGAAAATCCTTTTTCGCTTACATCGGCGCCCCAACCAACAGAATATCCATTTTCGAGCGCATGGTTTACTATTTCCATCAGCTCGTTTAAGGGAACATTGAAAATGGTGCTGCGCAACCAATTGTCCGGAATTTCAATAACAAAGGGTTCATAAAAAGGATGATGCGTATAAGAACCAATCACCACATAATCGTCGGGATTCACTTCTAGATAGTGCGCATAAGATTTCGGACTAAACGTTTGATCTTCCATTTCAAAAACTTCGGGAACAACACCCAGATAAGCATTCAATATCCCTTCAAATCCTTTGGGCCAAACAGGAGTCAGCTTTTTATTGTTGTTTTGAATAAGCGTATTTACATAACCCGACAAGAGCGCATCCATTTCGGCATGAACATGCTTGTTTTCATCGTAATTCAATCCGGGATAAACCGATTCCGGCAGAATGCCGTATTTTTTTATCAGATAAAAAACATCCATCACAACGCCTCCGTTGCCAAAATTTGTTTTTCCTTGGTAACGAACAAATCGCTCTGCTTTTTCCAAATACGCTTGCCGTACTAAATACATTTCAGATAAATCGTATTCTCCTTTTCCCATGCGAAGCAGCTCGGTTTCAAAAAATGCCAATCCGGAAAAACTCCAACAAGTGCCGGTTCGATATTGATCTTTTACAGCCGTTGTGGGCACTTCGTAAAGCATTTTGAATTGATATCCTTTTGGCTCTTCCTTTTTCTTTGCCTGAACGGAAAAAGAAAACAGAACAACAAGTATAAAACCAAGTATCCTTTTCATAAACGCTGTTTTTTTGCTTTGTTAATATTGCTCTCTTTCGTTGGGAAAATCGAGCGTCTTTACATCATGAATATAGGCTTTTACCGAACCTTTTATTTCTTCGCTCAAATTATGATATCGGCGCAAAAAGCGCGGACTGAATTTTTGGGTAATTCCCAACATATCGTGCAACACCAAAACCTGCCCATCTACCTGAGAACCGGCTCCAATTCCAATGGTTGGTATTTTGATGGAAGCCGTTACTTCTTGGGCAAGTTTGGCAGGAATTTTTTCGAGTACAATCGAAAAACAACCCGCATTGGCCAGCAATTTTGCATCTTCACGCAGATGATTGGCTTCTTCGTCTTCTTTGGCGCGCACTACATAGGTGCCAAATTTATGAATCGATTGGGGCGTTAAACCCAAATGACCCATCACCGGAATTCCGGCCGACAAAATACGATCGACCGACTCCAAAACTTCTCGGCCTCCTTCAATTTTAATGGCGTTGGCACCCGACTCTTTCATTATTTGAATGGCCGAATTGAGCGCTGCTTTCGAATTTCCCTGATAAGTTCCAAAGGGCAAATCCACCACAACCAAGGCCCGTTCAACAGCTCTCATTACCGACGAAGCATGATATATCATTTGGTCGAGCGTGATAGGAAGCGTTGTTTTATGTCCGGCCATCACGTTGGAAGCCGAATCGCCCACCAGAATTACGTCTATGCCGGCAGCATCCAACAAGGTGGCCAAAGAATAATCGTAAGCCGTTAACATGGCAATTTTTTCGCCTCGCAACTTCATCTCTTGAAGCACATGCGTAGTCACTTTCTTATAATTTGATTCTAAATATGCCGACATAATCTTGTTTTTATTTACGCAAAACTACACTTTTCTATCTAAAGAAGTGAAAATAACCTTAAACATTATTCAGCCTATAATCTTTACTTTTGCCTTTTTTTGTGCTTTCAAAATTAAATGAAATACTTACATTTGTAAAAAACCCTGATTATGGCCAAGACTCAGTTAACCACACGTTGTATTGATTGTTTTTGCGAATCTATTGCTTTTCAATCTTTAAGTGTGTCCGAAATTGACCTATTGAACGCACATCGCGTTGAGCTTAAGTTTAACAAAGGAGAGGTAATTTGCAAACAAGGCTCCTTTGCTACTCATTTATTGTTTGTACAAAAAGGCCTTACAAAAAGCTATTTAGAAGAAGACAGCCGAACCCAAATTATTTGTGTAAACCCGCCGGGTTGTTTTTTAGAGATTCCTTCTCTTTCGGTCGATAACGTTTTTCACTATACAGTTACAGCCCTCGAAGATGTTGAGGTTTGTTTTTTCGACCTTCAGATTATTAAACAAGTGGCCATGCAAAATGCTCTCTTTACGTGGCATCTGATGAAAATCAGTCACGAATCGCAGGTTTTAACTTACGATCGGTTTTTTAGTTTGACACAAAAACAACTGCATGGCCGAATGGCGGATATTTTGCTCTGTTTGGCCAATCGAATCTACGGCTCCTACGAATTTGTTTTGGCTTTTTCAAGAAAAGATTTGGCCGATCTCACCGCCATGTCGAACGAAAGCGCCATCCGTATCTTAAAAGATTTTAAAGACGACAATATCATCGAAACCGACGGAAAAGGAATCAAGATTATCAATCTGGAAATGTTAAAAAAAATAAGTCGGTTTGGATAAAAACCTACCAATTCGGTGGTAAGTATTTTCAAAACAAAATGTTTGGTCTTTCAGCGAGCTAAAGCTCGCTGTAACAGATATGAATTCGCCCGAGCTTAGCGCGGAAACCAGCCCAAAAAAAGCTCTGAATATTTTACTCAGAGCTTTTCATTTTCGTTTAGATTGATAATATTCCTTAATCTTCCTTCTTAGGAGCTGAAGGTGGAGGTGTTTCGCGCTTTGGCGGAGTAGGTGATGTGGAGCCGGCTTGCGATGCTTTTGGACTCAACAATACCATTGTTCCCAATGCGGTGAAGGCAGCATACGTTCCCATCTTTTTTAGCGCATCTTTTCTTGTGATTTGTTCTTTGTTTTTTGTCTTCATCTGATTGTATTTTTATATTTTTTAATAGGAAGAAAGCTCTTTTTTTTGAATTCCCACGGACTTGAGTCCGTGGGAATTGATACTATTTAGGGCTTTAGCCAAAATTTATAACTTATTTCACCCAAGAGAATTTTTGTGTAAAAGTTCCATTCTCATCCATAATTTGCACAATGTAAACACCTGCATTTTCGTTGAAAGAAACTTTGTTCTCCATGACTTGTGCTAAATTTACAACATTCACCAATTTTCCGGTAATACTATAAATCCGAGCGGTGGTGTTGGCTTTCGCTTCGCCACGAATGAGCAACTGACTTTCCATCGGATTTGTAAACACTTGAAAAGCATTTTGCAAAGAGAGCGTTCCTATACCTAAAGTAGATTTGAGCGAAGTACGCAAAAAGAAACGACCAATGCCATCGCTATCGGCGGTAAGTTGTACCGTGTATTCTCCATCAT
>DYSK01000017.1 GCA_020718315.1 Draconibacterium orientale
GGCGAATGCCAAACGAATCATCATGGTTGCATGCGGCACTTCTTGGCATGCTGCTCTTGTTGGCGAATATCTTTTCGAAGATATTGCCCGGATCCCGGTTGAAGTAGAATACGGCTCTGAATTCCGATATCGAAACCCTATTATAAACGAAGACGATATTGTTATTGCGATTTCACAATCTGGTGAAACTGCCGATACATTAGCCGCTATCCGGATGGCTAAATCCAAAGGAGCAACAATTATTGGAATTTGCAATGTTGTAGGTTCGAGTATTGCGCGCGAAACGCATGCCGGAAGCTATACACATGCCGGCCCCGAAATTGGAGTGGCTTCTACCAAAGCGTTTACAGCTCAAGTAGCTGTTTTAACTCTTATGGCCTTGCGATTGGCCAAAAAACGAGGAACCATCGAACGCTCTCGTTTTCATCATCTGTTGCATGCATTGGACGAAATTCCATTAAAAGTAGAAGAAACACTTCTGGTAAACGATAAAGTGATGGAGATATCAAAAATGTTTGTCAACGCTCGGAATTTTCTGTACTTAGGAAGAGGATATAATTTTCCGGTGGCATTGGAAGGCGCATTAAAACTCAAAGAAATCTCCTACATTCATGCCGAAGGCTATCCGGCTGCCGAAATGAAACACGGTCCCATTGCACTGATCGACGAAAATATGCCGGTTGTTGTTGTGGCCACAAACAAAGGGACTTACGACAAGGTGGTAAGTAATATTCAAGAAATAAGAGCACGAAAAGGCGTTATCATCGCCATCGTTACCAAAGGCGATACAGAAGTAAAACGATTGGCGGATTATATCATCGAAATTCCCGAAACGGAAGAAATGTTGGTTCCTTTATTGGCCACTATTCCGTTGCAATTGTTGGCCTATCATATTGCCGTAAACAGAGGTTGTGCAGTAGATATGCCCCGAAATTTGGCAAAATCGGTAACGGTAGAATAATTCCAAGACCACTTTCAGCTTATTAGATTGCCTCACGGAGGTTTTGTAATGGATATTAGGCAAGTTCGGGATGGTGGAGTAAACTAGGCCACAACAAAATGCAAGTAATTCTTGTTCTGAATATTGACACAAAAAAAGGGCTGCCTATCAGGCAGCCCTTTTCAATAAAATTTAAATAATTATTTCTTAAACGCCGGTAAATCAAGCGTTGTAGGAGTTACAAATGCTCTCTTAACACCGTCTAAAGTCAAGGTTGCAGTCATATAAGGTGTAGGTAAATAGGTTGGGGAATAGGTTGCTGCTAAACCTTTGGCTGCTCCTGTATAATAGATATCATACGTAAGCGTCAAGGTAGGAGCTGTTCCAGTATTGTCCCACAAACCGGTTCCTGCAACTTCATAAGTATATGGATCGCCGTCGTATTCAGTCGTGTAAATATACTGTCTAGCAATGGCAACGGTTCCATTGTCAAGATTTACGGTCATGTTGAATGTTCCACCGCTTATAACTGTTTCAGCCCACCAATCTTCAATAAATCCTTCACTCAAACCGGTAACGGCAAGTGATGTAGCACCATTTGAAGCAATAGATACAGCTGCATCGTACCAAGCATCTTCCCCTGTCCAAGCACCATTAAAACCTGTGATAGCGATTGGTTTAAATTTCTTTAAATTAACAGTTAAAGTTACAGGTTGTGAAGAATTTCCACCTTGAGCAGTCTCGGTTACAGTGATAGTTGCGACCACATCCACATTTGATTGGGCAAACGTAATGTAAGCCATGCTAGGATATTCGGTATTTTGAACGATTGTTGCGGCAATGCCACTTACAGTCCAATTGTAGGTCGAACCTCCACGATTTACGACAGAATAAGTAATAGGAGCCAATCCGGAAGCGAAGCCGACGGTTGGGCCAACAACTCCGCCAATAATAATGGGCGTGTAATTAGCAAAATCATAATCGTCTTCTTTCGTGCAGCTTGTAAAAACAAGAGCGAATGAAAGCAGAACGCTTAGACTATAAAATATACTTTTTTTCATCATTTATCTAATTTTAATATTTGAAACAATACTATAAATAACGTAAGCTTACTTAATCAACGGCAAATCTGCGCCGAATGAAGAAGGAGCAACTATATTCGAACTTGGCAATTTTTTGCCGGATGCATTCCAACCGCCGTTCGATGTATTAATACCATCAGCATTGTCCACTCCGCCGAAGGTATAGTTTTCCATCAACATAACATCCAATTGTTGTTAAGGAATCGGGAAATGCAAGGGGGTTCCTTTTTGAAGCATATCGGCACGGCGAATATCGAAGAATGGAATACCAAAACCTGTAATATACAATTCTATTGTACGTTCGTAGGTAATTGCATCAGCTACTTGGGCAGTAGTGGCTGTTGTTGCAACTGGCGCTAAACCTCCGCGAGAAACACGAGTACCGGCATTTAAAATGGCAATTGCACCCGCCTTGTCTGTGGTCATTAGTTTAGCTTCTGCTAGAAGTAAATCATTTTCTGCTTTACGCATTTCCGGCATCGGCTCTGTCCAAGTTGTTAAATATTGATCTAAACGTTTGTAACGATAGCTGGAAAAGTGATAATAGCCTCTTTCGGGACGGAATGGGCAAGAAGACTTGTATTGAAAATCGGAAAGCAAACGTGCGTCGGCAGATGTAGCAACTCCGTTATTTGGTAAATCGGCATAAGAACCGCTTGCAGGAAAATAATCTGGCATATTGGGATCCATCATATGTATTACACGCATATCTACTTGTCCCCAACCGCTATAAACGGAATAAGTTTGATAAAGAGAATACCAAGTAACATCATCAGCAAGAGGAGCAAAATCGAAATCAATTCCATTTTGAGCATAGGTTTTCACTTTTGCCCAATCAATGGCTGCATTTTCGGCAGCATTGCGGCTGGTGTAAACCAAAAGACGGGCAGCCATCGAATTGGCTAATTTACCTAGGTGAACATTTGTCCACGTCATCCCCGGAATCCAATGGGCCGGCAATGTAAAAGTATTTGCATTGCAAATGGCGATAACTTGGTCTAATTTAGCTATGGCGGCATCTCTGAGTTCAGTGTAAGGGACGGCCGGAATTTCATCTATTTGAACATCCATTGTTTCATCTACAACAAATCCTTTGTCAAAAACCAACCCTACATAGCCCATACCTAAAGCTTGTCCAAAACGACCTATCGCTTCAACTGCAGCAGTTTCAGCAGGAGTAGTGAGTTGAGCGCCGTTTACAACTATTTGATTGATAATTTGATTGGACAAGGAGAGTGTGCTATTCATTGCCAAATAATAAGTACGCGAAACGTTGGCATACGAATATGCGGCATCATTATTCCAAGCGTTGCGAGGTTCGTTAGAGAAATCTCTCATTGCGGCATTCCCCCAAGAACAAGTACCGTGATCTGAACCAACCCAAAGGGTTAGAGCTAAGCCATCGTATTCTTGTGATTTTTGGAACCATCCATTCACAACACCTCCGGCTAAACCGGCCAGATCGTTAGGATTAGCTAATACAGTTGCTGAATCGGGGTTGTTTAAGTTTGCTACATCTAACTTTTGGCAACCCGAAAACACAAACAAAAAGCTAATTACAATTCCGTATATTAAATTTTTATTTTTCATATTTCGTGATTTTTTTTAAATTATACATTATTAACCCCAATTAAAACACTATAGTTAATGATCCACTAATGGTTCTGTAGGCAGGGTATCCATAAGCATCGAATTGGAAATATTGGCTTGATCCGGCATAGCCATTGTTAATTTGGCCAACTTCCGGATCGTATCCTGTGTAATTGGTGAATGTTAACAAGTTACGTCCAATTAAACCAAGTTTAACCGATTTAAAAAGGCCATTGGCAAATCCGCTCAATTCTTTTTCTCCCAAAGTGTAGTACAATGCCAATTCTCTAAGTTTAAGATACGAACCATCTTCTACAAAGTGGGAGTTGATATCGTTCACATCATATAAAGTAGAGTAATAATCAGTTGTTTTCTTTTCGTTTTCAGGTTTGCCAAATTGATCAACATCAATATGACGTAAATCGCGGTATAACCACTGCGCTGTACGGTTGTATACATCGCCACCATTTTTCCAGTCAAACAAGAAATACAAACTGATATTTTTGTATTTTAATGTATTGCTTAAGCCTAAACGGAAATCGGGGTTGGTATTACCAATTACGCCTTTTACAGGGTTTCCGGTAGCATCTAATAATTTAATGGGCTTTTCGTTAATAGTTCCTTGAGTTCCTATACGAATAACATATCCGTCACTATTGATTTCGTAGTTCGAGATATTATCAGTCGATGCCAATTGAGGAGCCAAAGCTTCTAAACTAGTTAAGAATGTAGTTCCATAAATTACGCCAAAAGTTTCTCCGGCACGAATATAGAATGCTTGATCAGCATCCTGACCGATAGGACCGGTTTGGAAAGCAGGGATATTCAATTCGGTGACTGTTTGACGAATGCGATCGAATACTAAATTAGCGTCCCAAGAAAAATCTTTTTTCTTAATAATTTTTGCGCCTAAAGTAGCTTCGAATACGGTACTTTCGAGAGCACCTGCATTTTGCCATTGGTATTGATAGCCATAATAAGCAGGCAATGGTGCTAATAAAATCTGATCTGTGGTATTGGTATTTGCATACACAAATTCGAAACTGAAACGGTTTAGAAATTCTGCATTCAAGCCCACTTCAAGTTCGGCGGAGTTGGAAGGTTTCAGATATTTATTACCTAAAGTATAAGCATTGGCTGGTAATCCGTTTGAAAACGAAAATGTTTCGTACTGAGCGGCAAATCCGGGACGTTGTCCGGAAGTTCCATAAGCTGCGCGCAATTTCAATTCTTGAATACCGGGAATTGGGAAGTCTTCACTAATACGATAAGCAGCAGAAATACGATAATAAGGTTTCCATCTTTCTTCGGCTCCAAATAGAGAAGAACCATCGTAACGAACCATCACGTCAGCCAAATATTTGCCTTTCAAATCAAATTGGAAAATACCAAATACGTTGTCTGCTCTCACATCTTCGATGTAAGAAGTAATTGATTTTGCTCCAACAATGGCATCCATAGATGGCATGTTTTCCACTGAAAAATCATATCCTGTAGCGCCTGTGCTGGCATAATGTAAGTCTTCGAACAAATAACTAAACTTGGCTTTGGTCGTTAACTCGCCAAACTGTTTGTTGAGATGAGCTGTAAATTGACCGGTTTGAGAAAAAGTAACGCTTCCGAATTTGTAGAGCGAGCCTAAGTCTTCAACTAACAGCGTTCCGCCGCGTTGCAACATGCCTTTGGGAGTCCAAGAAGTGTAATCTACATTTCTTCTGTCGAAAGCATATTTGGCATCTAAAGTAAGCCAATCTGCGGCAAAATATTCAGCACCGTAAGTGCCAACCATATAGGTTCTGTCTTCTTCTCTTTTGATTTGTGTCAAGGCGTACAATGGGTTGTCCTCATTGCTATTCCAGTTACTTACGTTTACATCAAAAGGATCGCCATTTTCTTCATTAGGACGCGTTAAATCGATATCAGGTAATAAGAATAATACATCGAAGAAAATACCACCATTGCTATTTACTCCACCGGGAGCTTGGGTATAGCTTTTGCCAATTAATTGACTTGCTGAAATCTTGAATTTCTCACCAATAAAATGATCCACATTGATTCGGAAATTTTTTCGGTTGTAACCGTCGGTATATTCCAAAACGCCTTCTTCTTGCGAATTTTCAAAAGACATTAAGAAATTGGTTTTTCCAGAATTATTAGCAACAGAAGCATAATTTGTGTAGAAATTACCGTTTCTGAAAATGGCATCTTGATTGTCGTTTACAAATGCATACGGATTGTCAGCATAATGATTAAGCGAAATAACGCGAATACCTGAAATATTTGGGTCTGTTCCTCCGGTATAAGTAGAGGGGAAAATGACGCCCAAATAATCGGTATAGATACTGCTTGGGTTTTCTTTCAATTCGTAGTTGTGATGCTCAGCTAAAGGAAGGAATTTAGGCATTTGATTTAGACCAAATTCATTACGGATTGTAATTTTGGTTGTTCCGGCTGCTAATGTGGCTCCTCTTTTAGTCGTAACTACAATAACACCACTACCTGCACGCGATCCGTAAAGAGCAGAGGCAGATGCACCTTTTACAACTTCGATAGATTCGATATCGTCCACGTTCAAATCAGATAATCCACCTTCAATGATCGCACCATCAACGATGTAAAGCGGTTCTTGGCTACCGGAAATAGAGGTTGCGCCACGAATAAGAATAGTTGCCGATTGACCAGGTGTACCGGTATTGGTTGTCACTTGAACGCCCGCCATTTTTCCTTGGAGTGCTCCGGCAGCGTTTACGGCAGGTACTTCCAATAACTCTTCGGAACTGACTTTTCCTACAGAAACCGTGAGTTTTTTTCTTTGTGTGCCGGAGGCAACACCGGCCACAATTACTTCGTCCAGATTAAACATATCCGAACTCAACACAACATCAATGGTTGTTTGTTGGCCAATCTGTACTTCTTGAGTCTTAAGCCCAATAAATTGGAAAACCAGTGTTGTTGCATTTGCAGGAACATCGATGCGATAAAGCCCTTCCATATTGGTGGTTGTACCAATTGTAGTTCCTTTTACAATTACGGCAACACCGGGTAAGGACAAACCGTCATCAGCACTGGTAACAGTACCTGAAACAGAAGTTTGTGCATTAGCTAAGCCGGCACTCGCCAAAAGCAATAAACCGACAAGCCAAATTGAAAATTTTCTCATAATTTCAAAAATTTGATTAGTAATAAAATTAAAATTTCCCATATAATAAATTCTGTTTAATTTCAGTTTTAAACAGCTTGTTTATTCTTAAAAAAATGTTCAAAATCGGACATATTTAACAAAAAATAAGCGATTTTGAATCCCAAAGATAAAAAAGTTTTAATCCTTAACAAAATATTATAAAATAAAATGTTAAGGGGCCTTTTAATTCAGCCGATTTGAGGATGTGGGTTTAGCAAAAAAAAAGGTTACCTTTTTAGAGGTAACCTTTCAGTATTAAATTCGAGATTGGTTAGAAAATATCCCAGAACAATTTTGTGCGCCAATCGTCACCACCTATAGCAGCTGAAGCGGCAACATAATTGTCTTTATTGTTTTTAATCTCATTAAAAGGATAAGGCATACGCTTAGGAATATCGGTATAAACCATGCCGGTTGGAGTATTTAACACAGGATAGTCAAGTCTTCTCCATTCAGCCCAAGCTTCAACGCCTCTGTTATAAAGAGCCAACCATTTTTGAGTTCCAATGGATTGTTTCCAATTGGCAGCATTGTAGGGATTGGCAGCTAAATATGCGCTGGCATCTGCATCGGTACCTTCCCAATAGAGGATACTTTCTTTCACGCCGTTGTTGAAATAATTCTCGGCTGTTCCGCCAACGCTCCATGTACGCTGAGCAGCTTCGGCCAATAGAAATTGTACTTCAACATAGTCAATCAAGATAGCTTCAAACTCAGGTTGGAAGAATCGATCAGCAAAATGCGAATACGCACTATAAGTAGCAGCAGCATCAGCACCGGCAACAGCACCAAGGTAATCACCACCTATTTGAGTAAAATAAAGAGGTAAGCGAGGATCGCCTAGGCTTTTCATTAAATTAACCAGGGTGTTGGTTGGGATATAGTCTAAACGACCATCAACAGAGAATCCAATATAAATGGTATTTACGTGAGGGTAAACGCCAGGATAATAAAGAATTCCGCTTTCGCTTTGTGATGCAAAAACGCCGGCTAAATAAGCTGATTCAACGGCAGCCTTAGCAGCAGTTGCGTTAAAATCGGCTAAGCGCATACCAATACGTAATTTTAATGAAGCAGCAAACTTTTTCCAAAGTGCCACATCTCCGCCATAGATAAAATCGGCACTTCCATAGCTGCCTTGAGAAGCATCAACGCTTAATTTAGCAATGTCTGCGGTTAATCGAGCCAATAAATCGGTATAAATAGTCGCAGCATCATCGTAAGCAGGCGTTGCATCTGCAATTCCCAATAAAGCTTCAGAATATGGCATGTCACCAAATGCATCAACCGCAACCTGGAAAGCATACACTTGCAAAATGTCAGCGATGGCTACTTGATTGTCTCTTTGAATTGCAAGGGGGCCTGTGAAGACATTGGCTTCCAAAATAGTTTTAGCTTCTTTTAAATCCATGATTACATCACGGTACAAAGCTGTAGAATAGTTATCAGGAATATTACGGCTCGAAAAGTCGTAACGTGCTTCCGAAAAATAGGTTGTTTCTTGCCAGTACTGAACCAATAAACGGGTGGTGTTGTAGTTCACACTCATGTTGTTTACTTGGTTCACAAGGGCAACCTGCGCGTTTGAGAACAGGGTGTTCACAGGAACTTCTGTTGCTGCTTTGGGGTTGATGTTATCGAGTTTTTCGCAAGAAGTTGATGCGAAGGCAATAACCAACACCAGAACAGAAAATATATACTTAATCGTTTTCATACTCTATTTTTTAATGTTGTTATTTAAATACCAAGTTTCAAGTTAAATCCGATACTTCTTGTGGTTGGATATGCCCCACTTTCAATACCTTGAGCATTGCCCGAACCTAAAGACATTTCAGGATCGAAGTGTTCAGTGTTCTTGAACAAGATGGCTAAGTTACGTCCAATTACAGAAAAGGTAATGTTGCTGAAAGGTGTTTTATCAACTAATTTCTTGTCTAAAGTATAGCCTACAGAAAGTTCGCGGAATTTGATGTAAGAAGCATCAAATACGTAACGGGCGGTTGGGCTGTTTGTATAATAAAAAGCACGACCCCAACGGCTGGCTGTAACAAGGATATCGTTAGGAGTACCATCTTCTTTCACACCTGGTAAAACATAACCTCCTGAAAGAGGACTTGCGTTTGCTAAAGTAACTCCGGCTACAACATTACCTGCTGCATCCAATACCGGGTCACGTTGAGGATTTCCTAATTGGTTAGTTCCTGCGGTTATTTCATACACACCGGTTGCTTCACCATATTTGGTGTTTACAGAATAAATATCACCGCCTTTTTGTCCGTCAAACAGAACATTTAAAGAAAATCCTTTATAAGACATTCTGGACGATAGACCGGCACTCCAATCAGGTTGAATGTTTCCGATGATGGCATCTTTAGCAGGGCCCTTTAGATAATAACCGTTTGTGCCTACTGTAGGCTCTCCATTAGTATAAACATAATCAACACCGCGAATAACGCCATAAGGTTCTCCAACAGTAACGTTTACAGAGGCATCCCATGCAGACATTAGCAAGATGTTAGTTACTTCTTCACCCGTTTCTGCTTTGTAAAGTTTTAAAACGGTGTTGCTGTTTTTATACCAATTTGCACTTAGATCCCAGTTAAAATTATCTGTTTTTAGAACATTCGCTGTTAAAGACAATTCGATACCTTTATTTTCGATTTCCCCTGAGTTCATCCAGATGTTAGAATATCCAGATAATGGAGAAACGGTAACAGGCATTAATTGATCAATAGAGCGATTGTTGTAATATGCAACGTCTGCACGAATACGGTTATCAAGGAAGTTGGCTTCCATACCTAGTTCGAAAGATTTTGTACGCTCAGGACGTAAATTCGGATTCAGCATGGTGCTGTTTACAGAAAATAATGCGTCGCTGCCCCAATTGGTTCCTTGTGAGTAAGTAGAGAACAAACTGTAAACAGGAGCATCATTTCCAACTTCAGCGTAGTTGGCTCTTAATTTTAAGAACGATAGAATAGGAACGTTTTTCAATACTTCAAGTTCAGTTAAAAGAATACTGGTAGAAGCCGAATAGTAGTTGAATCCGTTGCTTCCTTCGGGAAGTGTAGAAGAAACATCGTAACGGTCGGTTAAATCAACGAAAACAAAATCGTTGTAGCCAATAGAAGCGCTAGCGTATAGAGAATTGGTTCCCCATTTTTGTAATGCTTCACTTACGCTTGCCGGAGAAACGGAATTGCTAACTGCATACAAATCAGGCACAATTAATCCTCCAACTGTCGAACCATAAATAGACTCAATTGTATTGCGGCGAGCATTGGTTCCCAACAATCCGGTAACGGAGAAGTCGTTGAAATTTTTATTAAAATTCAACATAAAGTCGTAGTTTAACTCTGATGATTGGCGAGTATAATTACTGAATTTAGATTGATCTACAGAACCAACAGCAATGCGTTCGTTTTGTGTTTCAGTGTAAGAGTCAATTGAAACTTTTGCTTTGGCGCTTACCCAATCATTGAGTTTATAATTTAACGAACTGAAACCAAAGATACGATTACGGTGGTCGTCGTTATAGCTTTTGTAACGAACCCAATAAGGATTATCAAAATAAATAGGTGTTAAATCATCATAGTAACTTGAGTTCCAAGATAATTGAGAACCGTCGTCACGTAGATAAAGTTCTTCTAGTTTTTGAAAGTCAACGTTTACCTGAAACCATTGACCGAATGATTGCATGACGTTTTGTCCATCATAGCCTGTTCCATAACGACCAACAGCTTTTTGGTTTGTGTAGGAAACGTTTGCTTCAACGGTAAGCTTATCAGATAAATTACGACTTGCCCCAAAATTTAAAACGTGTTTTTCTATAGATGAGTTAGGCAACATGCCTGTTTCGTCATCGTTGGTATAAGATAAACGGAAATTTCCTTTTTCGTCGCTGCCTTCAAAAGTCACGTTGTTTGTGAATCTAATTCCGGTTTTAAAGAAATATTGAAAATTGTTCTCGGGAGCTACCCAAGGAGTAGCAATACCATAGTTTGGTTTGTTAGGATCTAAAGCGTCCCACTGAACAACCATCAAATTAGGATCGAATTTTTGTCCCCAAGAAGCATCTTCTGATGTTGGAGCAATTAATTCATTGATTCCGTCACCGGTAAGATCTGCCCAAAAGAAATTATAATCCAAAGCGCCAGGAACACCTTCGTTTTCATAAAATTGACCATAACCACCACCATATTGATCTTGTTGTTTTGGCATAGAGGCTGGATCGGCACTGTTGAATGTTACTCCAGAATTGATTGTAACACCAATACCGTCTTTTTTCTTGCCTTTTTTGGTTGTTATCTCGATAACGCCGTTTGCAGCGCGAGAGCCATAAAGAGCTGTAGCTGCAGCACCTTTAAGAACAGTCACTGTAGCTATGTCATCGGGATTGATATCGCTGGCGGCATTTCCGTAGTCATATCCACCCCAACCACCTTGGTTTGTACTTGTGTTTGTATTGCTAATAGGAACACCGTCTACAACAAATAAAGCTTGGTTGTTTTGGGTAATGGAAGCGTTACCCCGAATGATAATGTTTGCAGATCCTCCCATAGTATTTGGTTGAGTAATCTTAACACCTGATGCTTTTCCGGACAATCCGGCAACTGGATTAGAGGCACGAACCTCTCCCAAAGCTTCTTCGCCAAGATTTTCAACAGCATAACCCAATGATTTCTTTTCACGGGAAATACCAAGAGCTGTAACAACAAATTCATCCAAATCTAAAGCGGATGATTTCAGTACAACATTAATTACAGTTTGTCCTGTAAAAGCTACAATTTGCTTTTCCATTCCTACAAAGGAAAAAACAAGCGCTTTTGCATTAGCCGGAACTGATAATGTAAATTTACCATCCATATCCGTTGTGGTACCAAGGCTAGTGCCCTCAACAACAACAGATACACCTGGAAGAGTACTTCCGTCATCAGAACTGGTTACAGTTCCTTTAACAGAAGTTTGTGCAAACACACCCTGAATGCCAACAAGGGCAACCAAAGCGAGCATTAGAACAAATTTTCTCATAACGTCTAATTAATTAATTAATGAATAGATGATTTTCAATATAGGTTTAAGTTTTTCATAACCCTAAAAGTTAGCCGGATACCCCTTCCGGCTTAACAAGGGTGCAATTTAGTTAGTTTTTATATACGAAAAACATAAAATTAAAATTATTTTAACATTTGTTCACATTTGATAAAGATGTATATTCTTCATTTCTAATAAATACCTGACTCTATTTTAGATAAATAAAATTCCTTAAAATAAATTTACCTAAAAACTTGCTTTCTTTGGAGTCAACTAATTCAGAATTTAGTTCGATTTATAGAAATGGTTATATCTATTATGTTGAAGTATTTGGGCTTTGACAAGGAGGAAATTACAGATGCAATGCGGAAATTTTATTTTTTAGTGCGCAGGTGTTTTTCTGTAAAATAAGGTATGTGAACCAATAAAGCGACCGATAAAGCAAGCAAAGTAATTAAGTTAAACCAATCTACTTGCTCAGCAAAAAGCAAGAGTAAAGCAAATGCGAACGAAAGAGAAGAAAATAAAAATAAGCCAACTTTATTTCTGAACCACATCAATATGACAGAGAGCGAAAAAACAAGGGCAATAAAAATCAATACGGAGAAAATAAGCCAAAAAGGAAAACGAATGAAAGTTTCTGCGAGATAAGCTTCCAATCCTTTTTTTGCTTCGGAGTAAAAATAAGCAGAATAAATAATACCCAAGTCAAAAACAAAAAGCAAACTGCTTAATATAAATAGGCTTGTCTTTAGCAAAAAAGGCCGTTTATGAATCTGATCAAGTTTCATTTTCGATCATTTTAAAACTTCTATAATACAACAGTACAAAAAGGAGTGTAAACAATAAGCCCGGCGCAGCAGAAAGATCGCTGCTTACAAATAACAAGGGGAGCAATAAAACAACCAATTGTGAAATGGTATAGAAGTGAATTCCGACTTTTTGTAAATTCCACATTTTATATACACCATATAAAGAGCCAAAATAAGCCAATGTACTGAATATAAAAAATGGTCGGCCTGCAGCATTGAAAAAATTGATAATTGTATCTGTATCTATTTCCACACCAATTTGCTTGTAAGTTTCGGCTAAATCAGATTGAAAAACTTCCAAAAATGCGTTGTAATAAATACTCATCATCAGATAGGAGAAAAAAGATATTCCGGAGCCGATAAAACTCAAAACAGCCAAAACGGTTAAAAGTGTAGGGCGCTTTTTTTGCAAAGCAGTTTGTTTTAGTTCTTCCATAAAAAATGAGATTCGCTAAATGAAGACAAGGTTTTGTTTATTTTAATCTGTTGCAAAGCTAATAAAATCTAAAAATGATTACTTTTGCGGCTTAAAAAATAAATGCAAATGGATAATGAATTGAACGGTCTAACTTTACTGCAGGAAGCCATTGCTAACGATGCCGGATTGATAGCTTATTTTTATAGCGATCAGTGTGCGCCTTGCCATAGTCTTCGTCCAAAAGTAAAGGACTTGATTATGCAAGATTATCCTCAAATGAAGTTGTATTTTATTAATTCAGAGAAACATCCAGAGATTTCTTCTGAATTTGGCGTCTTTTCAAATCCAACCCTTTTGGTTTTTTTCGATCGAAAAGAATATCTGAGAAAAAGCAAATACGTGTCTATTCCTGAGTTATCGCAGGGAATTGAACGTTTGTATGCGATGATGTTTGAGTAAGAATTGGGTTTTGATGAAATAAAACATATTTCTTATCCATCACTCCTCTCTCAGGCCTAATCAGCGGAATGTAAATTATTTCTTTTTAGCACTTCCTCAATCACTTTTGGATAATATGCGTGTTCCAATTGATGTATTTTTTGTGCAATAATTTCTGGTAATTCGCCAAAGTTAATGGCCGTTTTTTTCTGAAAAACAATGTCTCCTTCATCATAAGACTCGTTTACGAAATGGATGGTAATACCGCTTTCGGTTTCACCGGCAACCGAAACGGCTTGATGAACCCGATTGCCATACATTCCTTTTCCGCCATACTTTGGCAGAAGTGCCGGATGAATATTGAGGATTCGTTGGGGAAAAGTTCTGACAAATGCGGGCGGAACCAACCAAAGAAATCCTGCCAATACGATCAAATCAATTTGCCGCATTGCCAATTCCTCAAGTAAAGATTCCGGGTTCTGAAATTGCTCTTTTGCAATAATTTTACTCTCAACGCCCAATTTTAAGGCACGTTCCAAAACAATAGCCATTGGGTTGTTGCTCACAATTAGGATAACCTCTGCAGTCTGCTTTTCTCTAAAATAGAGAACTATGTTTTCGGCATTGCTTCCGTTTCCCGATGCGAAAATTGCAATTTTTTTCATTTCAGCCCTTTTTATGCAAAATTATGTTTTTAAATGCATCAATCTCGTTTTTTCTCAGGCTCAAAAATGGCAAAAAACTTAAGAATTTACCCGTTTTGGATATTTATCGAATTTATCGGTCGAATATTCGAATCGATAAAAGTCTTTCCAATCAACGATTTAACTATATATAACATATTAAATTCAATGTTTTTTTTGGTTTGTATGCAGTAAATATTTTTCTTTGCACCTTGTTAAATTAAAAAGGAGAAAAACATGTCTGATAAAAAAGCTAAGATTATTGACATTATTGTTGATAAATTAGGGGTAGATCCAAGTGAAGTTACACCTGAAGCAAGTTTCACAAACGACTTAGGTGCAGATTCACTAGATACAGTTGAATTAATCATGGAATTCGAAAAAGAATTCAACATGAGCATTCCTGACGATCAAGCAGAGAATATTCAAACAGTAGGCGAAGCAATTGCCTATATCGAAGAACACGCTCTATAAGAAATTCTTTTATGGGATTACGACGAGTAGTTGTTACTGGTCTTGGTGCCATAACTCCATTAGGCAATACCGTTCCGGAGTTCTGGAACGCATTGCTTAATGGAGTTTCAGGTGCTGACCTTATTACAAGATTTGACACAACAAAGTTTAAAACAAAGTTTGCCTGCGAAGTAAAAGGCTACAACTCGGAAGATTATTTCGAACGAAAAGAAGCTCGTAAGTACGATTTGTATGCGCAATACGGAATAATTGCCGCTCACGAAGCTGTTGTAGATTCAGGGATAGAATCTGAAAATCTGGATCGCAATCGGGTTGGTGTTATTTGGGCTTCGGGAATTGGCGGGTTGGAAACTTTTTTGAAAGAAATTAGCGATTTTGCTAGAGGCGATGGAACGCCCCGTTTCAATCCTTTCTTTATTCCTAAGATGATTGCCGATATTACGGCCGGACATATTTCAATTCGTTACGGATTTCGTGGACCTAATTTTGCCACCGTTTCGGCTTGTGCTTCTTCTGCTAACGCAATGGTAGATGCTTTCAATTACATCCGCATTGGTTATGCCGATGCATTTGTTGTTGGCGGTTCCGAGGCGGCTGTTAATGCGGCTGGCGTTGGCGGCTTCAATGGCATGCATGCCATTTCCACAAGAAATGACGATCCAAAAACAGCTTCACGACCCTTTGATCGCGATCGTGATGGTTTTGTGATTGGAGAAGGTGGTGCCGGACTCGTTTTTGAAGAATTGGAACACGCCTTGGCTCGTGGAGCAAAAATTTATGCTGAAGTGGCCGGCGGAGGCCTTTCTGCCGATGCTTATCATATGACTTCTCCTCATCCTGAAGGATATGGAGCCATGCTTTCCATGCAAGCTGCGCTTAAAGATGCCGGAATGCAAAAAGAAGAAATAGAACATCTGAATACACACGGAACATCAACGCCTTTGGGTGATATATCTGAACCATTGGCCATATTAAGTTTGTTTCAAGAACATGCTTACAAAATTTCAATCAACAGTACAAAATCTATGACAGGCCATCTTTTGGGTGCTGCAGGCGCCATTGAAGGAATTGCTACAATTTTGGCTGTTCAGAATGACATTATTCCTCCAACCATCAATCAATTTAATCTTGATCCGGGAATCGATCCTAATCTTGACTTTACTTTTGGAAAAGCAAAAAAACGAATTGTGAATGCCGCTTTGACAAACACTTTTGGTTTTGGCGGGCACAATGCCTCTATTATTCTCAAAAAATACAAAATCTAGTTGATTTTAAACAGCCTATTATCGGTTAAAGCATTTTTTTCTAAAGAAAAAGCCTTTTACCAATCAATAAAAAATATTTTCGGGTTCTATCCCGGAAATATTTTTCTTTATAAGCTGGCCTTTCGACATCGCTCTGCAGCCATTGAAAAATACAATGGGCTGAAACTTAATAATGAACGGCTCGAATATCTTGGAGATGCAATTTTGGGCGCCATCGTGGCTCAATTGCTTTTTAAGAAATTTCCGTTGAGAGATGAAGGGTTTTTAACTTCTATGCGTTCCAAAATTGTAAGCCGAACAGCCCTGAATAAGTTGTCGCAAAAATTGGGAATCGATCAGTTCATTACCGCCGATACAGATAGCAATAAGCAATTTAAATCGATCAATGGCGATGCTTTTGAAGCCTTTGTGGGAGCGTTGTATCTGGACAAAGGCTACGATTTTACGGCCGATATTCTCGTAAATCGAATTATTTTGGTTCACTACAATTTAGAAGAACTCGAAACCACGGAAATAAACCACAAAAGTGCACTTTTGGAATACTGCCAAAAGGAAAAAATTGAACTCGAATTTAGATTGGTAAAGGAAATTGGTGTGGGATACCGAAAGCAGTTCGAAGTGGAAGTGTATATCAATGGCGAAGCTAAAGAAAAAGCGATTGACTATTCCATAAAAGGAGCCGAAAAATTGGCCGCCGAAAAAGTGTATAATCTTCTTCGCCCTGAAGAAGAATGGGTCGAATAAACGGTTAAATAAATTGCATAAAATTTCTTTTTCGGCTCGAAAGCAATGACTGCTGAGGCCAAAACAATTATTTCCCTGTTACATGGAGCAAATAATCAAATATATTCCATAAGTTAAATATATGTCAACACTACTGTTTTTTAATAAACAAACAAATCCTTTTGTATATTTGCTCAACAACCTAGCTCAAATAATTGTTTCATGAGAAAATTTATAGACTTCATTTTATCTATCATGTTTGGCGGAATTTTATTGCTTTTTATTGCTTTTTCCACCGCATTGGCTACTTTTATCGAAAACGACTTTGGCTCTGTGGCTGCAAAAGCGGCAGTTTATAATGCCCGGTGGTTCGAAATTGTCATTTTGATTACATTTCTTAATATTGCTTGGAGTGCGTTCAAATACAATCCTTTCAAAACAAAACGATACAGTGTTTTTATTTTCCATTTGGCTTTTCTGCTTATCATTCTTGGAGCAGCTGTAACGCGTTATATCGGTTTTGAAGGCGTTTTGGCTATTCGTGAGGGACAGTCGTCCAATTTGCTGATGACAGACGAAACCTATGTCCGTCTGAGTATTTCAGAAGAAGGGAAGGAATATTCGTCTGAAGAAAGTGTTTTATTTTCTCCTATCACAAAGGCAAAAGGGAAAGTCCATTTAAATATCACCAACGAAAAATACACTTTAATCTGCACTGAGTATCTTGTAAATGCTCAGGAAGTTATTGCCGAAGCCGCCGAAGGTCCGCAAATGCTAAATTTAAGCGCCACGGTAGATGGGAAATTCAATCGTTTTTCGCTTTTCGAAGGGGAATCTGAAACAATTGGACTCAATAGAGTCAGCTTTCAGGCAAAGGAAAGGCAAGCAAATACCATCGAAATCTCATCCACTTCTGAAGGACTGTTTATTCGTCTTCCACAGGATGGCGCTCGTTTGAACATGATGTCGACCGAAAATATTCCTTTGAAAATGGATTCGCTCTATCCTTTCGACGAACGTGTTGTTTATCAAATAGGAAGCGAAAACCTAGTTTTGAAGACACATTACAAGCATGCTCAAATGAGTGTTCAGCCATCTCAAATGGAAGAAAATACAGGTGTCAATGCCGCGCGCTTTATTTTGAAAAATTCGCAAGGAAAACGAATCGAAACCTATGCCATTGGCGGAAAAGGCTATGTAGCTCCAGCCAATAGAATTCAATTTGATGGAAAAACATTTGAAGTGAGTTATGGATCAAAAAACATCGAATTGCCTTTTAGTTTAAAACTGAACGATTTTCAACTTGAACGATACCCGGCATCTCACAGCCCTTCTTCATACGCAAGCGAGGTAACTTTAATCGACAATCGAATTGGCCTGAAAAAAGATTTTCGCATATTTATGAACAATGTTCTTGATTATGAAGGATTTCGTTTTTTTCAGTCCTCTTATGATACAGACGAAAAAGGCACTATCCTTTCTGTAAATCATGATTTTTGGGGAATGTTAATCACTTATATTGGATATGGGTTGATGATTTTAGGGATGTTTTTAGCTATTTTCGAAAGATCAACGCACTTTCAGAAAATTATTCGTACAAAAAATGTATGCAGTTTTACATTGGCTTTTCTTTTGATTTCGGGGTTGAGTATTCTTCCAAGCTCTTCGATTTCTGCACAAACAGCTATCCAACAACTCGAAAATATTCCGCAACAGCATTTAGATAAGTTTAGCAAAATTATTGTTCAAGGCCACAATGCTCGTTTTAAACCGCTCAACTCGATGAGTGGTGAAACTTTTCGGAAATTTAGTCGGCAAAATGGCTATAAAGGATTGAATACCGATCAGATTTTATTAGGAATGATGATTGATCCGGATTTTTGGATGCATCAGGAACTGATAAAAGTGTCGAACGCTGAGTTGAAAAAGGTAATTGGCAATGCAAATTCCCGAGTCGCTTTTGCTGATTTTTTCTACCAAAATCAACAAAATGCCTATAAACTCGATAAATTTGTGGACGAAGCCTACCGAAAAAATCCGGCGCTGCGTTCTACTTTCGATAAAGACGTAATTTCTGTGGACGAACGCGTAAATGTATTCTATATGGCTGCTACCGGTCGTTTTCTAACAATTTTTCCCGTCCCAAATTTGCCACAAGAACCCTGGAAAAGCATGACCGACAAATTAGATATTTTTCCTAGCGAAGAAGCCGCTTTCGTTAAATCGATAGTTGAAAATTATTTGGCTGCAGTAAAAAGAGGAATTGCGTCGAATAATTGGGGGGAAGCCGATTCTTATTTGGAAGCCATACATGCATTTCAACAAAAGTATGCGGCTGAAGAAATAAAAGATACCGCTCATTTCAACCTGGAAATATTATACAATCGCATCGATATATTTAAGCAACTTTCATTTGTAAATGGCTTACTCGGTTTTGTATTATTAGTTCTTCTCTTTATCCGGATACTTTGGCCGAAAAATCGTTTCAAATGGCTGATTGTATTTTTGGTTTCCGCTTTGTTTCTGGGATTTATTGTGCACACTGCCGGTTTAGCTTTACGGTGGTACATTGCCGGTCACGCGCCTTGGAGCGATGGTTATGAGTCGATGATTTTTATTGGATGGGCAAGTATGTTGGCGGGGCTTTCCTTCTACAAAAAAGCGCCCATAGCATTAGGTGCTACTGCTGTTCTTACTTTTTTGATTCTTTATGTGGCACATCTAAGTTGGATGAATCCCGAAATCACCAATCTTGTTCCGGTTTTGAAATCCTATTGGTTGACCATTCATGTGGCGGTGATCACAGCAAGCTATGGATTTTTGGCTTTGGGAAGCTTTTTAGGAATTCTGAATCTTGTTTTGATGTTGCTCCAATCGCACGAAAACCAAGCTCGCATTCAGATCAAAATCAAAGAACTCAGTCGGATAAATGAAGCTTCACTCATCGCCGGTTTGTATTTGCTTACAATTGGAACCTTTTTAGGTGGAATCTGGGCAAACGAATCGTGGGGCCGCTATTGGGGATGGGATCCAAAAGAAACTTGGGCCTTTGTCACTGTTTTGGTGTATGCTTTTATTGTTCACTTGCGAATGATTCCCGGAATGAAAAGCTTTTTCGCTTTCAATGTGGCAAGCATTTTCGCCTATTTTTCAGTGTTGATGACCTATTTTGGCGTAAACTACTATTTGTCGGGGCTGCATTCCTATGCTTCCGGTGATCCTATGCCGATTCCTGATTTCGTTTATTATGCAGTTGCTTTGTTGATGGGATTGTCCATTTTTGCTTATTTTGCAAATAAAAAATACCCCGTAAAATAATCATTCGATGAAAAGTATAAATCCTGCCAATGGGAATTTAATTAAAGAGTACAAAGAACACAACGACGCAGAAGTAGAAGAGATTGTCAAAGCAGTGGATGCGGATTGGCAAATCTGGAAAAATGAACCATCTGTTCAGCGAAAGACTTTGATGTTGAAAGCCGCTGCTGTGCTTCGCCAAAAAAAAGCAGAATTTGCTAAAACTATCAGCGAGGAAATGGGAAAACCGCTCTCTGAATCTATGGCTGAAGTTGAAAAATCGGCTTGGGTATGCGATTATTATGCAGTGAATGCTGAATTTCTTTTGGCCGATGAACGAATACAATCCGACGCTTCGAAAAGTTTTGTCAGTTTTGCTCCCATTGGGGTGGTTCTGGCGGTTATGCCTTGGAATTTTCCCTTTTGGCAAGTCTTTCGCTTTGCCGCTCCAGCTTTGATGGCCGGAAATGCCGGCGTTCTGAAACATGCCAGCAACGTTCAGGGCTGCGCCTTGGCAATTGAAAGTGTTTTTCAGCTTGCCGGCTTTCCTTCCAATCTATTTCGAAACCTCATAATTAAAAGCAATCAAGTGGATGCGGTGATCAAAAATCCGAAAATAAAAGCGTGTACGCTCACCGGGAGCGAATTTGCCGGAAGTCGTGTAGCCATGACTGCGGGAAAGGAAATTAAAAAAACGGTTTTGGAATTGGGTGGAGCAGATATATTCCTTGTATTGAAAGATGCTGATATCCAAAAAGCGGCAAAAGTGGCTGTTCAAGCCAGGATGTTGAACAACGGACAGAGTTGTATTGCCGCCAAACGCTTTATCATTGATCAAAGCATCGAAAAGGAATTTCTACAACTTCTCCATACAGAATTAGACAAATTGAAAATTGGAAATCCTTTAGATGAAAAGGTGAATGTGGGGCCACTCGCTCGCTTGGATCTGCGCGAAGAAATTCATGCGCAAATACAATCTTCTATCGCGCAAGGCGCACTATTGGAAAGAGGCGGAGCGTTTATAAATGGCGACGGATATTTTTACCAGCCTACTATTGTCACCAACTTAAAATCCGGAATGAAACTGTATCACGAAGAAAGTTTTGGGCCGGTTTTTAGTGTTATTCGATTTGAAACGGAAGAACAAGCCATTCAAATCGCCAACGATTCGGACTTTGGTTTGGGAGGAAGTTTGTGGACAAACGATTTAATCAAAGCCGAAAAAATGGCTCGAGAAATAGAAAGCGGCGGAATTTTTATCAACGGAATGACTAAATCTGATCCGCGTTTGCCTTTTGGCGGAATTAAGAAATCAGGCTATGGGCGAGAACTTTCGCATTATGGGATTAAAGAATTTGTAAATATCAAAACAATCTGGATAGCGTAAGAAAAATTAGATCTCTTTAAATCATCACATATAGGTATTTCTAAACCCATTAAGATTTGAAAGCCGAATCTTCTGTATCTTTGCGCACCAATTTAATAAGAAATCACCTTGTGGTTTGTGTTCTTATGGAGGATTTTCTTCCTAGCCAAAGCACAGCGTAATTTCGAATCACGATTTAGAAAGAAAATGTATGAGTAAAAAAGTTGTATTTATCATCATGGACGGTTGGGGCGAAGGCAAAAAAGACAAAGCCGATGCCATTTACCAAGCCAACACAAAATATATCAAGAGTTTATACCAGCCCGAAAATGCCGCTCATTCTCATCTGCTTACCGATGGAGAAAACGTAGGTTTGCCTGATGGACAAATGGGAAATTCGGAAGTTGGCCATCTAAACATTGGAGCCGGTCGGGTAGTTTATCAAGATCTGGTAAAAATCAATCGCGCTATAAAAGACGGATCAATCGAACAAAATAAAACCATTACAGACGCTTTTCAGTACGCAAAAACAAATAAGAAAAAAGTCCATTTTCTGGGTTTGGTTTCCGATGGTGGCGTACACTCGTCGACAAAGCATTTGATGAAACTGACCGATATTGCGACGCAGCATGGATTAGAAGATGTTTTTGTACATGTTTTGACCGATGGACGCGATACAGATCCACGTAGCGGTGCTACTTATGTTCAGGAACTGGAAGATCATTTTAAAACCAACAATGCAAAAATCGCATCGGTTATTGGTCGTTACTATACCATGGACAGAGATAAACGTTGGGAACGAATCAAACGTGGATACGATTTAATGGTAAATGGAATTGGAAATACGGCTACTTCGGCTGTGGACGCCATCAAAAATTGTTATTCGCAAGGAAAAACCGACGAATTTGTCGATCCGCAGGTAATTGTAAATGAAAACGGAAAGCCGTTGGCAATAATTGAAGAAAACGACCTTGTCTTTTGTTTCAACTTCCGAACCGATCGTTTGCGCGAAATAACCACCGTTTTGACTCAACAGGACATGCCCGAATTTAACATGAAAATCGTGCCCTTGTATTATGTTACCATGACAAAGTACGACGATAAATTCAAAAATGTTCATCTGGCTTATACCAAAGATGATCTAAAAAACACTTTGGGTGAAGTGATGGAACAGCAAAATAAATCTCAAGTGAGGATTGCTGAAACTGAAAAATATGCTCATGTTACTTTCTTTTTTAGCGGAGGAAGAGAAACGGAATTCAATGGCGAAAAACGAATCTTGATTCCGT